>NZ_JAGPBB010000044.1 GCF_018063565.1 Rhodoferax sp.
GGGTTTCGCCACGGAAATCGGTGGCCACCACCTTTTCGTCGGTGTAACCCAGCACACCCTTCATGGCACCTTCGGACTGGGCCTTGATTTCAGCGCAAATTTCGGCCATGGTGGCAGCGGTATTGAGTTCACAGGTCAAATCCACAACCGATACATCGCTGGTCGGCACACGGAAAGACATGCCGGTGAGCTTCTTGTTAAGCGATGGAATCACCACACCCACGGCTTTGGCAGCACCGGTGCTGCTGGGGATGATGTTTTCCAGAATGCCGCGGCCACCGCGCCAGTCTTTGTTGCTCGGGCCGTCGACCGTTTTTTGCGTCGCAGTGGCTGCGTGCACGGTGGTCATCAGGCCGCGCTTGATGCCAAACTTGTCATGAATCACCTTGGCCAGCGGGGCCAGACAGTTGGTGGTGCACGACGCGTTGCTGACGATGGCCTGGCCGGCGTAGGTGCTGTCGTTGACGCCAAACACAAACATCGGGGTGTCGTCTTTGGAAGGTGCCGAAAAGATCACCTTCTTGGCACCGGCGGCCAGGTGTTTTTCACCACCGGCCTTGTCCAGGAAAATGCCGGTGGATTCGATCACGATGTCGGCACCGACTTCGTTCCACTTCAGGTTGGTGGGGTCTTTTTCTTGCGTCAGGCGAATTTTCTTGCCATTGACGGTCAAGGTGTTGCCTTCTACCGACACCTCACCCTTGAAGCGCCCATGTACCGAGTCGTACTGCAACATGTAAGCGAGGTAGTTGGGTTCGAGCAGGTCGTTGATGGCCACCACTTCGATGTCAGGAAAACTCTGCAGGGCCGAGCGCAATACGTTACGTCCGATACGGCCAAAGCCGTTGATACCAATCTTGATCGTCATACTTTTCTCCAGGAGTTAAACAAAAACACACTCGTTGAGTCCGCCGGGCTGCAGTTAGCGTGCGGCAGGTTGGCTGACCCATCAGGGGGGACTAGCGTTCAATGCTGACATTTTACTTGCAGGTCTGACGAGCACCCTTGCGGCGGATCAAAAAACCGTGACCACTTCCATAGGCCAAGAAGCTACTTAATATATAGCTTAGATCACTAGTCAAACATGCGCCAGGAACACATTTGTTATGGAATCCGGGTCCAAGACGGGTCAGGCTTCCAGCGGGCGGCCCAGGCTGGCAGGTCTTGTGCCGGCATCGGCCGGGCAATGCCATAACCCTGCGCCAGATAGCAGCCGAGCTTGAGCAGTTGCACTCCGTGCTCCACGGTTTCCACACCCTCGGCAATCACCGTTCGCTGGAATGCCTTGGCCAGCCCGATGACCCCTTCGAGAATCGCCAGATCGTCGGCATTGATCAGCATGTCGCGTACAAAGCTCTGATCCATCTTGAGCGTGCTGACCGGCAGACGCTTCAGGTAGGTGAGCGACGAGTACCCGGTACCAAAATCATCCAGGGCAAACTCCACACCCATGTCGGAGCATTGCTTGATCACCTGCGACACACCGGCAATGTCTTCGAGCGCACTGGTCTCCAGCACTTCGAGCTCCAGGTTGGACGGATTCACCTCGGGGTGGCGCGCCAGGATCTGGCCCAAGCGAGCGGCAAAGTCCATTTGTTGCAACTGGCGCGCGCCCACATTCACGCTGACACTCACATCAAACCCCTGTGCCCGCCAGTTTTCGATCTGCTGCAGTGCGGTCTCAATGACCCATTCACCCACTTCAACTGCCAACGGGTGGTCCTCCACCGTGGGCAGGAAGGAGCCGGGCATTTGCATACCCAGCTCTGGGTGCTGCCAGCGCAGCAGTGCTTCGACACCCATCACCTTGCCGGTTTGCATATTGACTTTGGGCTGGTAGTGCAACAACAGTTCATTGCCCAGCAGCGCCTGGCGAATGCGCTTCAGGCTCTCATGGTGGCTGCGCAGACCACTGTCTTGCGCGGTATCGAACAGGTGAAAGCGGTTTTTGCCGGCCAGTTTGGCCTGGTACATGGCCTGGTCAGCCTGGCGCAGCAACTGCTCGGCATCAATGTCGAGGCTTTGCGGGTAAAAGGTCACACCCAGGCTGGCCGACACCTTGAGTGACACGTTCAGCAATTGCACCGGTTGTGCGGCCGCTTCGAGCAGTCGATTGAGCAGTGGCAGACTCGCTGCGGTGTTCTCCATGTCCAGCAGCACCGCGACAAACTCGTCTCCGCCAATACGCGCCAAGGTGTCGCCTTCGCGCAGCGTCTGCTTCATGCGCCGCGCCACCGTCATCAGCAGCAGATCACCTGCTTCATGCCCATGACTGTCGTTGATCACCTTGAAACCATCCAGATCCAGAAAGATCACCGCCAGTTGCTGGCCACGCCGTTGCGCCTGATTCATGCCCTGGCGCAGCCGGTCCGCCAGCAAGACGCGGTTCGGTAAACCTGTCAGCACATCGTAATGGGCAATGTGGTCCAGCTCCCGCTGGTGCTCTTTCATCGCGGTGATATCAGAGAACAGCGCCACGTAATTTTGCGGTTCACCCTGCGCGTTCAACACGGTGGAAATGGCGAGCATCTCCGCATAGACCTCGCCGCTCTTGCGCCGGTTCCAGATCTCACCGTACCAGTGTCCCTTGCTGACCAGCTGCTCCCACATCAGCTGATAGAACTCCTTGTTCTGATGGCCGGAACTCAAGAGGCGCGTGTGCTGACCGATCACCTCATCGCGGCTGTAGCCCGTGATGCGGGTGAAGGCATCGTTGACGTCGACAATGGTGCCGTCCAGTTCGGTGATCGAGATGCCCTCGCGGGCACTGGCAAACACACCGGCAGCAAGCTGCAGCTTGGCTTCGGCCTGTTTGCGCGCACTGATATCGGTCTTCACCGCGACGTAATGGGTCACCGTCCCGGTGCTGTCCTTGACCGGCGCAATTTGACAATCTTCCCAATAGACCTCGCCCGATTTGCGCCTGTTGACCAGCTCACCTTTCCAGGCCCTGCCAGCAGTCACCTGCGCCCACATCTGTACATATACACTGCCCGGCGTCAGGCCGGACTGCAACAGGCGCGGGTTCTGCCCGATCACTTCAGCCGCACGGTACCCAGTGACGGTGGTGAAATGTGGGTTGACGTATTCAATGCGGGCGTCCAGATCGGTGATCACCACAGAAGCGGCACTTTGCTCGATCGCCACGGTCAGCCGTTTCAGGCTGGCCTGGGTCCGCATGTGGTTGGCAACTTCGGTGATCAGCTGGTCGCGCTGGGCCATCACCTCGCGGCGCAACTGCTCACGCTCCACCAGATTGCGGATGCGCTGGCGTGCGGTTTCGACCTGGATCGGCTTGGTAATGTAGTCGGCGGCACCGAGTTCAAGGCCTTTCACCTCGGCGTCCAGTTCGTGCAGCGCGGTGACAAAAACAACCGGTATCTCGCTCAGCGTGGGTTCTGCCTTGAGGCGTCGGCAGGTTTCAAAGCCGTCCATGCCGGGCATCATGATGTCAAGCAGGATCAGGTCAGGTGGGTCCTGCAAGGCAAGCTGGATGCCCATCGGTCCGGAAGTTGCCAGCTGCAGGTCAAACTCGGACTTCAACGCCGCCCCCAGGGTCAGCAGATTGACCGGGGTGTCGTCAATGGCCAGTACTTTGGGCTTGGGGGCATCCATGATGCGTTCAGCTTATCAGACTTCGGGCCAGATCGACACCGACTGCAGCAAAGTCAGTGCATCTTCAAAACGCAAGGCCTTCACCAATGGTGCCGCTTCACCCAGGACCGCCGCCAGCGTCGACCGCGCCGCCGCTTGCTGCAGTGCCTCAAACTGCTCGATGGCATCGTATTTGTGCAACGCCAACAGGGCCCGGGTATGGTCGAGCATGCCTTGGAGGTGCGGCGAGTCCTGCAGTTCGGCCCCACGCGGCGGGACCTCCGACCGATGACCGGCTTCGACGCTGACCACCAGCCATTTGGCCAGGGCTTGCCGCAGTGCCTCCAGTCCGATCGGTTTGGTCAAAAAATCATCCATGCCAACCGACAGGCAATGCAGGCGGTCGTCTTCAAAGGCGTCGGCTGTCAGCGCAATCACGGGAACCCGCTTGCGCCCGGTGCTCTGCTCGTGCTGCCGAATGCTCAGCGTCGCGGTATAGCCGTCCATCACCGGCATGTGCAGGTCCATCAGCACCAGATCCGGCAAATCACCCTGCGCCAGCGCCGCGACCGCCTGCGCGCCGTCACCCACCACAACCACACTCAGCCCCAGGGTGCCCAGCAAGCCCTCGATCACCATGCAATTCACCGGATTGTCCTCAGCCACCAGAATGGTTCCGGCAAACTGCTGGCTCGAGGCGCTCGCGCTGGCCGCCGGGTTGAGCGCCGGGACCAACTCGCCCACCGGCAGTGGCTGCGACGGCGCCACTTCGGCACCAACCCGAAACCAAAATCTGGCACCCTGGCCCGGCTCACTTTCGACACCCACAGTGCCGCCAAACAGGCTGGCCAGACGGCTGACGATCGACAAGCCCAGGCCGGAGCCACCATATTCGCGGGTGGTGGAACTGTCAGCCTGGGAAAACGCCTCAAACAATTGCAACTGTTTGTCGTGGGCAATGCCGATACCGGTGTCGGTGACCGCGAACTCAAGCTCCGCCTTGCTGTCCACACGGTCGAGTTCAGTGGCTTCGATCCGGACCTGCCCTTGGCTGGTGAACTTGATGGCATTGCCAATCAGATTGGACAGCATCTGCCGCAGTCGGTAAGCATCGGTCAGATAACGTGCGCCCGACTGCCCCAGCCACTGCTGCTCCAGCAGCAAACCCTTGTTTTTTGCAGCGCCGGAAAACAGGGCCACGGTTTCCTGCAACAACTCGGCGGGTGACACCGCTGCACAGTCCAGTTCCATGCGCCCGGCCTCGATTTTGGACAAATCGAGAATATCGTTGAGCAAAGCCAGCAGCGACTGTCCGGAACTGAGCACAGTCCGCGCGTACTCCTGTCGGTCACGCTCGCTCAGGCCGATCTGGTTCAGCAACTGCGCCATTCCCAAAATGCCGTTCATCGGTGTGCGTATTTCATGCGACATGGTGGCCAGAAAGCGGCTTTTGGCAATGTTGGCCGCTTGCGCCTCCTCGGTGGCACGAACCAGGTCAGTGATGTCAATGCGGTAGCCCACTGAGCAGCCGTCGGGCAACCGTCGCTCAATGACGCGCAGAATCCGGCCATCCGACAGGCGTTGCAACATGGAGCGGTCAGCGCCCTGATGCAAGGCCACACGTTGCGCTACCCAGGTGTCCACCTGGCCCGCTGCATCGGGGTACTGTCCGCGCTGGGCACCGATGCGCACAATGTCCTCAAAACGTGCGCCAGGCGAAATCACATCCGAGGCCAGCGCGTAAAGTCGACGGTACTTCTCATTGCAGTACAACAAGCGGTCGTCTGCATCGAAGATCACAAAGGCCTCGTCAATGGAGTCGATGGCACCACGCAACAGTTGCATGTTCTGCATCGCCTGACCCTGTGCACGCTGGCGCTCGGTGATATCGCTGAAGGTGGTGACAAAGCCACCGCCAGGCATCGGGGCAGAACGGATATCGAGCACAGTTCCGTTGGGACGCGTGCGCTCGTACTGAAGTGCCAGCCCCTGGCGGATCTGTGACAGGCGCTCCGCCATAATTTCACGCTGATCGCCCGAACCAAACTCACCCAGTGCGATCTGGAACTGCAAAATGCGCTCAAAACTGACGGGTGTTGGCTGAAACAAGTGGTCTGGCAAATCCAGTCCACTTTGGTAGAGCCCATTCTTGGCGATCAGGTTCAGATCCTGGTCAAAAGCGCACAAGGCGACCGGAATGCTGTCCAGAATGCCCTGCAACAAGGTGTTGTTGCGTTGCAGCGCCTCCTGGGCGGCACGACGTTCGGTGATGTCGCTGACCACAGCAATGAACTGCTGTATACGTCCGGCCCCATTGCGGCACAAGGTAATGGACTCGTCGACGTAATACAGATGACCGGCCTTGTGGCGATTCACCAACTCACCTTGCCAGGCCCCCTTGTCAAGCACATCGCGCCACAAGCTGGCAAAGAAGCGCTGATCGTGCCGTCCTGATGACAACATCCTGGGGTTATGCCCGAGCAGCTCCGCCGCGCTATAGCCGGTGATACGGCACAGCGCCGGGTTGACCTCGACCATGACACCCGCTGCATTGGTGATCATGATGCCGTCGTAGGACTGAGTGAGCACCGCCGTGGCACGCCGCATATCGGTATCACGTTGATAGCGCAACATGGCGTAGCGCAAGGCCTTGTGCAGATACTTGGCCTCACCACCCTTGCTCAGATAGTCTTCAGCACCGGACTGGATGGCCGCCTGGTTGGCGGCCAGATCATCGAGCCCGGTGAGCACGATGACAGGGGCGTCAATCAGCGCGCGGCACATCTGCACCGTCTCAACCCCCCGCGAATCCGGCAAATTCAGGTCCAGTAACACCACGTCGGGCTGGAATCGCCCCGCCTGGACCAGTTGGCGCGCCTGTGCCATGGACTGCGCCACATGCACTTCATAACGCTCAGCAGTGTCTTGCGACAACTGCAGGCGAATCAGGCCAATGTCGCCGGGTTCGTCTTCGATCAGCAGTACCACCTTGGCCATGGCCTGGTGTTGCCCGTGACCGCTCAACTCTGAAAATTTGCCTGCGCTCATGATCTTGTCGCGTCGACCTCGGCGCCTGGCAGACGCTGTGGCAGTTCAAAGCCAAAAAGGCTTCCCTTGCCCTCCCCGGCGGATTCGGCCCAGATGCGTCCGCCCTGATGCTCAGCGATCTTGCGGCACAGGGCCAGGCCAATACCGGTACCCTCAAACGCCGTGCGTGGCTGCAGGCGTGAAAAGACCTGAAACAAACGACCCGATTGCGACGGTGCAAACCCAATGCCGTTGTCTGCCACACAGAAACGCCAGACACCAGGCTCTGCGTGACTGGTGAGGCGGATGTCGGGTGTACGTTGCGCATCGCGAAACTTCAAGGCATTGGACAGCAGGTTTTGCACCAACCGCAGTGTCTGCAGCGGGCTGACCAGCACCATGGGCCAGTCTCCCAGGCATTGCACTTGTGCTCCGGTTTCACGAATGCCGGGTTGCAGGAATTGCAGCGCCTGCTCAACCATGCCCCGGCTCTCGACCCAGCGGGTCGGTTCGCCCTGGCGTCCGATCCGTGAATAGTCGAGCAGACCCAACATCATGGCGTCCATGTGACGCGCACCATCCAACGCAAAATCGAAGTAGGCACGTTGTTGCACGCCAAGATGTGGTGCCAGGTCTTTTTCCAGCAGTTGCAGATAGCTGCTGATCATGCGCAGGGGCTGACGCAGGTCATGTGAGATGGTGTAGCTGAACTGCTCCAGTTCAGCATTGGAACGCAACAGTTCGGTCTCGATGTGTTTGCGCTGGGTGATGTCCATGTGGGTGCCCACCACCCGCAGCGGTGCCCCATCGGGGGCGCGTTCCACCACTTTGGCACGATCCATCACCCAGATCCAGCTGCCATTTTTATGGCGCAAGCGATGCTCGTTCTCGTAGCCCGGCGTCTGCCCCTTGAAATGCTGCTGCATGTCGTGGATCACCCGATCACGGTCGTCCGGGTGTACCAGTTGCCGCCAGCTGTCCATATGGGGCACGATTTCCCTGGACCGATAACCCAGGATGTTGCACCAGCGCTCATTGAGCACCACGGCACCGCTGGGTACATGCCAGTCCCAAGAGCCCAACTCAGCACCCTGAAGCGCCAACTCCATGCGTTGTTCGTTGGCAAGGTCGCGCTGGCGTGCCTCTTCGATGCGTTGATTCAGCCGGGCAAACTCTGCCGCAAAAGCCGCATGAGCCGATGGCTCCCCAGAGCCGGGAGCTGCGGCTGAATCCATTGTGGGTGTCTGAATTGACGCCACGGGTGCCAACTTGGCCAGCTCGGCAAAGGGAGGGAGTGTCGTCGCGTCAACCTGCAGCAGCCGGCTCCAGTCAGCCCAGTCCGCCACGGAGGCATCACACAGGGTCAACAATTCGGCAGGCTCAATGCCCTGCTCTGCACCCAATGTCAGCAAATCCTGAACCCAGGTCTGGCGGCTGTCGGCTGGGGTCAAACAAATGGTCGCCACCAGGCTACCCAGACGCAATAACCACACCAGCAAACTGAGGCGTGAATGCGTGCCAGAAGCGGGGGCATCATCCGACTCAAACAACATCGCCGGTTCAACCAAAGCTTCAGGAAACCCCCAGTCGAGCAGCATCTCCGCGGTCAACTCAGCGTGGTCAAAGTCATACCTTTCACGCTCCAGGGCCAACTGACGCGCCATGTGCCCCCCCCCAGACAAACGCACCGCGCCATAGGTCTTCGGAAACAGGCCCGCCAGCCCGAGTTCGCCCACATGGGACAGCAGGCCCAGCGTGAACGCCTCATCGGCCTGGACCACCCGCACCCGACCCGAAACATGGCGCATGGCCACGGCACAGGCCAGAGCGCGCGACCAGAAAGCGTCGTAATCAAAACCGGGGCAACTGTGCACCTGGCGCTGCCCCATCAGCGAGACCGCCAGCGTCAGCCCACGGACGGCGTTTTGCCCAAGAATGCTGATGGCATCACGGATCGCCAAAATCGGGCGCGTGCCTGCAAACTGGCAGCTGTTGGCCAGCTTGATCAGGCGGGCCACCAAGGCTGGATCGGCTTCGACGGCATGGGCAAGTTCTGCGGCCGTGGAATTGTCCTTCTGTGTCAGGCGCAGCACAGCCAGCGCCGCGCCTTTGGGCGATGGCAACAAGCCCGAAGTTTTGAGGGAGGCAAAGCGTGACTTCAGGACCGGATTGGATCGCATATCAAACTCAATCGCTGGGTGTTAAGGGCCACAAACGCTGCGCTCACTGCGGATGACGCCGCTCGGACTGGGTTGGGCTCGGCTGCTCGGGTGCCGCCGCAAGGACTTCGGCGGTGCCAAGCTCAACACAATTGCGACCGGCGGCCTTGGCGCGGTAGAGGGCAGCGTCGGCTGCGATGAACAAGGTTTCAATGTTCTGCCCATGTTCGGGAAAACAGGCAACACCAAAACTGCAGGTCATGCGTGACAGGGGAGCCACGTCGGACCACTCGATTTGTTCAAACTTGCATCGCAACTTTTCTGCCAGTTTGGCCAGATCAGCAAGGGGGGTGTCGGCACAGACCAGCAAAAACTCCTCGCCACCCCAACGAAACAGGTAGTCGGTAGCGCGTATTTCTGACTCAATGACCTTGGCCAGATGCCTGAGAACGCGGTCACCTACGGCATGCCCAAACTCGTCGTTGACACGTTTGAAATGGTCCAGATCGAAAAAACACAGACCCAATGGAATCTGCAAACGGCGGCAAAGCTCGATTTGCCGCGCCAGCACCTTGTCGCACTCACGGCGATTGAGCAGACCCGTCAGCGGGTCGTGCGAGGCCATGTTCTGCAGTTGCAACTCGGTGTTCTTGCGATTGGTGATGTTCTGCACCATCCCCACCATACGGGTCGGGACCCCCTGAGCGCTGCGTTCACAGACCCGGCCACGGTCACACACCCAAAGGTAATGACCGTTGCGATTGCGCAGGCGGTACTCGGCCACGTAGCGCTCGCGCTTGTCGCCAATATGCTCTTGCAGGATGTTTTGCACCCAATGAGCATCGTCGGGATGGATGTTGGCGCTCCAGGTGTCAAGCGTCGGCCGCATTTCGCTCGGGCCGTAACCGAGCATCCGTTCGAGCTGCGGGCTGAAAAACACCTCGTTGGTCTTCAGGTTCCAGTCCCATAGGCCGTCTGAGGCTTCGGTGAGGGCATAGCGCAGCTGCGTGTCCCGATTGTGCAGATCACGCTCAATGGCCAGACGCTGGCTGATGTCGCGGGCAATCGACAAAAAATACTCACAGCCCTGATGAAAAAAGGCCCTGGTGTTGACTTCAACTGGCACCTCGGCACCGGTTTTGTGGCGGTGTTGCCCAATGAAGACAAAACTGTCTGTGGCACGGATGGCCTGCGCAATGCTGACCCACTGGTCCATGCCGATCACGTCCTTTTGCAAACTCAATACCGAATGGTTGAGTACCTCGTCACGCATCATACCCAGCTGGGTCAGGGCGGCGGCGTTGCAATCCAGGATATTGGAACTCTCCGGATCGATCAGAAATACGCCGTCCGGCAGGTGTTGAAATAAAGCCGCACAAAGCGGTCCGGGCAACGATGT
Organism: Rhodoferax sp.; assembly: GCF_018063565.1. Classification (GTDB taxonomy): domain Bacteria; phylum Pseudomonadota; class Gammaproteobacteria; order Burkholderiales; family Burkholderiaceae_C; genus Rhodoferax. The sequence continues at coordinate 10,180 of NZ_JAGPBB010000044.1, forward strand.
CATGCTACTCCTTGCATTTTGCCTGTGCCAGACAAACGGCACGCCGACGATCCCCGAGATTACAACCGATCTTGCTGCAAGGCACCGCACGCACCGTGCGACTGCTGGCCTAACGCTCGCCCTTGCGATACGGCTTCATCAGCGCCTGCGGGTAACTCGCCTTGCGCGCCACCAGGATCAGTGCCGCAATCGACAGCACATACGGCAGCATCAGGTACAACTGGTACGGCAGCGCAGCATCACCGGCTTGCTGCAATCGCAGTTGCAAGGCGTCAAAAAAAGCAAACAGCAGCGCGCCCAGCAACGCCTTGCCGGGTCGCCACGAGGCAAACACCACCAGCGCCACGCAAATCCAGCCACGACCGTTGACCATATTGAAAAAGAAGGCGTTAAAGGCCGACAGCGTCAAAAACGAGCCCGCCACCGCCATCAGCGCAGAGCCCGCCACAATCGCTCCGGTCCGCACCCGCACCACCGACACGCCCTGCCCTTCCGCCGCCTGCGGGTTTTCACCCACCATGCGCAGCGCCAGACCCACCGGTGTTTTGAATAGAACATAGGTCATCAGCGGCACCGCCAGCAAGGCCAGCAGAGTCATGGCGGTTTGTTGCGCCAGAATTGGCACCGGCAACCACCCCATCTCGGCAAACGGGGTGATGGTGGGTGGTGTCGACACCTTGGGGAAACTCACCCGGTAGCCGTAATAGCTCAGCGCGGTAGCTAACAAGGTGATACCAAGCCCCGACACATGCTGGGACAAGGCCAGCGAAACCGTCAGGAAAGCATGCAACACACCCAACACGGCACCGGTCAGCGCCGCCACCCCCACCCCCAGCCACAACGAGCCGCCGCTGTACACCGCCAGCCAGCCGGTAAAGGCACCGGCCACCATGATGCCCTCAATACCCAAGTTAAGCACTCCGGCGCGCTCACACAACAGTACACCCAGTGTGCCGAGAATCAGCGGTGTGGCAATGCGTAGCACCGCCACCCAGAACGCCGGGTTGGAGAGGATGTCCAAAAATTCGCTCATTGCTGCCGCTGCGCCGGTGCGCCTCCTGCAAGGCGCAGCCCCTCGGGGGGCAGCGCAGTACACCATGTGACGGGTGTGGGGGTCATTTCGCCCTCACCCGGTATTGCGCCAACAAACTGGCCACCAGCACCGCGATCAGCGAGGTGGCCACGATCACATCGGCTATGTAGGTTGGCACGCCGATAACGCGGCTCATGCTGTCGGCACCGACCAGCACCCCGGCAACAAACACACTGCCCAGCACCACCCCCAGCGGGTGCAGGCCGGCCAGCATGGCAATCACAATGCCGCTGTAACCATAACCCGGTGACATGTCCAGCGTCAGGTAACTGGTGCGCCCGGCCACCTCGATGGCACCCGCCAGCCCGGCCAAGCCACCCGAGAGCAAGGCCACCAGCACCACGGTGCGGGTCACCGACACCCCGGCAAACGCCGCCGCCCGCGCATTGGCACCGACCGCCCGGATGTCAAAGCCCAGCACGCTGTACTTTAACAACGCCCACAGTCCCAGCGCCAGCGCCAGCCCCCACAGCAAGCCACTGTGCACGCGGGTTTGCGCAATCAGCTTACCCAACTCCAGCTCTGGCAACAACGCCACACTTTGTGGCCAGCCCATGGCGGTGGGATCCTTCATCGGACCGTCGAGCATCAGTGACACCGCCAGCAGCACAATGAAGTTCAGCAACAAGGTGGTGACCACCTCGTCCACGCCGAGCCGCGCTTTCAACAAGGCTGGCCCGAGCAGCAAGCCAGCCCCGGCCAGTGCAGCAGCCAGCATCATCAGCACAAACAGCAGGGCCGGGGGCAGATCAAATCCGCTGCCGCCGTGCAGCCCACCCACCGCCACCGCGGCCATTGCACCGGCGTACAACTGACCCTCTGCGCCAATATTGAACAGCCTGGCCTTGAACGCCACCGCAGCGGCCAGTCCGGTCAGCAGCAAGGGGATGGCCCGGGTCAGGGTCTCGCTCCAGGCAAAGACCGAACCAAAGCCACCTTTGAGCAGCAAAACATAGGTCTGTCCCACCGGCGCGCCGGCCCACATGACCAGCAGCGCGCTGATCAACAACGTGAACAGCACCGCCCCCAGTGGCGCCAGCGCCAGGGCGAGTGACGAGGTTTGGCTGCGTCTTTCGAGTCTCATGGGTGAACTCCCACGCCCGCCATGGCCAGACCGATGGCTTCGCGGCTCCATTCCAACGCAGGTCGGGCAGCCGTCAACTGGCCGGCGTGCATCACCGCCACGCGGTCACCCAGCGTCAACACCTCGTCCAGATCGTCCGATATCAGCAGCACGGCCGCGCCGGCGTCGCGCGCGGCGATCAACTGCGCCTGCACGTAGGCCACGGCACCGATGTCCAGACCCCAGGTGGGCTGGTGCGCAATGATCAGTCTTGGCACATTGGAATGATGATGCGCCATATTATTTGTAGCTACCAACTCAGGCTGCATAAGCGCTCGGCCTAAAATAAGCTTCTGCATGTTGCCACCTGACAAGGACCGGGCCGCTACCAGCGGGCCACCGCCGCGCACGTCAAAGGCGTCCAGCACACGCTTGGCGTAGGCACGCGCGTGCGCGCGTCGAACCCAGCCCCAGCGTGAAAAAACCGGGCTGCGCAAGCGCTCGGACACCGCGTTCTCCCACACCGGCAAATCACCTACCACCCCGACGGCGTGCCGGTCTTCGGGGATCCGTGCCACACCCAGCGCCACCAGCTCAGCCGGATGCTGCGGCATCGGCTGGTCCAGAAACATGACGCTGCCAGCGCTGGCCTGACGTGTGCCACACAGCAGTTCGGCCAGCGCCACCTGACCGTTGCCCGACACCCCGGCGATGGCCACAATCTCACCCGCGTGGAGTGCCAGGCTGAGCTGTTCCAACCGCTCCCGCCCGGTCCCAGTGCTGACTCGATCAAGCACACACACCGCATCACCCACCGCTGAAGCGGGCCGGCGCTCAGGCGGAGCCACGGCGTGCCCGACCATCCACTGCGCCAGCTGGGCTTGTGTCGTGCCTTGGGCGGGTGCCTCGGCGACCAGGCGGCCTGCGCGCAGGACCGCTACCCGGTTCGAGACACGCAGCACCTCGCCCAATTTATGGCTGATGAAAATAATAGCTAAACCCTGTGTCACCATCTGGGCTAGAACCTCAAAAAGGCTCTCAGACTCTTGCGGCGTCAACACGGCGGTAGGCTCATCCAGAATCAAAATGCGCGCGCCCCGATACAGGGCCTTGAGAATCTCGACCCGCTGGCGCTCACCCACCGACAGGTTGCCCACCTTGGCCTTGGGGTCCACACTCAAGCCAAATTCAAGCGCCACCGCCTTGAGCTTGTCCAGTGCATCGCGCTGGCGGGTGAAGGGCTGCCACAGCGACTCGCTGCCCATCATCACGTTGTCTTGCACACTCAGGTTGTCAGCCAGCGTGAAATGCTGGTGCACCATGCCAATGCCTGCGGCCAGAGCGGCTTTGGGGTCGCCCGGGGGCAAGGGGCGGCCATTGACGTGGATCTCACCAGCATCGGCGGTGTAGTGGCCAAAGAGGATCGACACCAGCGTGGACTTGCCCGCACCGTTCTCGCCCAGCAGCGCCAAAATCTCGCCAGACCCGAGTTCCAGCGAGATATTGTCATTGGCCACCAGGGCGCCAAAGCGCTTGGTGATGCCGGTGAGGGAGAGAACCGGTTGGGACAAACGGGCTGCTTACTTGGCCGTGGACTTGGGCTGCCCGTCGTCGACCTTGACCACAAACTTGCCGGCCACGATGTCGGCCTCTTTGGCCTTGACCTTGGCAACGATGTCGGTGGGCACCTTTTTCTCGAACGTGCCCAAAGGTGCCAGCGACGAGCCTTTGTGCTTCATCATCGAATATTGACCGTAGTCTTCAGCGGTGAACTTGCCTTCTTTGGCGAGTTTGATGGCACGGTCGGCAGAGGGCTCAAAATGCCACAGGGCCGATGCCACCACGGTATCGGGGTACTGCGCCTGGGTGTTGATCACATTGCCGATGGCCAGCGTGCCTTTTTCCTTGGCCGCATCCGACACGCCAAAACGCTCGGCGTACATCACATCGGCACCCTTGTCGATCATGGCAAAAGCGGCCTCCTTGGCCTTGGGCGGATCAAACCAGCTGTTGATAAAGCTCACGCTGAACTCCACCTTGGGGTTGGTTTCCCTGGCACCCGCCATGAAAGCGTTCATCAGCCGGTTGACCTCAGGAATGGGAAAGCCACCCACCATGCCGATCTTGTTGCTCTTGGTCATGCTGCCCGCCACCATGCCCGAAAGATAAGCCGGTTCCTGAATGTAATTGTCAAATACGCTGAAGTTGGGCGCGGCAGGTTTGCCGCTGGAGCCCATCAGGAACGACACCTTGGGAAAGTCTTTGGCCACCTTGCGCGCAGCCGCTTCCACCGCAAAGGCTTCACCGACGATCAACTGGCTGCCGCCGGTGGCATATTCCCGCATGACGCGCTCGTAGTCGGCGTTGCTGACATTTTCTGACGCCTTGTATTCGATCTCGCCACGCGCCTCGGCCGCTTTTAGCGCCTGGTGCAAGCGGCCCGCCCACTGTTGCTCAAAGGGCACGGTGTAAATACCGGCCACTTTGAGTTTGGCCTGGGCCATTGTGAGGCCAGGGGTCAGGGCGACCAGCGAAGCGGCCAAAAGAATGGCCTGGCGACGGTTATACGGATTGAAAGTCATAGGTTCTCCAGTTGAATAAAAACACACAATAGATTGCTGCCTGCGGCCATTGACCGTTGCATGACGGCTGCTCATTCATGCCAACTTGAAGCATGTTACATGCCAGTCATACGCAAGCATCGCCGTCCACAAGGCTGAATGTTAAGCCTGACACCGTCGCACGCTTTCGCTTTAACCCGTTTTCGCGACACCCCAACTCAGCCTGGCGTGAGTTTGAACCGTTGCTTCAATGGCTCGCAAACGCTTCAAATCTGTCGCCTCAGACCGGATGCACAACACGCCACGCGGCGACAAACAGACGCGCTGTGGCTGAGGTTTGCTGTGCCGTCATCCCCGGCTTGTAAAGCGCCGAACCGAGACCAAAACCAGTGGCGCCGGCATCCACATAAGGTTTAATGGACTCGGGCTGGATGCCACCGACCGGCAGCAAGCCAGTACCTTTGGGCAACACAGCGCGCATGGCCTTCAGCACGGCAGGCGTCACCAGCTCCGCCGGAAATATCTTGAGTGCGTCGGCACCCGCTGCCAGTGCCGCAAAAGCCTCGGTCGGTGTGGCGATGCCAGGCACACAGAGAAGCCCGGCGGACTTGGCGGCCCGAATCAGATTGACGTCTGCATGTGGCATGACCGCCAATTCAGCGCCACAGTCGCACAGCAGGCTGATCTGACCGAACGCAAGCACCGTACCGGCACCCACCAACACCTCAGCAGGAAGTGCCTGGCGCAGTGCGGCAATGCTCGCGAACGGGTCAGGCGAATTGAGCGGCACTTCAATCAGACGAAAGCCCGCATTCGCCAGGCTGACTCCGATCTCAACCACCTCCTGCGGCCTGACACCGCGCAGGATTGCCACCAAGGGCATCGCCGCGAGCGCTGCGGCAAAGCGATCTGTCATCGTGGCGTGGTGAGGCATGTGTTCTCCAGAAAATAGGTCACGTGTGTGGCGGCAGCACACCCGTAGCCAACGCAAAATTCCACAAGCCAGAGCTTGCGGTGTTTCCCAGCACCGCCGCCACCGGCTGGCCGAGGTAGCAAAGTGCATCGGCATAGCGTTGGCAGAGCGCCGGCTCACCAATCAGGATCAGCGGCATTGGCTCTTGCTCGTGGGCACCGGCCAGTCCCGACACCAGCTCACTGCCGATCAACAGGCCCGACAGATAGTCGGCCAGCCCAGCCGGCGGCAAACGTCCGGTCAGGCCCAGGGTTCGGGTGGCAAACATCTGATGGGTCAGATCGCCAGCGCAGCTGCGCCGCGCCTCGGTCAGGCCAAGTTCAAAGGCCGCGCGGTCGAGCGCGCGTCTGGTGCCCCGGTCCTCGGGCAACAGGCGCCCCAGGATCGAATGCTGGCACAACACGGCGAACAATTCGCCGGTCATGTAGGTCGAAAACCGCACCAGTTGGCCCTCTTTCACAAGCACCCATTTCGAATGCGTGCCCGGCAACACCATGCAGCAGCGGGCAGCCCATGACGGGTTCTCAGACAATGCACCCGCGATCTGGATCTCTTCGCCCCGCATCACATCGGGCATCTGCCCGTGGTCATCCAGCAGCAGGCCGGGGGCAATGGCCAGGTCAGGGCCGAGTCCACTGGGTACCCGAACCGGGTGCTGCGCCAGCAGCCCTATGTTGGCTGGGCAGCGCACATAAGGGGCCTCACGCCAGCCTTGCGCGCTGCCAACCATGCCACTGGCCACCATGGCAAGCGTCGGCCACCGCTGTACCCAGTCGCCGGCGATCGCTTTAAGTGCCTGTTCAAAGCCGGGCACACCGGCCTCGGGCAGGTGCTGAATGCCGTGGTCTGATTGGCGCGAGTCGACGATCCGGCCGTGCTGCATCAGAAACGCCCGCAAGCTTGAAGTCCCCCAGTCGAGGGCCAGCAGGTGGGTCGAGTTGTCGCTCACCATTCGGCCACCGCACCATCGGCATGGCGCCAGACCGGGTTGCGCCAGTCGGGTGCGGTTTTGCTACGTTCCTCGACCAGCGCCTCGTTGATCTCCACCCCCAACCCGGGTTTGGTCGGGGGCAGCATGTATCCGTCGTGAAACTGGAAGTCCCCCCTGTTGAGCACGTAGTCCAGCAACTCGGCACCCTGGTTGTAGTGGATGCCCATGCTTTGCTCCTGGAAAACGGCATTGCGCGCCACAAAGTCCACATGCAGACAGGACGCCAGCGCCAGCGGCCCCAGCGGGCAATGCGGCGCAAAACCGACATCAAAGGCTTCGGCCATGGCGGCAATCTTGTGGCATTCGGTGATGCCACCGGCGTGCGACAGATCGGGCTGCACGATCGAGATACCGCCGTTGACCAGCACCCGCTTGAAATCGAAGCGCGAAAACATGCGTTCACCAGCAGCAATCGGAATGTGCGTCATCTCGGCCAGGCGTGGATAGTATTCAGCCTGCTCGGCCAGCACCGGCTCTTCGATGAAAAGCGGCCGGTAAGGCTCAAGCTCCTTGATGAGCACGCGCGCCATCGGTGCGGCCACGCGGCCATGGAAATCGAGCCCGAATTCGATGGTGTTGCCGAACTCGGCGCGAATTTCAGACACCACCGCCACGGCCGCATCGACGGTGCGGCTGTTGTCGATCAACCCCATTTCCTCACATCCGTTTAGCTTGAAGGTGTCGAAACCGATGGCTTGCAGTTTCCGGATGTTGCTGATGACATCGGCCGGCCGGTCGCCCCCGACCCAGCTGTACATCTTCATGCGGTCGCGCACCAGGCCGCCAAGCAGCGCATAGACCGGCGCACCGAGCACTTTACCCTTGATGTCCCATAAGGCCTGGTCGATTCCGGCAATGGCGCTCATCAGAATCGGGCCACCGCGATAGAAGCCGCCGCGGTACAGCGTCTGCCAGATGTCGTTGATACGTGAAGGGTCCTGGCCGACCACGTACTCCGAGAGTTCATCGACAGCCGCTTGTACCGTTCGTGCCCGGCCCTCGATAACCGGCTCGCCCCAACCGCTCACGCCCTCGTCGGTTTCGATCTTCAGGAACATCCAGCGCGGTGCCAGGCGGTAAGTGCTCAGCTTCGTAATTTTCATGAATCCTTCTCCGTTTCAGGTGCATGCGCTTCGATCCTGCCATCGCTCCTGTTCATGTCTGAATAGGCGCGCTGCGCGGTCCGTTCGATCATGCAGCGCGAGGCCGCCTCGGCCGTGTCAGGAAGCTTACGACGGATCGCCTCAAATAAATCGCGGTGCTCCTGAATGGTCAGGGCCATGTGCTCAGCTTCACGCACGAAAGTCACATCAAAAATGGCACGCTGCAGTGCGCTGACGGCGTCGCTGAGTTGCTGCATGACCACATTGTGCGACGCAATAAGAACCGCCCGGTGGAATCGGATGTCGGCTTCATGAAAGAGATCGAGGCGCCTTGGGTTGGCGGTCATCTCGTTGAAACTGGCTTCAATATCGACCAGGTCCAGAGCCGTTGCCCGCTCCGCTGCCCAACGCGAGATGGTCGGCTCGATCAGACCCCGCACCTCAATCAACGAACAGATCAAGGTGGGGTGACTGCCGTTTTCCAGCGTCCATTCCAGCACGTCGGCATCCAGGTAATTCCAGCGTTCTGCGGGCATCACAAACAGGCCCCGATTGCGTTGCGCATCGATCAGTCGCTTGGTCGCCAGCACCTTGACGACTTCGCGAATCACATTTCTGGAGGCGCCGAATTGCTGGCACAGCTCCGCTTCTGACGGCAACGCCACGCCCGGTGCGAAATGGCCCTGCGTGATGCGCTTGCCAAACAACTGTGTCAATCGCTCCGTCTTGTTCATCGCAATGCCTCTGAATTGATTCTTGAGGGGACTCGACCGAGACTGAAAGTTCTGGGTGTTCAGTTTGTCAGACAATCAAAAATAATTGTAGTACAACGATAAATAGACGTATAGAATTTATTGCAATTCAAAGCAACGGTCATGAACTTACCTGCCAAAGTCGTCTGCAATCCGGAGTTCGCCGATCTGGTCGTCATCGAGCCTGCGAACCCCTACCGGACCTGCATCCAGGGTCTGGCCAATGAGCCGATCACGGTACAGGCGTTGCTGAGGCGCGCCCAGGAACTGCTGGGCGAGGAGGCAGACTTTCAGGGACTCGGCGACTGCTCACAAGCAGCCATCGTCGAACGCTTGGCGACCAACCGGCTGCGCGTGTGCATCATTCAGGGCTCGGCTGACCATCCGGCGCATCTGTTTGACCATGAACACGCCCTGCGCGCGGCAGCGCGCATCTGGCAAAACGGCGGCGTGCCTTTTACCTTCGGCGTGCCGGTGATCTGTGACGGCACAGCGCAAAGCAATATCGGACAAAGTTATTCGCTGGCCTCGCGCAACCAGACAGCAATGGCTGTGAACATCAATTTCGAAGGCCACAGCTACCACGCGGCCTATGTGATTGCCGGCTGTGACAAGTCGCCAGCCGGCATCCTGTCGGGGCTGGCGGCGGCTGACCGGGCCCGGCGCGAACCCGAGCGTGGCACGGCACCAGTTTGGGCCGTGTTTGTACCAGCACATGTCTTGAAGGGTGGCAGCATTCCCAAGAGCACGCGCAAGAAACTGCGTGACATCCAGGACGCTGCGCATGCCGCGGGTGATGCGCAACTGGCCAACGACATCGAAGAAAACTGCCACTACATCCTGCAATGCTCATCCGACGAGGCTTTCTTGGCGCTGCTCAATCGCGCCGTTGAGCGCGGGCTGATCGATCGGCCAGCGGCCAACGTCATCCTCAATGAACTGGCTGCTGCCACCTGCGACGACAAGGGTGGCATCTGTGCGTTCAACGGAACCGGCAACTCCTCGCGCACGTTGATGTCGGCACTGGGTCTGGTTCCTGATCAATCCGAATTACTGGTCGATGAAGCACCGACGGCGCTGGTGAGTCGCAACGTTGATCAACTGTTTCGCCTGATCAACAAGCCCGAGTTCTCGGTGTGTGAGTTGCTGGCGCAAAACTACGTCAACGCCATCCGCATCCACAATGCCACCGGCAGTTCCAGCAATCTGATGCTGCACATGCCGTGCATCATGCGTCACGCCGGTTTTGACGTCTCGCTATTTGACTACGAGCGTGTGCGTGATGCCTTTGGTGTCCCCGACATCTTTGCCCACAGCCTGACCGAAGGCCGCGACACCTTTGTTCTGGCGCAGCAGGCCCACGCTGGCCTGCACCATGGGATGACCAGCCTGTACAAGGTGCTGCAAAACCTGAACGTCCCGATGAATTGGGATGCACTCACCGTCACCGGAAAAACCTGGCTCCAGCGGGTTGCTGAGATTTCCGAAGCGGTATCGCCCGCGCTGCCCCAAGAGCGCTCGATCATCCGCATCCGGCCGGTGCGTGATCTGTCGGGCACCGACATCATGCGCGGCAATTTTTTCTCGTCCTGCACACTGAAGGTTGCGGGCATGTCGACCGAGTCTTACCAGCGTTTCAATGGTCGCGTTTTCTTGGTACGCTACTACGATAACGAGATGCCGTGCAACCGCGAGCTGAGTTCCGGCAATCTGGTTGACAACCTGTGCCAGATGCCGGAGCTGACACCGGAACTGTTGGCCGCTTTGCGGCGCAACCACGAGGCGCCGCCCGACGAAGACGTTTTGACCATGGTCAAGAATGGCAACCTGGCTTTCGCCTTCGTGATTGCTGGCCAGGGCCCGAAGGCCTTTGGCATGCCCGAACTGTTTGCACCGAGCCAATACCTGCGCCACCATGGCGTGGTGGAACGCACCTCGATGATGATCACCGACGGTCGCTACTCGGGTGTCACCAAGGGGGCCTGCGTCGGCCACATGGTGCCCGAGGCCTACGAAGGTGGCGGCATCGGCGCCTTGGCCAATGGCGACCTGCTCTGGGTCCGCCTGTCCGACAAGCGCATCGATTTGCTGGATCGCGCCGCCTTTCTGCGCGGTGAACTCACCCCAATGGCTGGTGCGCCAATGGACGAACGCTCCGCACTGGTCGCGCAACGACGTGCCGCCATCGAACATCGCCAACGTCAAATTGCCGCTTGCAGCCTCTTGGACAATGTGACAGATGCCGAGTATGGCGTGGTGCCTTTGGCAGTGCACCGGCGAGCAACCACCCCGTGGACACCGAACAGCCATTAAACCTGGGGCGACTTGAAGAAGGAGTTATCGCATATGGCCAAAGTCACTTTGAAAAACGTCGTCAAACGCTACGGATCGGTGCCCGTCGTCAACGATCTTTCGATCGAGATCCAGGACAAGGAGTTCGCCGTGTTGGTGGGCTCTTCGGGCTGTGGCAAGTCGACCGCCTTGCGCATGATCGCTGGACTGGAAACCATCACATCCGGTGAAATTTGCATTGGTGACACGCTGGTCAACGATCTGGCACCCAAGGATCGCGACATCGCCATGGTGTTCCAGAATTACGCCCTGTACCCGCACATGAATGTGCGCGAAAACATGGGATTTGGTCTGAAGATTCGCCAGTTCTCTGACGCCGAGATCGACGCCCGGGTGCAGGAGGCCGCCGACATTCTTGGACTGGGCGAACTGCTGGATCGCAAGCCCAAAGAACTCTCCGGTGGCCAGCGCCAGCGCGTGGCAGTAGGCCGCGCTATCGTGCGCAAGCCCAAGGTGTTCCTGTTTGACGAGCCCCTTTCCAATCTGGACGCCAAGCTGCGTGTTGCAATGCGTGCTGAAATCAGCAAACTGCATCGCCGCCTGGGTGCCACCATGATTTATGTCACTCATGATCAGGTTGAGGCCATGACCATGGCTGACCGCATCTTCATCATGAACCAGGGGGTTGTGCAGCAAAGCGGCGCGCCAATGGAAGTCTATGCCCAGCCGGTCAACCGTTTCGTTGCCGGCTTCATCGGCTCGCCCGCAATGAACTTTTTCGACGTCCGTCTGGTCAATGAGGCCGGTCAATTGTTCATCGATGGCGGCAGCTTCCGTGTTGCCGTGCCTGAAGCTTTCCGTGCCGTTCTGGTTGCGCATGCGGGCAAAGAGCTGGTCTTCGGTGTTCGCCCGGAGGACATTGCGCTGCATCAACCAGGTGACGATGCCAGCAGCACCGTCAGCGCCAGAGCCGAGGTGGTCGAGTTGCTCGGCTCCGAGATCTTTGCGCACCTGAGTTGCGGCGCACATGCGCTGGTGGCTCGTATGCCTGTGCCGAAACAGCCGATCGGTGTCGGCGACGCGATTCAGATCGATTTCAAGATGGCCAATACGCACGTGTTTGACAAGAGCACGTCAGACGCCATCGTTTAGGGTGGGTGGTTTTTTATTCTTTTAACCTGGAGATTCTCATGAAATACAAACTGTCAAAAATCGGGTTCGCACTGTCTTCATTGTGCCTCTGTGCAGGTGCCATGGCGCAATCAGGTGAGATCCGCGTGCTGGTGGCCAACCACCCTTATGGTGAATTGCTCAAGCAGTCAATTCCACAGTTCGAGAAAAGCACCGGCATCAAGGTCAACGTCGAAAGCCTGCAGGAAGGCCAGCTGACGCAAAAGCTCACCACCGAATTCGCCACCAAGTCTTCTACCGTCGACGTCTTCATGACACGCCCGCTGCAAGAAGGCAAGATGTTCTCGAAAAACGGCTGGTACGAGCCGCTGAGCAGCTACGACTTCGGTGACTATCCGAAAAACATCATGGACGCCGCCTCGTTTGGCGGCAAGCCCTACATCGTTCCGCTGGTCACCGAATGGCAGGTGCTCTACTACCGTAAGGACCTGCTGCAACAGGCAGGGCTGAAAGTGCCGACCACCTTCGATGAACTCGAGGCGGCCGCCCAGAAGCTCAATTCCGAGAGTGTTGCCGGCTTTGCCTCGCGCGGCAAGGGTGCCGCCGCAGTTACCCAACTTTCGAGCTACGTATTCAACTATGGTGGGCAGTACCTCGACAAAGGCACAGCGGTCTTTAACTCCAAGCCGGCCATCGACGCAACGCGTTTTTACGGCAAACTGCTTGGCAACTACGGCCCCAAAGGCGTGACGTCGATGTCCTGGGAAAACATCATGCCCTTGTTCCAGGCCGGCAAGGTCGCGATGTGGACCGACGCCTCGGTGTTCTATGGCCAGATCGTTGATCAGTCCAAGACCCAAATCCCGGTGGCCAATTTCGATATTGCCAACTTCCCGGCCGGACCCAAGACCAATGCGCCTTTCATCGTCTCGTCCTGGGGCATCTCGGTGGCCAATCAGTCGAAGAAAAAAGACATGGCCATGAAGTTCCTGAACTGGGCGTCGAGCAAGGAAATGGCCATCAAAGGCATGATGGACAACATCACCATGGCACGATCGTCGGTGTGGGATGACCAGGTTGTGCGCAGCAAGATGAATCCGGGTCTGATCCAGACGCGCGTCTTTGCTGCCAAGAACGGCACACCGGTGGACCGCCCCTACATGAGCGCGGTGGGTGAAGCGCGTGACCTGATCGGCGAAGTGATCATTGAGTCGATCAATACCAAGGGAACCTCTGCCAAGCTTGAGCAGCTCGCCGCAGAAAAAGTCAAGCGGGTCAATGAGCTGTTGCAGGACAGCGGCGAATACGGCAAATAAGCCCCCTTGCCGCTTGACTGGTACGCGCGTCGCTCTGGGTAGACGGCACGCGTGCCAGGTCAAGATCGCTCAACAGAAATTTCGCGTAGAGGGTCAGCCATGATTCAGTCAAGCTTTACCGAACGGAACCTGCGGATCTTGTTTCCGCTTCCGGCCATCGTTTTCATCGCGTTGCTGATGGTGTTTCCGATTCTCTACACCCTGTACCTGAGCTTTACCAACTGGAATCTCACCTCCGGAATGGAGCCGTCTTTTGTTGGTCTCAACAGCTATCTGCGCGTTTTTTCCGAGCCACGTTTCCTGCAAGCCCTGGGTCGAACCTTCACGTTCACGCTGTTTGCCGTGGCGATCGAGGTCGTGCTGGGCGTTGCCATCGCGCTGATTCTCAACCGGGCTTTTGTCGGCAAGGGCATCGCCAAGCTGTTGCTGTTGCTGCCGCTGGTGGCCACACCGGTCGCGGTGGGCATCGTCTTCAATCTTTTTTACGATCCAACCATCGGCCTGCTCAATTTCGCCCTCAATTCGCTTGGTCTACCGCAGGGTCGCTGGGTGTCGAGCGAAAACTCCGTCATTGCGTCGCTCGTGTTGGTCGATGTCTGGCAGTGGACACCCATGATCACCCTGATTGTGCTGGCAGGCCTGGCCGGTCTGTCGGAAGAGCCGGTCGAAGCCGCGCGCGTGGACGGCGCCAGCGAATGGCAGATTCTGCGCTATGTCACCATCCCGATGGTCATGCCGGTCATTCTGACAGCGATGATTCTGCGTCTGATCGATGCACTGAAGACTTTTGACATCATCTTCGCGATGACCGGTGGTGGCCCTGGTTATGCGTCCGAGACGCTCAACATCATGGGCTTCAAGTACAGTTTCGAGTACTTCCGCATGGGCCAGTCGTCGGTCATTCTGGTGGCGCTTTTCCTGGTGGTGCTGCTGTGTAGCCTGGGCATCATGAAGCTGCGCGCATCGAGCGAAAACTGAAGGAGAGGCCATGAAAAAAAAGCTTCTGAACACCGTTTTGTTCTACCTGCTGGTCCTGACCATTGCGCTGATTGTGTTGTTTCCGTTCCTGTGGATGCTGACTTCATCGTTCAAAACACAGGTGGACATCATTTCCTGGCCCCCCAAACTGTTTTTCGAGCCGACGCTGCAAAATTACCGAAAGGTCTTTGAGGAACAGGACTTCCTGAAGTATTTCCTGAACTCGACCATCGTCGGCGTGATGGCGGTTGGCTTGTCCCTGTTGCTGGGACTTCCGGCGGCCTACTCGATTTCGCGCTTCACGCAGAAGAGGCTGGCCCTTTTTATTCTGCTGGCGCGCCTGATGCCCGGTATCTCGTTCCTGATGCCCTGGTACATCATTTTCTCGCGCCTAGACTTGATGGACAGCTATGTCGCACTGGTACTCTCGCACATGCTGATTGCACTGCCGATCGTGGTCTGGATCATGACCACCTATTTCGGCAACATTCCGCGTGAGCTTGAAGAATCTGCCATGGTCGACGGTGCCACCCGACAGATGGCGTTTCTGAAGATCATCCTGCCTCTTTCCGGCCCCGGCATCATCACAGCCACCACGCTGTCGTTCATCTTTTCGTGGAACAACTTCATGTTCTCGCAAGTGCTCAGCATGGAGCGGACCAAAACCTTACCGATTGCCGTTTACAACTTCCTGTCCTATGCCGAGGTCGACTGGGGTGGTGTGATGGCGGCGGCCGTAGCCATCATGGCCCCGGCGATCGTTCTGACGATGATTTTCCAGAAATACGTGGTCAAGGGTCTGACGATGGGTGCTGTCAAAGGTTAGTTCGCGTGACAAACTCTGGCACCAACGTGAAGCCCACCCTTACACGACCCCGGCGCGCTCCAGCATCGCGTGCAGCAGCACGTTGCAGCCGGCTGTGATGTGCTCGGGGGTGGCGGATTCGATCTCGTTGTGGCTGATGCCGTTGAGGCAGGGGATAAAGATCATGCCAGTGGGGGCGAGTTTGGCCATGTACACCGCGTCGTGCCCGGCGCCGCTGACCACCGGCATGTTCGAGTAACCCAACTTTTGCGCTGCCCTTGCCACCGCACCCTTGCAATCGTCGTGAAAAGCCTGCGCCGGGTAGCTGGAGACCAGGTCAATCTGGATGCCCAGACCCGTTTTGGTGCTCAGGCTGGCCGCAAATGCCTTGACCTCGTCGGCCATCTGGTCCACCAACGCGTCGGTGGCGTTGCGCAGGTCGATGCTGAACTTGACGCGCCCGGGGATCACGTTGCGGCTGTTCGGAAACACCTGCACCATGCCGACCGTGCCGCGCCCATGCGGCGCGTGACGCAGCGCGGTGGTCACCACCTCTTGCATGATGTGGGTGGCGACTTGCATCGCATCCTTGCGCAGCGCCATGGGCGTGGGGCCGGCGTGGGCTTCCATGCCGGTGACGGTGCAGTCAAACCAGCGGATGCCCAGCACGCCCTGCACGACGCCGATGGTCACGTCGTTGTCTTCAAGCACCGGGCCTTGTTCGATGTGGGTTTCGAAAAACGCGCCAATCGGGTGGTCACCGGGTTCCTCCGAACCGACGTAGCCGATGCGTTTGAGTTCTTCACCCACCGATTTGCCGTCGATGTCTTTGGCCGCGTAGGCGTGCTCCAGGGTGAAGGCTTTCGCAAACACGCCCGAGCCCATCATCACCGGCACAAAGCGTGAGCCTTCTTCGTTGGTCCAGAAGCTGACCTCAACCGGGGCTTCGGTCTCAATGCCGTGGTCGTTGAGCGTGCGCATCACTTCCAGGCCAGCGAGCACGCCGTAGTTGCCGTCAAACTTGCCGCCGGTGGGTTGGGTGTCGACGTGGCTGCCGGTGACGATGGGCGGTAACGCGTTGTTTCTGCCTGCGCGGCGCATGAAGCCGTTGCCGATTTTGTCAATGGTCACAGTCAGACCGGCTTCGCGGCCCCACTTTGTGACCAGATCACGGCCCTGTTTGTCGAGGTCGGTCAGCGTCAGGCGGCAGACACCGCCTTTGGGGGTGGCACCGATTTTGGCGAGTTCCATAAGGCTGTCCCACAGGCGCTGGCCGTTGATGCGCAGGGTGCTGAGGTCGGTGGTTGTTGTTGTCGTCATGTTGGGCTCCTGGAAGTCATGTGTTTTTGGGCTGGCTACCAGCCGGGGTGGGGAATGCCGGGGGACCTCATACTGGGGTACCAGAAATCGGCCCCCCGGCATTCCCCACCCCGGCAGAAGCGATAACGGAGTTTTGCGAATGAACGAAAACTCCGACGGATCTGTATGGGCAATTTGGCTGTTTTCTTGCGCACCAACCAAGGTTCAAGGCTGGGCGGGCAATGGCCGGGGGCCGATTTCTGGTACCCCAGTATGAGGCCCCCGGCCATTGCCTTCCCAGCCAAGTCACCACATGAGCGCAACGAAAACTGGCACCCGGAATTCATCGACACGACCAACAGCTATCTGGCTCAGCGAACAACAGCCGACGCAGCCAGCACATCCGCGCGCAGCTTGCTCGCCGTGAAATTGGCGTTGAACGCCGGTCGCTTGATGTAACGGCCCGCACCCACCTCCGCCCGCAAATCGCCCTGCACAAATACCAACTTGCCCTGGCTGAGCGTGTGGCTAGGGATGCCGCGCACGGTGCGGCCCTCGAACACGTTGTAGTCGCCCTTGCTGAACTGGGTTTTGGCAGAGAGCGTTTTGGTGCCCGACGGGTCCCACACCACCAGGTCGGCATCGGCGCCCACCGCCACACAGCCCTTGCGCGGGTAGAGGTTGAACAGCTTGGCGGTGTTGGCCGATGTCACGGCAACAAACTCGCTGGGCGTGAGGCGACCGGTGTTGACACCTTCGTCCCACACCACCGCCATACGCTCTTCCACGCCACCGCAGCCGTTGGGAATCTTGGCAAAGTTGTCGGCGCCCGCCGCTTTTTGCGATGCGCAGAAGGTGCAATGGTCCGTGGCCGTGGTGTGCAAATTGCCGCTTTGCAGGCCGCGCCACAGCGCTTCCTGATGTGCCTTGGGGCGAAACGGCGGGCTCATCACATGCGCGGCGGCCGTCGCGAAGTCGGGGTGGCGGTACACGCTGTCGTCCACCGCCAGGTGGCCGGCCAGCACCTCGCCATACACACGCTGGCCGCGGGCACGGGCACGGGCGATCGCGTCGGCAGCCTCGATGCAGCTCACATGCACGATGTAAATCGGCACATTGAGCACATCGGCAATGGCGATGGCGCGGTTGGCGGCTTCGCCTTCCACCACGGGCGGGCGTGACAGCGGGTGGCCTTCAGGGCCAGTGATGCCGCGCTCAAGCACCTGTTTTTGTAACAAGAACACCAGTTCGCCGTTTTCGGCGTGCACGGTGGGCATGGCACCGAGCTCAAGTGCGCGGCTGAAGCTGTTGACCAGCGTTTCGTCGTCACACATGATGGCGTTTTTGTAGGCCATGAAGTGCTTGAAGCTGTTCACGCCCTCTTCATTGACCAGCGTACCCATGTCACGTTTGACGGACTCGTCCCACCAGGTGACGGCGACGTGAAAGCCGTAGTCTGCCGCCGACTTTTCAGCCCAGCCACGCCAGGTGTGGTAGGCCTCCATCAGCGACTGCTGCGGGTTGGGGATGACAAAGTCGATGATGCTGGTGGTGCCGCCCGCCAGGCCCGCCGCGGTGCCGGTAAAGAAGTCGTCCATCGTCACCGTGCCCATGAACGGCAGCTGCATGTGCGTGTGCGGGTCGATGCCGCCGGGCATCACATACTGGCCACCGGCATCGATGACTTGCGCACCAGCGGGGGCTTCCAGGTCCGGCCTGACCGCCACAATTTTGCCGTCTTGCGTCAGCACATCAGCTTGGAAGGCGTGATCGGCATTGACGACGGTGCCGCCGCGAATCAGAATGGAAGACATCAACTACTCCTATAGTAATAGCATTAAAATCAATAAGCAACAGTGCTATCGCCTGATTTTCGGTAATTTACATCACTGATGGAATGACCGCAGCAGGTAAAGTTTACGTCGCTCGACACGCCGGGTTATTGGGGTGCGTCGTCCAGTCCGCATGGGCACCGCTCACCAACTTGCCTGTGCGCGCATCAGCTTCGCCCGGTGCCACGCTGCGCAGTGTGATGCACTCGGGCACCGGGCACACCAGGGTGCACAGGTTGCAGCCCACACATTCCGCCTCGTTCACTTCAAAATGCCGTTTGCCGTCTTTCTCAAAGCTGATGGCCTGGTGCGAGGTATCTTCACAGGCGATGTGGCAGCGCCCGCACTGGATGCAAGTACTCTGGTTGATCACTGCCTTGCTGATGTGGTTGAGGTTAAGGTTTTTCCAATCCGTGACGCTCGGCACAGCGCGACCCCTGAAATCGTCGATGCTGGCAAAGCCCATCTCGTCCATGTAGTTGGACAAGCCATCGCTCATCTCTTGGACGATCTTGAAACCGTACACCATGGCGGCGGTACACACCTGCACGTTGCCAGCGCCCAAGGCGATAAAGTCAAACGCATCACGCCAGTTGCCTACACCACCAATCCCGGAAATCGGCAAGCCTCTGGTCGCCGGGTCGCGGGCAATTTCAGCCACCATGTTCAGGGCAATGGGTTTGACAGCCGGACCGCAATAGCCACCGTGCGAGCCTTTGCCACCGGTGCTGGGCGTCATGGTCAGGCTGTACGGGTCTACACCCATGATGGAATTGATGGTGTTGATGAGTGACACCGCGTCTGCGCCGCCATGCTTGGCCGCGCGCGCGGGCAGGCGGATGTCGGTGATGTTGGGGGTGAGCTTGACGATGACGGGCAGACTGCTGTACTGCTTGCACCAGGCGGTCACCATCTGGATGTACTCGGGCACCTGACCCACGGCCGCGCCCATGCCGCGTTCACTCATGCCATGCGGGCAGCCAAAGTTGAGTTCAATACCGTCGCAGCCGGTGTCTTGCACGCGCGGCAGGATGGACTTCCAGGCTTCTTCATTGCACGGCACCATCAGCGACACCACCACCGCGCGGTCGGGCCAGTGACGTTTGACCTCGGTGATCTCACGCAGGTTCAAGTCCAGATCACGGTCGGTGATGAGTTCGATGTTGTTAAAGCCGATCAACCGCCGGTCTGGGGTCAGGAGGCCGCCGTACCTGGGGCCGTTTACATTGACCACCGGCGGGCCGGCCTCTCCCAGGGTCTTCCAGACCACACCACCCCAGCCGGCTTCAAACGCACGATAGACGTTGTAAGCCTTGTCGGTGGGCGGCGCTGAGGCCAGCCAGAACGGGTTGGGGCTGCAAATGCCGACAAAGTTGGTTTTCAGGTTCGCCATGGTGCGCTTTCCGATTCAATGATTCATGAGCTGGGAATGAATGGCATGGGCCGCGAGCTTGCCGTGCTGCACCGCCTCCACCGTCAAGTCCAGCCCGCCAGCGCGGCAGTCACCACCAGCCCAGATGCCAGGTTTGCTGGTCTGGCCATTGGCGTCGGTGGCGATCCGTCCGCCTTGCAGTTCAAAATCAGCTTGCGCCAGCAGCGGGTTGCCCAGCGTCTGACCGATGGCCTTGAGCACCATGTCCGCCTCGATCACCAGGGTTTCACCGGTGGCAACCAGCCTGTCACCCGCCATTTTCTGCCGAGCAAAACGCACACCACCAGCGTATCTGGGGTCGAAACTATTGGGCAACACTTCAACCGGCGCCAGCCAATGATGGATCGTGACCCCGTGGGTTTGAGCCCATTCCTGTTCCGCCTTGGAAGCGCCCATGGCCTGCGGCCCGCGCCGGTACACCATGTGTACGTCCTGCGCCCCCAGCAGCTTGGACTGCACCGCAGCATCCACGGCGGTCATGCCACCACCAATGACCACCACCTGGCGGCCGATCGGCAAGGTGGCCAGATCTTCCGACTGACGCAGCGTGGCGATGAAGTCAACCGCGTCCTGCACGCCGTACAGCGCTTCGCCGAGCACGCCAAGCTGGTGCGTATTGGGCAGGCCCATGCCCAGAAACAGGGCATCAAAGTCGTTTTGCAGTGCGTGCAACTGCGCGACCGACTCCAATCGCCAGCTATGCCGCAGCTCGATACCGCCGATGCCCAACAACCACTGCACTTCAGCCTGTGCAAAATTATTGGGAGTTTTGTAGCTGGCCAGACCATATTCATTGAGTCCACCGGCCTTGGGCTTGGCATCGAAGATCACCACCTGATGCCCCAACCGTGCCAGACTGTGTGCGCACGACAACCCGGCCGGGCCAGCGCCCACCACCGCCACTCTTTTGCCCGAGACGGCAGCACGGGTAAAGATCTGCGGCTGAGCGCCCTCCATCAGCGCATCCACCGCATGGCGCTGCAGGCGACCGATCGCCACCGGCCTGCCCTCCTGGGTGTTGCGCACACACACCGCTTCACACAGGTTCTCTGTCGGGCAAACCCGGGCACACATGCCACCCAGGGGATTGGCCTCAAGAATTACCTGGGCCGAACCGCGCAGGTTGCCATCCGCGATGCGGCGAATGAAAGACGGCACGTCGATGTGGGTCGGGCAGGCCGTCGCACATGGCGCGTCAAAACAGTAGAGGCAGCGCTCGGCCTCCAAAACCGCCTGGGCCGCCGTCAGGCGCGGGCTGGCGTCGGCAAAGCGTTGGGCATAGTCACCGGCATCAAGCCGGCCAGGTCGAATATCGGGCGCAAGGGAAATGGACACGAGGACAACTCCTGTGAATTAATTGACCATTTGGTCAGGATATTCCAGTCGATGCTAGCAAGCCATATGCCAGGGCGTCACTAGGGGTGAACCCTGAGGTTGTGGCACGCCGGTAAATTGGGAGATCCAGCAGCATGGTAGGCCCGGCTGTGGGTCACACCGAGCAAGTTGACGATTCAATGAATGCGCGCCCCTACAGGTCCTGCCTATTGGCTGAAATACGAATCGCCGGAGAGTCGCGAGAAGGACTTTGGGGCCGGACAATATTGCGCTGGTCGCTACCAACTTTGACATGTCCACCAGATCAAGATGACCATGATCAATGTCAAAACCCACAGTTCAGTCTACCTGAACGTACTCAATGGTTTGACCGATGCGGCAGGCGGTGTGGAGAAGACCCGCGCCGAACAAGATGAAGCCATTCAACACGCTTTGAAGGTCGTTTACACCACGCGCGATATGCCCTCTCATCCCATTGCGGCACATCCCCGGGTCAAGAAAGAGGTTTACGAAAAATTCAGGCAAAGTTTTCTTGATCTGGCGGCCACGCCCATCGGCAAGAAATGGCTGGAAGATGTGCCCATGACCGACACTGTCGCCACCTCCATCGACGATTATCTGGTCATGCGCAAATGGGGGCTGGAGTCCTATTGGGTGGGTGACAAGAAGTGGCTGCCCATGTCACTTCGGTTCAAGCTGCTGATCCCGCTGGTCTTGGCGAGCCTGATGGCTTTGGCCTATCTGCACCTGGATACGGTGGTCGAAGGCTTGGTGCGCTTGATGCTGACCCAGCAGCTCGACCTGGTCCATGAGAACCTGGACGCACTGCGCCAGAACAACCCGCAATGGCAGTTCATCCTGCTGACCAACCGGGACGGCAAGCAGCTGTTTCCACGGCGCCTGGGCGTCGCGACACCTGAACCGTCCACAAAGCCTTCCGTGCAAGTGCTGGAGAAAGACATCGCGGCTTTTGGCAAGGTCATAGGCAAGCTGACGGTGCATGTGGCCTATGCGACGCGGCTGACAGAAATCAAGGTGCAACAGAGCCGACTCACGCTGTTACTGGAGGTGACCATTGTTTGGCTGGCCCTGACCTGGCTTGGCACACTGGAAATTGCCGTTGTGCAGCCTTTGAAGCGTTTGTCCGAAGCCGCTGCGTCACTGGCAATTCAGCGGTTTGATACCGTTCTGCCTCAACGCGGAAGCGATGAGGTGGGCCAGCTGGTGGGTAGTTTCTCAGCCATGCGCGAGGACATTCGGACCGCATAGGACGCCCTTCGACGTTACAAAGCCATCCTAGACTCCAGTGCAGATGCCATTATTGGCAATGCGCTGGACGGCACGATTTCGAGCTGGAACCACGGTGCCGAGACACTTTTTGGTTACTCGGCCGCTCAGGCCATCGGCCAACCAATGTGGATGTTAGGCCCTGAATTCGCAGGGGAAGAGGTCGACATCCTTTCGCACCTCACCAAAGGCGAAAAGTATGAAGCCAAAGCCGCAGGACGCAACACCGTGCGATTTCATTCTGAGGCCAAGGCGGCGTAGCCGGGCGAGACCTGTCGGGAGTTTTCAAGCCAGCCCACAACCGCGCAGAATCAGGCCGACCACATGCTCGGTCGCGCGCTGGTGGTCAGGTGGCGTCAAGACGGTCGCGCCCAACACGGCACACACCTGAACCTCAAAATCGGCATAGGTCTGGGTGGCCGCCCAGATGGTGAAAAACAAGTGCACCGGATCGACCGGTGCCATGCGACCGTCGGCGATCCATTGGGAAAAAACTGCCGCTTTGCACAACACCAGTTGGCGCAAGTCGGTCGCGAGCAGGGTTTTGACCACTGGCGCCCCGTGCAACAGCTCGTTGGCAAAGACGCGCGACGCGTGGGGGCGCTGAATCGACAAGGTCATCTTGGCGCGGATATAGGCCTCAATCGCCGCTTTGGGATCAGCCTGCGGCGTGATGACTTCGGTTGGGGCCAGCCAGTCTTGCAGGGTCTGTGCCAACACAGCACGGTACAAGTCCTGTTTGGCACCAAAGTAATAGTGCAAATTGGCTTTCGGCAATGCGGCTTCTTCGGCAATGGCAGCCATGGTGGCACCACCAAAACCGGCACCGGCAAATATGCGCTCGGCTGCCGCCAGGATGCGTGCCTCGTTGGCCTGACGAATCTGACCCTTCAGTGTTGCAACTTCACCGTCCGCCGGTGTCGCGTTGTCGGGTGTTGACATGGATAAACGGCGAAGCAGTCCCAGCGGCGTCCCTGCGATGCTGGCCACAGTCCGGACGCTGATGACCGGCACTCCGGATCAAGTCAGAAGTGCCTGGCCAACGCACCGGTCTATTTGGCAGCCGCTTCCCAGACAGCGTGGGTATAGGCCGCTTTGCCCGGATCTTTTTTGATCACCGGTGAGCTGCCCGCCGCCAGCAGCACTTTCACAGTGCGCTCGTAGGCGCTAGGCTCTAGGTAGCCAATCTTGGCCGTGCCGGCGTTGGTGATGAGCTTGGCCACGTTTTCCATCTGGCGTTTTTGCACCGCTTCGGTGGCACTACCCGAGGCGTCGGCGGCCACCACAATCTTGGCCGCACCCGCGGGGTCTTTGACCGCGTCGTTCCAGCCCTTGAACGTGGCCTTGAGGAACTTGCCCATGCGCGCCACAAAGGCCGGGTCTTTGAGCTTGGCTTCCAGCACATACAGGCCGTCTTCGAGCGAGGCCACGCCTTCTTTTTCGTAGAAGAAGGTGACCAAGTCAGCCTCTTTCACGCCCGCATCGACCACCTGCCAGTACTCGTTGTAAATCATGGTCGAGATGCACGCGGCCTGGTTTTGCAACAGCGGGTCGACGTTAAAGCCTTGTTTCAGAATCTTGATGTCGGTGCCCGGCTTGTAGCCCAGTTTGG
>NZ_JAGPBB010000045.1 GCF_018063565.1 Rhodoferax sp.
GCACGCCCTTGGCAATGCTCTCGCCCTTGGTGTCAATGGCAGTTTGCAGCGCGTCGGCGTTCATGGACAGGAAATTGCTGGGGGCTGCAGCGGCGTTGAGCTGCTCCACCGTGAAGCGGATGCGGGCGCGCGTTTTGTCGTCGGTCTCGACGGCGTCGACCAGTTGGGTCAGCGCCTTGGCGTTGAGCAGATACATGGCCGCGGTGAACGTGGCCATGGGGTTGGCGGCCCAGGCGGGGGCGTTGAAACGACGGTCTTTGATGACCAGTTTGCCCTGCGAAGCCTGTGTCCAGATCTCGGTGGCTTCCTTGAAATATTCTTGCTGTAATTGCTGCAACTTGGCCTGATCAAAGGTGATCTTGGGCGGTGCGGCGGGGGGAGTCATCATCTGGCTGGCCATCGCGCCCAAGTCCATGTTCTGAAACGACTCGAAGGCGTTTTTCCAGCTGTCGGCCATGCTTTGCTGAAACTTTTGCGCGGATTGCATCCAAAGTTGCTGATCGTCTTCTTTCATTGCTTACCCTCTGTGTGCGTGTCAAACGTAAAAGGCGCTAGTATCTTCGCTAACGCATTCGCGATCCTGACAACTTGTTTGAAAAATTTCAGAAAACGCCATGTACATTGTTCCGATCGCCTGGATGTACGTCACCGTGATGATGGCGGTGGCAGAAGCCAGCAGCCCCCAGGGGACGCTGCTGGGGGCCGGCATCACGTTTGTGTTGTATGGGCTGCTGCCGATGGGCATCGTGCTCTACATCATGGGTACGCCAGCACGCAAACGCGCCATCCGCGCCCGTGAGGCGGCTGAACATGCCGCCCATTTGGCCGCCGCGGCGACGGGCTCAAGCAGCGCTGCGCCAGATGGCCACGGCCATGCGGCCACTGACGCGATCGCGCCGGTGCGAAAAGAACCGTGACGATTGGGTGTAGGTGCACCACGGCGGACTGCTGTCATTGCCGTAGATTTGTGAGAGGCCCAGACGGCGCAGGCGCAGGCGCGCCAGGCCAGCCAGGTCGGCCAGCCATTTGCCGCCCCGGGGCCGAAACATCCGGGTCGCATCGGCTTGATGTTCAACAAAGGCAGCACGCACCTCGTCGCCCACTTCAAAGACCTGGGGGCCAATGCACGGCCCCAGCCAAGCTATTGTTTCAGAAGCTTCAATACCACATCCTGATTGCGCTGGAGCACTAAGACACTTAAAGCTTGCTTCCAGAATGCCGACCCCGCCCTGCCCCGCCAAGCCGCGCCAGCCGGCGTGTGCTGCCGCCACGCGCCGACCACAGCGACTGGTCAGCAACACCGGCAGGCAGTCAGCCACCATGATGGTGCAGGCGACGCCGGTCCGGCGGGTCACCGCGGCATCAGCCACGCTGCCTTGGGGCGTGTGGGCGTCAAGCTGGAGCACATCCGTGCCATGGACCTGGTTCAAGAAGACGGGTTGAGCACCCACACGGTCCTGAAAAACCGCCCGATTGGCGGCCACACACGCCGGGACGTCACCGACGTGGTCGCCCAGATTGAGGCTGTGATAGGGCGGCGCCGACAAGCCACCGACGCGCGTGCTGCACACGGCGTGGACGCACGCGGGCGCCGGCCAGTCTGGCAGCAGCCAGTCACCTGCGTCAAACGGCATGCGCGGCGCGCACCTTGTCAAAGGCCTTCAGGAGCTTGTGATGCATCTCGCAACCTTCCAGCGCCAGCCCCGGCGAACTCAGACCCATGAAGCGGTCTTCCTGCATGATCAGCGCATGCGCCTGGGCCAGCGGACCGGCCCCGTAGAGCAGCGACAGGGCGTCGAGGTAGGGCCCGCTGTCGCCCATGTCGGCCAGGTGGATCAGGTTCTGGATGCAGGCGTAGACACGTTTGCGTTGCGCATCGATCTGGTCAAAATTGAGAATCCATTCGCAGCCTTCCAGCGTGGCGGCTTCGTCGCCCACGGCCAGCGCCAGCAGCGTTTTGAGCTCGCCCAGACGCAGGTCGGCCCAGAAAGAGCCGGCGTCGGCGGCCAGGCCGATCAGCCCGGCCACTGGCCGGTGGTCGGCCAGGTTGGCGTCGTTGAGCGTGTCGAGCAGGTCGCTGCATTCCTCGTCGTCCAGGTCAGACAGGTTGAGGATGGCTTCGCGGATCGGGTTGGCCACGCTGTTGTTTTCGAACTCCAGATCGTCCACCGGGTAAATCTCGGACAGACCCGGCACCAGGATGCGGCAGGCGTAGACGCCCAGATGGGTGAAGTCGGCGACATAGATGTCGTGGCCGTCGCGGTGCAGTCGGTCAATGCACCAGGCGTAGTCGGCTGCGGTGCTGTTGCTGAAGTTCCAGTCGACAAACGCAAAGTCGGGTGTATCGCCCAGAAATTTCCAGTGGATGACGCCGCTGGAGTCAACAAAATGAATTTCGATGTTGGTGGAGCTGGCCGTTTCTTCCAGATCAAAGCCAGGTGCCGGAAAACCCGACAACGCATCGAGCGCCCTGCCCTGCAGCAGTTCGGTGAGCGCGCGCTCCAGCGCCACCTCAAAACGCGGATGCGCACCAAAACTGGCAAAACAGCCCTGGTCCTGCGGGTTGAGCAGGGTCACGTTCATCACCGGGTACTGCCCGCCCAGCGAGGCGTCTTTGACCAGAATGCCAAAACCGGCCTCGCGCAAAGCCGCAACGCCCTTGGCAATGCGCGGGTAGCGTGCAATCACCGCATCCGGTACGTCGGGCAGACAGAGGCCTTCGCTGATGATGCGCGATTTGATGGCACGCTCGAAAATCTCGGACAGCGCCTGGGTACGCGCTTCTTGCTGGGTGTTGCCAGCCGACATGCCGTTGCTGACATACAGGTTGCCAATGATGTTGACCGGAAAGTAGACACAGGCACCGTCGCGCTCACGAAAGTACGGAATGGCGCAAATGCCGCGCTCCTGGGCGCCGGAGTTGAAGTCGACCAGGCTGTCCACCTCGACTGTGCCTTGCGGGTTGTACAGCGCTTGCAGCTCAGGGGTGAGCAGGGTGGCGGGCCAGACATCATCTTCGGGCAGGTCAAACCAGCGCTCCTGCGGGAAGTGGACAAAGTCACTGCCGGCAAGCTGCGGCCCGAGGTAGAAGTGGGTCCAGAAGTAGTTGGTGGAGAGGCGCTCGATGAACTCGCCCAGGGCGCTGGCCAGGCAGGCCAGGCGGCTCGCTCCCTTGCCGTTGGAAAACAGCAAGGGGCAGTCGCGATCGCGAATGTGGACCGACCAGACGCCGTCGACCGGGTTGAGCCAGCTGCGTTCTTCAATATGGAAGCCCAGGTGCTGCAGCTTGCCCTGCAGCGTGCTGATGGTGGACTCGAGAGCGGCGTCTTTGCCAGGAATATAGGTGGTGTTGTGCATGGGGGCAGCATAACAGCCCGGCGCGCGTAACCAAACCCCCTGCGCCTGACAGCAGTGCCGTGTCGGGTGCACCTTAACCGCTCAGCCCGCCGGACAAGGCGGATGTCCGTACACTGTGGCTAACCCACCTTTGTCCGCAATTGCAAACTTTGCCGTTTACACGCATCCCGCGCCGCCAGTTGCTGCTTGGCGCAGTGGTCTGTCCGCTGGCGTTGGCCCGGGCCGCCGGGCAGCAAACAGACACCGGCGCTGGCCCCGCCGTGTTGATCAAGCGGCCGCTGCAGTTTCCGCGCGACCTGGGCAGCCACCCGGAGACAGCCATTGAATGGTGGTATGTAACGGGTGCGCTTCAGGCTGGTGCACGGCCGTTTGGCTTTCAGCTGACGTTTTTTCGCGCGCGGGTGCCCGGCACCCAGACCATGCAGTCGGGCTTCGCCGCGCGGCAGCTGATTTTTGCCCACGCAGCACTCACCGACCTGCAGGGTCAGCGCCTGTTACACGACCAGCGCATTGCGCGCAGCTCCGGACGGGCCGGTGTGGATCTGGCGTCCAGCAGCACCGCCGACACCGATGTCTGGCTGCGCGACTGGTCGCTGCGGCGCGATGCGGCGCGGTACCTGGCACAGGTGCGGGGGGCAGATTTTGGTTTTGCACTGACTCTGCAGCAAAGCCAGCCGCTGTTGCTGCAGGGAGAACAGGGCTGGTCGCGCAAGGGACCCGAAGCGACGCAGGCCAGCTTCTATTACAGCGTGCCGCAGTTGCAGGTGCAGGGCGACGTCCGCCTGGCCGGCCAGAAGCTGCCGGTCAGCGGGAGGGCCTGGCTGGATCATGAATGGAGCGAGTCGTTCATGCACCCGGATGCGGTGGGTTGGGACTGGGCCGGCATGAACCTCAACGATGGCGGTGCGTTGACGGTATTCCGGCTGCGCAACCGAGAGGGCGAGACGCTTTGGGCGGGTGGGTCGTGGCGGGGTGCCGGGCGCCATGAAGTGCGGGTGCTGGCGCCTGAAGACCTGCTGTTCAGGCCGGGACGCCTGTGGCGCAGTGCGCAAACCGGTGCTGGCTACCCGGTTCAATGGCACGTCAAGCTGCGCCTGCCAGGGCTGACTGGCAACGCTGCCAGCGACGACTGGCGGAACCTGCAGGTGCGCGCGTTGCTGGACAATCAGGAACTCGACAGCCGCAACTCAACCGGCGCGATCTATTGGGAAGGTTTGAGTGAACTGCTCGATGAACAAGACCAGCCACTGGGGCGTGGCTATCTGGAGATGACCGGATACGCCAGCCCGTTGCGACTGTAAGAATAGCCACATGCCTGACAAGAGCAACCCAACACGCCCGACCAGATCACTCTCAGGTCTGTGGCCGTTTCTGCGCCCGTACCGTGTGCAGATCGCACTGGCCCTGCTGTTTCTGGTGGCTGCTGCCTTGGCTATGCTGGCGTTTCCGCTGGCACTGCGCAGCCTGATCGACGGCGGGGTGTTGCCGGGCGGCCAGGCGGCACAGGTGGTGTCCATGCAGCAACATTTTGCGGCGATGTTTGGCGTGGCGGTGGCGCTGGGCGTGTTTTCAGCGCTGCGGTTTTACATGGTGAGCTGGCTGGGCGAGCGCATCAGCGCTGACCTGCGCTGCGCCATCTACGCCCACGTGTTGCGGCAGAGCCCCGAGTTTTTTGAGACCACCCAGACCGGCGAAGTGCTGTCGCGTCTGTCCGCCGACACCACCCTGGTACAGACGGTGGTGGGATCCTCGTTGAGCATGGGGCTGCGCAATCTGGTAATGGGTGCAGGGGCACTGGCCATTCTGGTGTGGACCAACCCGGTGGTGATGTTGCAGGTGCTGCTGGTGCTGCTGCTGATCGTTGCGCCAGCGGTCTGGTTTGGGCGGCGGGTACGCCAACTGTCACGCGCCAGCCAGGACCGGGCCGCCGACTCCAGTGCGATGGCAGCGGAGGTGCTGAACGCGATTGCGGTGGTGCAAAGCTACACCGCAGAGCAGCGTGAAACCGAGCGCTTCACAAGAGCCAGTGATGCCGCGTTTGAGGTGGCAACGCGGCGCAGCCGGGCACGCTCGACGCTGGTGGCTTTTATCATCATTGCCACGTCCGCCGCCTTGCTGTGGGGCTTGTACCAGGGCACGCAGGCGGTGATGGCCGGGCGCATCAGCGCTGGCCACCTGGGCCAGACGGTGGTGTATGTGATGATTCTGGCCGGTGCCTTTGCCGTGTTGGGCGAGGTCTACGGCGACCTGCTGCGCGCCGCCGGTGCCACCGAGCGGCTGATGGAGTTGCTGCACCACCAGGCCACCATTTTTTCACCAAAAAATCCGGCTCAAGCGCAGATGGGACGGTCGGGAAGTGCTATTATTTTCGATAATGTTGGTTTTTTCTACCCGTCACGCAAGGGACAGCCAGCCTTGGACGGGTTCACGCTGGCAGTGGCACCCGGTGAAACGGTGGCGCTGGTTGGGCCGAGCGGCGCGGGCAAGAGCACGGTGTTCCAGCTCCTGCTGCGTTTTTATGATGCCCAGAACGGGCGCATTCTGATCGATGGCACACCGAGCAAATCATTGGCGCTGGCCGACTTGCGCCAGCGCATCGGCATCGTGCCACAGGACGCGGTGATTTTTTCGAGCAATGCGCGCGAGAACATCCGCTACGGTCGGCCTGAGGCCACGGATGCCGAGGTTCTTGCGGCGGCGCAGGCGGCCTATGCGCACGAGTTCGTCTCGGGGCTGCCGCAGGGCTACGACACGTTTCTGGGTGAACGCGGCGTGCGCCTGAGTGGCGGCCAACGCCAGCGAATCGCCATTGCCCGCGCCATTCTGAAGAACCCGCCGCTGCTGCTGCTGGACGAGGCGACCAGTGCGCTGGACGCTGAGAGTGAACGTATGGTGCAGGCAGCGCTTGAATCGGCCATGCATGACCGCACCACGTTGGTGATTGCGCACCGGCTGGCCACCGTGCAGAAGGCAGACCGGATTGTGGTGATCGACCAGGGTCGGCTGGTGGAACAAGGCACACACGCACAACTGGTGGCGCTGGGTGGCGTCTACGCGGGGCTGGCGGCGCTGCAGTTTCAGGCGTAGTTGTCTGATCTGAAAAAAAAGTCACAAGCCCGGCGGTGTCAATTCACCGGGGGTGATTGAACTTTGGCCAGCAGACTCGTAAACTACGAATTGCACCCAAAAGGAGTCCCAAATGAACGTTTCAGGCAGTACCAGCACACCGGTTCAGTCGACTCAACAACCGACCCGGTCACAAACACGTCAGCAGAATGAGGTGCAGAGTAAGCCGCAGGAGCCCACGCCTCCGCCAAAAAATAACGCTTACCAGCAGCCCACGCCCGTGGTGAATACCCAAGGCCAGACGACGGGGCGCATTCTCAACGCCACGGCCTGACCACGGCTGACCGTGTCGGTGTCACCATGGTTGCCCTAGCAGCAATCAGCAGCGCCACGCCATCGCTGCAATCGTCATTGATGCGCAGTCGTCTGGAAGCGGCCAAGCGTGAGGCTGATCAGGCGCAGGCCGAGGTGGACCAACTGCGCAATCAGGTCAGCCAGGCAGAGGCAAATCACCAAAAACGCCAGGATCAGGTGCGTCGCCTTGCCAGCGAGGCTGATCCGACTTACGCCGCCAGACTCCAGGCCCGGCAGCCCAGCAATTCAACCACGGCGCAAAGTCTGGTGAGCGGTTCGACGGTGTCAACCGGACGCATTGTCAACACCAGCGCCTGAGCTGGCGCTGGCGGCTCGCCGAGTTCAAGCCAGATGACGCAGCTCGCGCAACGCCACCGAGATGGGTGCCAGGTCGGCGTTGTGTGATGCGACCGTTTGCAGCAACTGGGCAATATGGCTGATCTGCGAGGCATGCTGGGTGGCCCAGGCGTCGATGGTGCCGTGGTTGGCCAGCACCATCTTGCTGATCTGCCCGGCAATGGCGTACACATCATCACGCGCGCTGGCACGTGCCTGGGTTTGCCACAGGCTGTCGGTGGGCAGGCGTTTGATCTGGGCGCGCCAGTCCGCCAGGCCCAGCTTGGTCTCCAGCGCAAAATAAGTGCGTGCAGCTTGCTCCAATGACACCTTGGCGAGATCTGCCAGATCGACCAGATCGAGCGCCGGGAAGATGAACTCCAGCGCGGTGAGGTTTTGCGCCAGATCGGCCGCGACCCCGGCCTGTACAAGCTGCTGTGCGGCTTGCTGCCACTGCGTCTTGGCAGGTTCGGGCAACCACGATGCCAAGTTGGCACGCAGTTCGGCGGCACTCGGCTGGTAGCGCGCGATCAGTGTTGGCAGGTCACCGCCCTTGGCCCGCAGGCGCAAAATCCAGCGCGAGGCGCGCTGCGCCATCGAGAGCAGCTGACCCAGGAGTTCCAGTTGCAAAGCACTGGGTACCCGCAAATCCAGCGCATCAATCTGGTCCCACAGCGGTTCGAGCGCGAAAATTTCCCGAGCCAGGGTATAGGCGCGTACCACATCGGCGGTACTGGCCGCCGCCTCGGTCGACAGAAAGTTGATAAAGGTAGCCCCGGTGCGGTTGATCACCGTGTTGGCCACAAAGGTGGCGATGATCTCGCGACGCAGCGGATGACGTGCCATCACATCGGCAAAGCGGGCCGACAGGGCCTGCGGAAAGTAGGCGCTCAGGGTGCGGTTGAAATAGGGATCGTCGGGCAGGTTGCTGGCCACCAGATCGTCAAACACGGCGATCTTGGCGTAAGCCAGCACCACGGCGCCTTCGGGCGCGGTCAGCCCGGTGCGGGCCGTGCGCCGACGTGCAATTTCTTCGTCACTCGGCAGGAACTCGATGGCGCGGTGCAGTTTGCCTGCACCTTCCAGCGATTGCATCAGGCGTTGCTGGGCATCGAGCACATACAGGGGACGCTGGCAGGCCACGTCCAGCGCCTGGGTCTGGTAATAGTTGTCGGCCAGCACCAACTGCGCAACCTCGCCGGTCATCGAGGCGAGCAGGTCATTGCGCTGTTTGAAGGTCAGGTCACCCGCCTCGACCACGCGGTCGAGCAAAATCTTGATGTTGACTTCGTGGTCCGAACAGTCGACACCGGCCGAGTTGTCGATGGCGTCGGTATAGATGCGTCCACCGGCCTGGGCAAATTCGATGCGACCCAGCTGGGTGCAGCCCAGGTTGCCCCCTTCTACCAGTACCTTGCAGCGCAGTTCATTGCCGTTGACCCGGAACGCATCACCGGCCTTGTCACCGGCCTGCTGATGGGATTCGCACGAGGACTTGACGTAGGTGCCAATGCCGCCGTTGTAGAGCAGGTCAACCGGCGCCTTGAGCAGTGCATTGAGCACCTCGACCGGGCTTAACTCGGCGCTCGCAACGCCAAGCACCGTGCAGGCCGCATCGGACAGCCGGATGGATTTGGCGCTGCGTGGGTACACGCCCCCACCCGCTGAGATCAGTCGCTTGTCGAAGTCGTCCCAACTCGAGCGGGCAAGGCCGAACAGGCGTTGGCGTTCGGCAAAGCTGCGCGCGACATCAGGTTGCGGATCAATGAAGATGTGCCGGTGATCAAACGCGGCGACCAGACAGATGTGTTCGGACAGCAACATACCGTTGCCAAACACATCGCCGGACATGTCGCCAATGCCGACCACGGTGAAAGGGCTGGTCTGGGTGTCGCGCCCCAGGGCTCTGAAGTGGCGCTTGGTGGCTTCCCAGGCACCGCGCGCGGTGATGCCCATTTTCTTGTGGTCGTAACCGACCGAGCCACCCGAGGCAAACGCATCGCCCAGCCAGAAGCCGTAGGCCGCCGAGATGCTGTTGGCAATATCGGAGAAGCTGGCAGTGCCTTTGTCGGCAGCGACCACCAGGTAAGGGTCGTCCGGATCATGGCGCACCACGTCGACCGGTGGCACCACCGTGCCATGGACCAGGTTGTCGGTGAGGTCGAGCAGGCCGGACAGGAACATTTTGTAACAGGCGATGCCTTCGGCCATGGTGGCGTCGCGGTCGGCCGGGTTGGGCGGATTTTTCAGGACAAAACCACCTTTGGAGCCGACCGGAACAATCACGATGTTCTTGACGTGTTGCGCCTTCACCAGGCCCAGTATCTCGGTGCGGAAGTCTTCGCGCCGGTCTGACCAGCGGATACCACCCCGCGCCACCTTGCCGTTGCGCAAATGCAAGCCCTCGGTACGGGGCGAATAAACCCAGATCTCGAACATCGGCTTGGGATCAGGTACCCCGGGCAGCTGGTGCGGATCGAACTTGAAGCTGAGGTAGCCCTTGGGTAGCCCAGCCGGACTGCGCTGCCAGGCGTTGGTGCGCAAGGTGGCACCAATGGCACCCAGAAACTGCCGCAGGATGCGGTCTTCGTCCAGACTGGCCACTTGCGCCAGTTGGGCATGGATTTGCGCGATCAGGTTCTGCTGTGCGACGCCTCGATCGCCCGCCTGGGCGGGGTCAAAACGCGCCGCAAACAGGTCGTACAACAGCTGGGCGATATCCGAGTTCCTGAACAGTGCACCCTCGATGTAACTTTGGCTGAAGGCAAAACCCAGCTGCTTGAAATAGCGGGTGTAAGCGCGCAGTACAGCAATGGCGCGTGCGTCCAGTGCGGTCTGCAGCACCAGTTTGTTGAGGTCATCGCTGTCGACATCACCCTGCCAGACCTGCATGAAAAGCGACTCAAACCGCGAGCGGATGCGGGTGACATCCGTATCGGCGGCAAACTGCAGGCCAAGGTCGTGCAGCCAGTATTCACCGGCAGTGTTGTCGACGACCTTGTAGGGGTGCTCGTCCACCACGCGGGCACCCATGCGCTCCAGTACAGGCAAAGAGTCTGACAGCGCAACCTTGCCAATGCGATAGATCTTCAGGCGCATTTCGCCGGCACCAGCGTCCAGAGGCCGGTAGAGTTTGACAGCAGTCGGTCGCTCAGGCGACAAGTCGGCCAGCATCACCACGTCGTCGGCTGCCACCGCGCCGGAAAAGTTCTCCTGATAGGCACCAGGAAAACCGTTGGCAAACCGCGATGCCAACGCCAGGCCCTGACTCTCGCCATGCACATACAACAGCGTGCTTCGGCACTCGTCTTCCCAACGCTGAGCCAGCCGGGCGATGCGCGCCTCCAGAGCCAGCAGGTCAGGGGCTGCCGGCGCATCGGTGCCGGCTCGCACCAGGTAATGCACCCGCGCCATTGGGTTGTCGGTGAGCATGGGGGTGAACTCAATGGACTGTCCGCCCAATGTGCGAATCAGCTCTTCTCCAATGCGCGTGCGCAGCTCGGTGTGGTAGCGGTCGCGTGGAACAAATACTTGCACCGACGTGAATCGGCCAAATGGGTCACGCCGGGCAAACAGCCGCGTGCGCTGACGCTCCTGCAGGCGCAGGATGCCGATCGCGTGGGTGATCAGCGTGTCGGGATCGACCTGAAACAATTCATCTCGCGGATAAGCGTCGAGAATGGCCTGCAAGGACTTGGCGGCGTGACTGTCGGGCACCACACCGGCGCTGTGCATCACCAGGGCACAACGCTGGCGAATTTGCGGAATCTCGGACACCGGTGCGGCATAGGCTTTGGAGGTGTAGAGCCCCAGAAACCGCGACTCACCCACCAGCTTGCCCGCATCGTCAAACCGTTTGACGGCGATGCAGTCAAGCCATGCCGGTCGGTGCACGGTCGAGCGCGACATGGCCTTGGTGAGCAGCACCAGCTGATCTGACTTGAGGTAGATCTGCGCATCAGGGGGTAACACATTGACTGCGCTGCGAGGCTCACCACGCAGGATGCCCAGCCCCGTCTCAGGCAAAGCCACCAACTCGATGTCGTCACCAGTACGCTGCAAATCGTATTCGCGGGCACCCAGGAAGGTGAAATGGCGGTCCTCCAGCCAGCGCAGGAAATCAACCCCTTCCTGTTGGGACGCCGTCAATAACCCAGGTTGGCAGGAACTGGCGCACAGTCGCTGCAGCCGGGCAAGCATCTGGCTCCAATCAGTGACTGCGGCGTGGACATCGCCCAGCACACCTGCCAATTCGAGCGCCAGCGCCTGGCGCTCAGCAGCTTGCACGATGCGGTCACACTCAACAAAAATCAGTGACTTGACAGGTTCGCAATGCTGGCCGTCGGTGGCCGCGAGTTGAGTCCTGGTCAACCGTCCGCCCGCATCGCGCGTCAGCACCAGCAGGGGGTGAACGATCCAGTGGGCCGTCCGGGCACTGCGATTGACCGCCATGGCAACCGAATCAACCAGAAAAGGCATGTCGTCATGGGCGATCTGGATCACGGTGTGTTCGCTGGTAAATCCATCTTCCGCCAGATCAGGATTGAAGACGCGGATGCGTGCGCCATGGCGGTTGGGTACGCTATCGAGCAAGCGCAGATGCGCCTGGGCAATGCCGAACAACTGTTCGGTGCTGCGCGCCTGCAGTTCGTCGGGGTCGGCGTTTTCAAAGTAGGCTAAAACAAACTCCGTCAACTCTGCAGCCATGGCTCCAGCATTGTCCAGGGTGTAACTGCGAAGGTTGGCAAGTGCGACATGACTCATTGTTGTCTCCTGTGTTCCGAACGTGCGCAGAATTCTAGGCAGCCCGCGACCATCGCGTGCGCCGCTGAAACACCGCGCATTTAACTATGCAAAAGACACATAACCACATCGACGCGGTGCGGCGTGACCAGAGGGCCTCTGCTATTGCAGCGGGTTTTTCAAGGATTCAGGCAAGGCAAAGGGCAACACGGCAATGCCCTCTTCCAGCAGTGCGACCGCCTCAACCGGGCTCGCGATACCCCGAATGGCACGCTCAGGCGCTTCGCCGTAGTGCATCCGACGCGCCTCGCTGACGAACTGTTGGCCGACATCGTCCGTATTGGCAACAATTTTCCGAGCCATTTCAAGCCACTGTTTCTGTGCAATCAGATCCTGTGGCGTTGACTCGGGTGTGGGGGGGATCGGGCCTGGGTCGCTGTCCTGCCGGGCGCCGAAGTTGAGTCGAGGCGCACTCAACCGTTTGCTGATGTACCCGTCGCCACACAAGGGGCAGACCAGCATTTGTGTTGCGCACTGGGACTGAAAGGCATCGTCCGATTCAAACCAGCCCTCAAACACATGCTGGGCGGCACATTGCAGGTCAAAGACGATCATGGGTTGATGCTCGGACCGGGCGCAGTTCAGTCCGACCAATCCAGCGGCCAGGCACCCGTCTGCAAGTTCTGCAACCACAATGCCGCGGTAAGCGTTTTGGCGTCCGTCACGCTGCCATCGCGACACCAACCCAGCAACTCAGACAAGCTCGCGGTGAAAACATCCAGCCGTTCACCCTGATCCAGGGAACGCTCGCCGGCCGACAAGCCGCGGGCAAACCAGATGTCGATGCGCTCGGTTGAATAGGCCACCACCGGATGCAGACATCCAGCGTAAGCCCACTGACTGGCCATATAGCCCGTTTCTTCACGCAACTCGCGCTTGGCGCACAGCAGTGAGGCTTCCCCCGGATCGATCTTCCCGGCCGGAAACTCAATGATGACCCGACCGACCGGATAACGAAACTGTCGCTCCATTACCAGACACATATCGCCCTGCTCTTCAAGCAACGGTACCACCATGACCGCGCCAGGGTGGACCACATACTCGCGGGAAGCCACAACCCCGTCACTCAATTCGACCGAGTCCTTGTAGGCCTGAAGAAAATCGCCCTGGAATAGCTGAACGCCGTCCAGCTTCTTTTCGAACAGATGCCGCATCGGGTCAGACTTTCAGCAGATCAGGCCACGCCAGTCGTCACGACCCTGAAACTCAGCTGGTCAACATTTTTGCCACGGCGCCGGCACACAGCGTCATCAAGCCGCCTGGCACCAACCCCAACAGCAACAGCAACCCTCCGTTGAGGGTCAAAACCGCCCGCACATCCAACGCAGCGGTCACGGCCGGTTGGGTCGACACCGGTGCGTCAAAATACATCACCTTGACCACTCGCAGGTAATAGAACGCGCCCACCAGCGACATCATGACAGCAAATACCGCCAGAGTTACTGACATGGCTCCACCGGAGGACAGCAGCGCCTGCAACACAGCCAATTTGGCATAAAACCCGACCATGGGTGGAATGCCGGCCAGTGAAAACAGACACATGGCCATGATCCCGGCATAAAACGGACTACGCTGGTTCAATCCCGCAAAGTCTGCAATTTCCTCACTCTCAAAACCCTGACGCGACAACAGAAGGATCACACCAAAACTTGCCAGCGTGGTCAGCACGTAGGACACCACGTAAAACATGGCAGATCCATAGGCACCACCAGCTGCTTGCGTGTGCCCATTGATCACACCGGACATGAGACCAATCAGCACAAAACCCATGTGGGAAATGGTCGAGAACGCCAACATGCGCTTGATGTTGGTTTGCGCAATGGCGGCGAAGTTACCAATGACCAGCGAGGCCATCGCCAGTACCATCAACATTTGCTGCCAGTCGACGGCCAAGGGCAACAGCCCTTCAACCAGAATCCGGATGAAAACTGCAAAGGCGGCCAGCTTGGGTGCCCCCCCGACCAGCAGGGTGACCACGGTCGGGGCACCTTGATAAACATCCGGAATCCACATGTGAAATGGCACAACGCCAAGCTTGAACGCCAGACCTGCCACGACAAAGACCAATCCAAAGACCAGAATACGATGATCAGCCTTGCCGGTGTTGATGGCAGCAATCACTTCGTGCAAATTCAGAGAACCGGTGGCCCCATATAGCATCGACATGCCGTAAAGCAAAAAGCCTGACGCCAATGCACCCAAAACAAAATACTTCATCGCAGCCTCGATGGAGACCGGGTGGTCACGACGCAACGCGACCAATGCATAACTTGACAGCGTCAGCAACTCGATGCCCATGTAGATGACCAGGAAGTTATTGCCTGAAATCATCACAAACATGCCAAGCAGAGAAAAAAGACTCATGCTGAACAGTTCGCCACCGCGCAACATATCGCGATCAGCCGCGTAGGCGCGTCCGTAGACCAGAGTGACCATCACTGCCACGGTGGCAAACGCCTTGAGCCAGTTGCCCATGGCATCACTGACCACCATGTTGTCAAAACCATAGATGGTTTGCCCCGTCAGGGCATAACTTACCAGCAGACCGGCTACCGCCGCCAGTGAAAACAGCGTCAGAACGTAGGTAGGGGTCCGCCCTTTGCCTTTGACACCCAGATCAAACATGGCAATCACACAAGCCATGATGAAAAGAAGCATCTCCGGATAAACAGCGATCAAACTGAGTTTGTCAATCATGTCAATCTCTTATTGGGGTGAAGCCACAGGCGCAACGGCCATCACAGCTTTGACTGAGCCACATGCTTGAGCAATTCGGCCACGGAAACATCCATCACGTCCGTCATGGGTTTGGGATACAGGCCCATATACAAAACCGCGATCGCAAGAAGACTCAAAAAGAAGAACTCGCGGGCGTTGATGTCAGAAAGGTGCTTGACGTGGTCGTTGCCCACCGGACCCAGGTAGACCCGCTTGAACATCCACAAGGAGTAAGCTGCACCAAAAATCAGGGCACTGGCAGCCGCCATGCCAACCCAGAAATTGAACTTGACGGCACCCAGGATCACCATCCACTCACCGACAAATCCGGCGGTTCCGGGCAAACCACAGTTCGCCATGAAGAACAACAGGGCAAAGGCGGTGAACTTTGGCATGGTATTGACCACCCCACCGTAACTGGCAATCTCACGGGAATGCACCCGGTCGTACAACACACCAATGCCAAGAAACATGGCCGCTGAGACAAACCCGTGCGAAATCATTTGCACAATCCCACCGGCAACCCCCAGATCGCTGAAGATGAAGAAACCCAGCGTCACAAAGCCCATGTGGGCAATGGATGAATAGGCGACCAGTTTCTTCATGTCCTTCTGCACCATGGTCACCAGGCCGACATAAATGACAGCGGCCAGGGACAAACCGATCATCAAACCCGCCCACTCATGTGAGGCATCAGGGGTGATGGGCAATGAGAAACGCAGGAAACCATAAGCACCCAGTTTGAGCATGATGGCAGCCAACACGGCCGAGCCGCCAGTGGGTGCCTCAACGTGTACATCAGGCAACCAGGTATGGACGGGCCACATTGGAACCTTGACGGCGAAGGCGGCCAAAAACGCAAAAAACAGCAAGGTCTGCTCGTTCCGGTCCAGCTTGAGCTTGTGCCAGGCCAGCAGGTCAAAACTGCCAGCCGACGCGTTGTAAAGATAAATCAGCGCGATCAGCATCAACAAGGAGCCGAGCAAGGTGTAAAGAAAGAATTTGAAAGCCGCATAGATCTTGTTTGGCCCACCCCAGACACCAATGATCAGGTACATGGGGATCAACGTTGCTTCAAAAAACACAAAAAACAGCAACCCATCCAACGCACAAAACACGCCAATCATCAAGCCGCTAAGGATCAGGAACGCCCCCATGTACTGATTGACTCGACTGGTGATCACCTCCCAGCCCGCAATCACCACAATCAGGTTGATGAAAGCCGTCAACAGCACAAACCAGATCGATATGCCATCAATTCCGAGTTGGTAGTTGATGTGGAACCGCTCAATCCAGGGCGCCATCTCAGTGAACTGCATCGCCGCCGTTGTGGCGTCAAACTGCAGATACAGCGGAATGGTCACCAGCAGGCTGACCAGAGCACCGATCAGGGCAATCCAACGAACCATGTGTGCCTGATCATCACGACCAAACGACAAAAGTACCACACCGAAGAGGATCGGTGTCCAAATAGCCAGGCTCAGCAAACCCATTTTTATATTTCTCCTATTTGAGCCAGACGAAGTACGTCATCAGTACAAAGACGCCCAGTGCCATCGTCAGTGCGTAGTCATACAGGTAACCTGTTTGAACTTTGCGCACCAACCCGGAGAACCAGCCAACTATTCGCCATGAACCGTTGACACACGCCCCATCAATGAGGGTCTGATCTCCCGCTTTCCACAGAACGATGCCCAGTCCACGCGCACCCGCAGCAAGGACGTTCTCATTGAACCAGTCCATGTAGTACTTGTTGTCCAGCAGCGTGAAGATCGGCATGATGCGTTTCTTGATCGCTGTCGGAAGCGCAGGATTCACCATGTACATGTAATACGCCATGACGACCCCCGCCAGAGCCAGCCAAAACGGTGCGGCCGAGAAACCATGAAGTGCCAATTGCACTGGTCCATGAAACTCCTCACGCAAGACCAACATGGCTCGATGAACTTCGGCATTGACGAAAATTGCATCCTTGAAGAAGTCACCAAACAGCATCGGGCCAACGGTCAGGAAGCCAATGACCACCGACGGGATGGCCAGCAATACCAAGGGCAAAGTGACCACCCAGGGGGATTCGTGGGGTTTTCCCGGTGCATGATGGTGATCGTGCCCATGTCCATGGTGGGCGTCCGGGTTCTGATCAAAACGCTCCTTGCCATGGAACACCAAGAAATACATGCGGAACGAATAGAACGCCGTAATAAAAACACCGGCCATCACCGCAAAATGTGCAAATCCGGCTGCAGGAAGCTGGCTGGCGTGTACCGCCATGATAATTTCGTCCTTGGAATAAAACCCGGAAAAGAACGGCGTACCGATCAGGGCCAGTGAACCCAGCAGCGAGGTGATCCACGTCACCGGCATGTATTTGCGCAGCCCCCCCATCCAACGAATGTCCTGGTTGTGGTGCACACCGATGATGACCGAACCGGCCGCCAGAAACAGCAGCGCCTTGAAGAAGGCATGTGTCATCAGGTGGAACACCGCCACCGAATAGGCCGAAGCACCCAATGCAACGGTCATGTAGCCCAGCTGCGACAGGGTCGAGTAGGCCACCACACGCTTGATGTCGTTTTGAATGATGCCCAAGAAACCCATGAAAAGGGCGGTGATGCCACCAATTACCAAAACCAGGTTCAAGGCGGTATCACTCAATTCGAACAATGGCGACATCCGGGCCACCATAAAAATGCCAGCCGTCACCATGGTCGCCGCGTGGATCAAGGCAGAAATGGGCGTCGGGCCTTCCATCGAATCAGGCAACCACACGTGCAGCGGAAATTGTGCTGACTTGCCCATGGCGCCGACAAACAGGCAAATACAAATCACCGTCACCAGCATCCAGTCCGTGCCCGGCAGAAGCAACTTGGACAATTCACCTGACTTGGCAAAAGCCTCACCGTAGTTCAGGGTTCCCGCATAGGCCGCGATCAACCCGATGCCCAGGATGAAACCAAAATCGCCGACACGATTCACCAGAAATGCCTTCATATTGGCAAATATCGCCGACGGCTTGTTGAACCAGAATCCAATGAGCAGGTAGGAAACCAGACCAACCGCCTCCCAACCAAAGAACAGTTGCAACATGTTGTTGCTCATGACCAGCATCAACATGGAGAAGGTGAACAGCGAAATGTAGGAGAAGAACCGGTTATAGCCCTCATCGTCTGCCATGTAGCCAATGGTGTAGATGTGAACCGCCAGCGACACGAACGTCACCACGCACATCATCATGGCACTCAGACCATCGATCAGGAAGCCGACTTCCATTTTCAAGCCGCCTACCACCATCCACGTGTAGAGGGTTTCATTGAATCGCGCACCGTCCAGGGCCACACTCTTGAGCACCAACGCCGAAAGCACAAAGGACAGGAGGACACCGAAAATGGTCACGGAGTGGCACATGCGCCGACCCAGCGCGTTACCGCCGAACTTGGTACCCAGAATACCGGCAGCCAAGGCACCAACCAAAGGCGCAAGGGGCACAGCCAGCAATGTCGCAACAGAAAGGGTTTGACTCATTTGACTTACCCTTTCAACGAATCGAGTTCGTCCACATTGATATTCGACTTGCCGCGAAACAGCAGAACCAGAATGGCAAGGCCGATCGCCGCCTCGGCCGCAGCGACCGTGAGAATAAAGAATACAAAAATCTGTCCGTTCAGGTCGCCGAGGTAATGTGAAAACGCGACAAAGTTGGTGTTCACCGCCAGCAACATCAATTCAATCGCCATCATCAAAACGATCAAATTCTTTCGATTGAGGAATATCCCCACCACCGACAACGCAAACAGCATTGCACTCAACGACAAAAAATGACCCAGAGTCAATGTCATGACTTGCTCCCATCAGATGGC
This sequence comes from Rhodoferax sp., assembly GCF_018063565.1. Classification (GTDB taxonomy): domain Bacteria; phylum Pseudomonadota; class Gammaproteobacteria; order Burkholderiales; family Burkholderiaceae_C; genus Rhodoferax. The sequence continues at coordinate 18,492 of NZ_JAGPBB010000045.1, forward strand.
ACTTCGAGCGTTGGCTTAGGGGCAGCCTGCGTTGCGCTCATTTTCACAACGGTCATCCGGTCCTTGGCTTTCACGCGAACCTGATCTGCCGCGTTGATCGACTTGCTGTCCTTGCGGGTCCGCAGCGTCAGCGCAATGGCGGCAATCATGGCCAGTAGCAACAACGCAGCGGCAATTTCCAGGGGATATAGATAATGCACGTACAGCAATTTCCCCAGTTCACGCGTATTGGACACCGTGGCGGCGGTCTGCTCGCCGACTGCTTCTGTCACACGAAATCCCCCCAGCAGCACCGCTGACATTTCGACGGCGATCACCACGCCGATAACAGCAGCCAAAGGGAAATGCTTCCAGAAGCCGGCTCGCATGCTTTCAATATTGACATCGAGCATCATCACAACGAACAAAAACAGAACCATCACGGCGCCAACGTAGACCAGCACCAGCGACAGCGAGAGAAACTCAGCTTTTAGGAGCATCCAAATCATCGAAGCCTGAACAAAAGTCAGCACAAGAAACAACACCGCATGCACTGGATTGCGCGCGGTCACAACACGAAAGGCTGCAAACAGCAGCACTGTTGAGAAAAAATAAAAAAGACCGGTCGTGATACTCATATTTCGGATTCTTTCTTACGACAGGTCAGCGGTACTTGGCATCAGCCAACTTGCTCGCGACAATTTCCGCTTCAAATCGATCACCGACAGCCAACAGCATTTCTTTGGTGAAATAAAGATCCCCGCGCGATTCACCGTGGTATTCCAGGATATTGGTCTCCACAATCGAATCCACCGGACAACTCTCCTCACAGAAGCCGCAAAAAATGCACTTGTTCAAATCAATGTCGTAGCGTGTCGTGCGACGCGAACCATCTGCGCGCACATCGGACTCGATAGTGATGGCCATGGCGGGACAAACGGCCTCACACAGTTTGCAAGCAATGCATCGCTCCTCGCCGTTTTCATAACGTCGCAGCGCGTGTAAACCACGGAATCGCGGCGACAAAGGTGTCTTTTCTTCAGGATATTCGAGCGTGATCTTGCTTCGAAAGGCGTACTTACCCGTCAGGCGCATACCTTTGAGCAATTCAACCAGAAAGAAGCTCGACAGGAAATCCTTGAAGGAGAACGCGCTCCCACAAGATGACTCAACAGGTTTTGAAGTTGGGGTAGACATAAACAGCTCGAATCACTTCCAAATGTTCCACGGGGTCTGCATCCACACCCCAACCACCACCAGCCACACCAGGGTCACGGGTATGAATATTTTCCAACCCAAACGCATGATCTGGTCATAACGGAAGCGTGGGAATGTCACCCGCACCCAAATGAACAATGTCATCACCATGAATGTTTTCAACCCCAGCCATATCCAACCAGGAATCCAGTTGAACAGGGCGCTGTCGATCGGAGACATCCAGCCGCCAAAGAACATCACCGTCGCCAAAATGGAAATCAGCCAGATACTGGCGTACTCGGCCATCTGGAACATGGCCCAGGACATACCAGAATACTCCACCATGTGACCTGCCACGATCTCTGACTCACCTTCAATGACGTCAAACGGGGTGCGATTGGTTTCTGCCAGGCCCGACACAAAATACACCACCAGGATGGGCAATAAAGGTAGCCAGTTCCACGATAAAAAAGTCAGGCCCATTTGTGCAAAATGACCCTGTCCCTGCCCAGCCACAATATCCGAGAGATTCAAACTGGCAGAAACCATCAGCACCACCAGGAAACAGAAACCCATGGCAATTTCGTAACTCACCATTTGCGCGGACGCGCGCAAGGCTCCAAGGAATGCATATTTGGAATTCGATGACCAACCGGAAACAATCACGCCATAAACCTCCAAAGAGGAAATTGCCATGAGAAACAACAATCCGGCATTCAGGTTGGCCACCGCAATCTCAGGGCCGAACGGAATCACCGCCCACGCCGCCAACGCAGGCCCGACGGTCAGCACGGGTCCCAAGAAAAACAAGAATTTGTCCGAGGCCGCGGGACTGACGATTTCCTTGGTCATCAACTTCAGGGCATCGGCGATGGGTTGCAGCAAGCCCCACGGTCCGACACGATTGGGACCTAAACGGATCTGTACCCAACCCAGCAACTTGCGCTCCCATAGGGTGGCATAGGTCACAGCACCCATCACAATCATCAATACGACGGTCACCTTGATCAGGGCCCAGATCGTTGGCCAGGCAATCGCTGTCCACCACGGCGCGGTCAAGAGACCTTGACCCAATGAAAAGATGAAGTCGCTCATACCGTCACCTCCCCGGTCTTGACAGATCGCGCATCTGACGTCATTTGCAGGGAGCCGGCACGGCGTACGATGCCATCAAGTTGATAGATCGCGGCCACACATGGCTCGCCTGTCGGAACCGAAGTCGCCGGGACATCCAATCGACTGGTGTTGTTCAACTGCTCAGCCGACAGAAAAGCAGGCGTCACCCCACCATTTGGCGCAAACGCCTGCGCCAACACGTCTTCGGAGGAATCAAATCCGAATCCGGGCAGATCCAAGACATTGGCCAGTGCCCGCAAGACCTTCCAGGCAGGTCGTGTCTCGCCGAGTGGTTTGACCACTGCATGAAAACTCTGTACCCGCGCCTCGGCATTCACAAAGGTCCCCGAGGTCTCCGTGAAAGGCGAAATTGGCAACAATACGTCACTGATGTCCAAGTTGGCCTTGAACGGACTCAACGTCACCACCATTTCGCAGGACTTCAGGGCAGTTATTGCGCTACGGCCTGCTGCAGAATCAAATTCAGGTTCGTTATTGAGCAGGAGGATCGCCTTGAGCGCCCCCGACAGCATCTGGCCGGCATTCAGCCCCCCCTTACCTGGCAAAGCCGCCGCAAACTGGGCACCCACGGTGTTGGCAGCCTGCGTAAGATAACCCACGGAAGACCCCGTATGCTCAGCGATCCAGTTGGCCAAAGCCAGCAATTGACTCGCCTGAGCGTGATGAGCCGCCGCATTGCCCAACAGAACAGCGCTCTGTTCACTGCCAAGCAACGACGCAGCAATCGCCCGGGCAACTTCGCTGGCTTGACCCGCCATGGGGGCTGGTACATTTTTTTCCAGAGCGACAGCGGCTGCAATGTCGGCCAGCATCTGCACCCACTGCGACGCCGGAACGCAACAGTCTTGACTCATGGACATCGCCCAGTCCAAACCGCCGGCGTGGACAGCATGCACGGCACAACCACCGCGAACCGCTTGACGAATACGCTGGGCAAAGAGCGGATGGTCCTTGCGAAGGTTGGAGCCTACCACCAGCGCCGCCTGCAAATGTGACAGGGCCTCAATTGACATACCCAGATAACGCGCCCCGCGCACTGCCGGCTCAAATTCGGCATGCCGCAATCTGTAATCCACGTTTTCGCTGCCAAGAGCACGCACCAATGCGCCGCCAAGATACAGCTCTTCAAGTGTGCTGTGCGGGCTCAGCAAAGCACCAATGGCACTGGCACCATGCTCATTTTTGACACTCTGAAGGCCGTGTGCCACATACTCTAGTGCGGTCTTCCAGTCCACCGTCTTCCATTCACCGCCTTGTTTCAACATCGGCATCGTCAGACGCTCTTCACTATTGAGCGCTTCGTACGAGAACCGGTCGCGGTCAGCAATCCAGCACTCGTTGATCGCTTCGTTCTCCAGTGGCACGACCCGCATCACCCGGTTGCTTTTGACTTGTACGATCAGGTTAGCGCCAGTCGAGTCATGCGGACTGACGGACTTGCGGCGTGACAACTCCCATGTCCGCGCGCTATAACGAAACGGCTTGCTGGTCAGCGCGCCGACCGGGCAGATATCGATCATATTGCCCGATAGTTCGGAATCAACGGACTGTCCAACAAAGGTTTCGATTTCCGCATGCTCTCCGCGATGCGACATACCGAGCTCCATAACACCCGCAATTTCCTGGCCAAATCGCACACAACGCGTGCAATGGATGCACCGGCTCATTTCTTCCATAGAAATCAGCGGGCCCACATTTTTGTGCAAAACAACGCGCTTCTCTTCTTCATAGCGTGAAGCCGTTCCACCATAACCGACAGCCAAGTCCTGTAGTTGACACTCGCCGCCCTGATCACAGATGGGGCAATCCAGCGGGTGATTGATCAGCAGGAACTCCATCACCGACTTCTGGGCCATAACCGCCTTGTCAGTCTTGGTGTGGACAACCATACCCTGCGTCACAGGTGTGGCGCACGCAGGCATCGGTTTGGGCATTTTTTCCACATCAACCAGACACATGCGACAACTCGCCGCGATGCTGAGTTTTTTGTGGTAACAGAAATGGGGAATATAGGTTCCTGCTTTCTCGGCTGCATGCATGATCATGCTGCCTTGCGCAATATCCACCTTCTTGCCATCGAGTTCAATTTCAATCATCTTGGCACTCGCTCAAACGTAGGCTGGGACCATGCAGGTCTTGTGCTCAACGTGGTACTCAAATTCGGGTCGGAAATGCTTCAACATGGCACGCACCGGCATCGCCGCCGCGTCACCCAACGCACAGATGGTGCGACCTTGAATGTCGCCCGCCACGCTGTCGAGCAAGTCCATGTCTCCGGCGCGTCCCTGACCGTTTTCAATCCGGTCGACCACACGCCACAACCAGCCTGTGCCCTCCCGGCAAGGAGTGCACTGGCCGCAGGATTCATGCATATAGAAATAGCTTAGGCGTTGCAGGCTTTTGACCATGCAGCGACTGTCGTCCATGACAATTACCGCGCCAGACCCCAACATCGAACCCGCTTTGGCAATCGAGTCGTAGTCCATGGTGCATTCCATCATCAGCGATGCGGGTAGCACTGGCGATGAGGAACCACCGGGAATGACCGCCTTGAGTTTGCGGCCTGCCCGAACACCGCCAGCGAGTTCGAGTACTGTGGCGAAAGGTGTCCCCATGGGCACCTCAAAGTTGCCAGGCCGCTCGACATCGCCACTGACCGAGTAAATCTTGGTGCCACCGTTATTCGGTTTCCCACACGCCAGGTAAGCGGCGCCACCATTGCGAATAATCCAAGGCACTGCCGCAAAAGTTTCGGTGTTGTTAATCGTGGTCGGCTTGCCGTAGAGGCCAAAACTGGCGGGGAATGGCGGTTTGAAACGCGGTTGGCCCTTCTTGCCTTCGAGTGATTCAAGCAGCGCTGTCTCTTCGCCACAGATGTAGGCACCAAAACCATGGGCTGCGTGGAGCTGGAAACTAAAACCACTACCCAGAATGTTGTCGCCCAGCAAGCCAGCGGCGCGCGCTTCCTCCAGCGCCGTTTCAAATCGCTCGTAGGTCGAAAAAATCTCGCCATGAATATAGTTGTAACCCACCGCAGTACCCATGGCATAAGCAGCAATGGCCATACCTTCAATCACGATGTGCGGATTGAATTCCAGAATCTCCCGGTCTTTGCAGGTGCCCGGCTCGCCTTCATCTGAATTGCAAACCAGATACTTGACTCCTGGAAACTGACGCGGCATGAAGCTCCACTTCAATCCCGTCGGAAAACCAGCGCCACCACGCCCACGCAGCGCAGACTCCTTGACAGTCGCGATCACCTGGTCCTGTGTCATGCCAGCCCCGCCGTCGAGACCCAGAATCTTGCGCAAAGCTTGATAACCACCACGGCTCTCATAGTCTTTCAAGCGCCAATTACGGCCATCAATACCTGCGAGGATTTGCGGCTCGATATGGCGGCCGTGAAAACAGGTCTCGATACCCGCAGAGCGAAACTGGTCAAGTATTTGCTGCGCATTCATCATTGGTCTCCTGCGGCACGCAAACCATCGACCAGCTGATCGAGTTTTTCCGGGGTCATGAAACTGCACATGGAGCGGTCATTCACCAGCATCACCGGGGAATCGGCACAGGCGCCCAAACATTCGCTTTGCTGCAAAGTGAACAGACCGTCCGGTGTGGTTTGCCCCATGGAAATGCCCAGCTTCTTTTCCAGATATTGCAAGGTGTTGACACCATCACGCAACTGGCACGGCAGGTTGGTACAAACGTTGAGTTTGTATCTGCCCACCGGACGCTGGTTGTACATGTTGTAAAAACTTGTCACCTCGTGCACCGCCATCACCGGCATGCCCAGGTACTGTGCGACATCGCGCTCAATCTCCTCGCTGACATACCCCAGTTCTTGCTGTGCGATGGACAGGCACGCCATCACCGCCGATTGTTTTTGATCCGCCGGGTATTTGGCAACTTCGCGGGCGAAACGCGCTTTGGATGCTTCAGAAATCATCGATCCACTTCCCCAAACACAATATCCATAGTGCCAATGATGGACACGGCATCCGCAATCATGTGCCCTTTGCCCATCTCGTCGAGTGCGGCCAAGTGCACAAACGCAGGCGGACGAATCTTCATCCGATAAGGTTTATTGGCACCATCGCTGATCATGTAGATGCCAAACTCCCCCTTGGGGTGTTCAATGGCCGCGTAGGTTTCACCCACTGGAACACAAAATCCTTCGGTGAACAATTTGAAGTGATGAATCAGGTCTTCCATGTTGGACTTCATCGACTCGCGATCCGGCGGCGCAATCTTGCGGTTGTCGGTGATCACCGGGCCCGGGTTGACACGCAACCAGTCAACACATTGCTTGATGATGCGATTGGATTGCTTCATCTCTTCCATACGCACCAGATAGCGGTCATAGGTATCCCCCGTCTTGCCGACTGGAATATCAAAGTCCAACTGATCGTAAACTTCATAGGGCTGCTGCTTGCGCAGATCCCAGGCAAAGCCGGATCCCCGCAGCATGGGACCGGAAAAACCCAAATTCAGGGCCCGCTCCGGGGTCACCACACCGATACCGACCGTGCGCTGCTTCCAAATACGGTTCTCAGTCAGCAAGGTGTGGTATTCACCTAAATAGGTCGGAAACCGCTGGGTAAAGTCTTCGATGAAATCCAGCAGGCTGCCGCTACGATTGCGATTGAGCGCCGCAGTCGACTTGGCGCTGCGAATCTTGTTGGGTGTGTGACGCGGCATGGTGTCGGGCAAGTCCCGGTAAACGCCGCCGGGTCGAAAGTAGGCCGCATGCATACGCGCACCACTGACCGCCTCGTACATGTCGAGCAGATCTTCACGTTCCCGAAATGCATACAACATCACCGTCATCGCGCCACAGTCGATGGCATGCGCACCGACCCACAATAGATGGTTGAGCAGTCGGGTAATTTCGGCAAACATGACCCGGATGTACTGGGCACGCAGTGGCACATCCAGATCCAGCATTTTCTCCAACGCCAGGCAATACGCCTGTTCGTTGCACATCATGGACATATAGTCGAGTCGGTCCATGTAGGGCAGTGTCTGCAAAAATGTTTTGCTCTCGGCCAGTTTTTCCGTACCCCGATGCAACAGCCCAATGTGCGGATCGGCCCGTTGAATCACCTCACCGTCCAGTTCCAGCACCAAGCGCAAAACACCGTGCGCGGCCGGGTGCTGCGGTCCGAAGTTCAGTGTGTAGTTTTTTATTTCAGCCATACTCAAACTGCCTGACGCAAGCCCCCGTAGTTCTCCTCACGGATGATTCGCGGAGTGATTTCTCGCGGCTCAATCGTGACCGGCTGGTACACCACGCGCCGCTGTTCAGCGTCGTAGCGCATTTCAACATGACCTGACAGCGGAAAGTCCTTGCGAAACGGATGACCGATAAAGCCGTAATCCGTCAGTATTCGCCGCAGATCGTCGTGCCCCTCAAACACAATACCAAACAGATCGAACGCTTCACGTTCAAACCAGTTGGCCCCGCTCCAGATATCGGTCACGGTCGGCAACACCGGCGCTGCATCATCCGGCACAAACACCTTCAAGCGCACACGCTGGTTCAAACTAACCGACAGCAAATGCAACACCACGCAAAAACGCAAACCATCGGGGGTGCCAGCAGGAAACTCTGAGTAGTCAACACCACACAAATCCATCATCTGCTCAAACCTGCACGCCGGATGGTCACGCAGCGCCAAAGCGGCAAGGTGGTAGTGCTCAGCCAGCACCTCCACGGTCACCTGATCCAAAGTAATGGCAATGCGTTTGAGCTTGTCGCCCAGCGCTGCCTCGACCGCCTGGCGCGTGGTTTCTGGCAAAACAGAATACGTTGTCATGTTTGCTATCCCTCAGACTCGCGCAATGGTTTGTGTACGACGGATTTTTTGCTGCAATTGCAAAATGCCATAAATCAACGCCTCCGCGGTCGGCGGACAACCCGGCACATACACATCCACCGGAACAATGCGGTCGCAGCCGCGCACGACCGAATAGCTGTAATGGTAGTAACCACCGCCATTGGCACATGATCCCATGCTGATCACCCAGCGCGGCTCGGCCATCTGGTCATAAACCTTGCGAAACGCCGGTGCCATCTTGTTGGTCAGGGTGCCCGCCACAATGATCAGGTCAGACTGACGTGGGCTTGGACGGAAAACTTCAGCACCAAATCTGCTGATGTCGTACCGGGCTGCTGCAGCATGCATCATTTCAACGGCACAACAGGCCAATCCGAATGTCATCGGCCATACCGAACCGGTCTTGGCCCAATTCACCACAGCGTCGTAACTCGTGGTGACAAAGCCCTCTTTGAGAATACCTTCAATCATCGCCTTACTCCCAATCCAGAGCGCCCTTGATCCACATGTAGACAAATCCGATCGTCAGAATAGTCACAATTTCCAGACCAACCAAAAAACCATACAAACCCAGGTCCTTGAGTGTGGCTGCCCACGGAAACAGCAGGGCTGTTTCAAGATCAAACAGGATGAACAGGATGGCGATGAGGTAATAACGGACGTCAAACTGCATCCGCGCATCACCAAACGCTTCAAAACCACATTCGTAAGGGGAGTTTTTGGCCGGATCTGGCCGGTTAGGACCCAGAATAAAACCAATGATCTGAGGCATGACTCCGACCGAGAGACCGATCAGAATGAACAGGAAGACCGGCAAATATTGATCAAGGTTCATCTTGCGAGACTGATTCAATTAGGTGCTTGCCACATGGGATCGCGACAAACAAAATTTACTTGGTGCCGTCGGCGAGACTCGAACTCGCAAAGCTTTCGCCACTACCACCTCAAGATAGCGTGTCTACCAATTTCACCACGACGGCATTCTGCTGAACCCGGAAACCCGGCGACTTGATCGCTGATGGGCACCGGAAACAACTAAGAGTTTACCCTGAAATCCCCTTGAAACAGTTGCGGGATTGACGAATCTCAAGCGCAATTATTTGGCAGGTATCTGGGCCGCACCAGAGGCAGGAACCACTGGGGCCGACACCACCGGCGCTGGCACCACCAAGGCGGCGTTCTCAAGCACACTATTGGATTTGGCGGCCGGCCGAACCGAGCCGAAATAGGCCAGCAACAAGGTACTGACAAAAAACACGGTGGCCAACACCGCCGTGGTTCGGGACAAAAAGTTGGCGCTGCCACTGGCACCAAACAAACTGCCTGAGCCCCCGCTGCCAAAGGCCGCACCCATATCAGCCCCCTTGCCATGCTGCACCAGAATCAGGCCGATCATGGCAACGGCTGAAAGCATCTGTACAGCCAACAAAACAGTCGAAACAACACCCATCAACTACTCCTAAAAATAGAGCTATAAACGCTTATTCGTCAAACGCAAGCAGCAATAATTGTCAAAAAATCTTGCGGTTTGAGCGCGGCTCCGCCAATCAGGCCACCATCAATGTCGGGTTGCACCAGCAGGGCGGCGGCATTGGTGGCGTTCATGCTGCCGCCATACAGCAGCTTGATCCGTGCCGAATGTTCCGTTGCCGCATGCAGTTGTGCCCGCAACACCGCATGCACCTGCTGTGCCTGTTCGGGGCTGGCGGTTTTGCCGGTGCCAATGGCCCATACCGGTTCATAGGCGACCACAATTTCACTGATGCAATGGCCGTTGGTGTGAATCACCGCCGCAAGTTGGCGTTTGACCACCTCGTCGGTTCGACCGGCCTCACGTTCAGCCAGGGTTTCACCAACACACACGATGGGTGTGATGCCACTGGCCAGCGCACGCTGCGCCTTGAGTGCGACCGCTTCATCGGTTTCGCCATGATACTGACGCCGCTCAGAGTGCCCGACGATGGCATATCGCACACCAAAGTCCTTCAGCATGGCTGCTGAAATCTCACCGGTGTAAGCGCCAGTTTCGTGGGCTGAAACATCCTGTGATGCCAGCTCAATGGTGCTGCCAGCCAGCAGAGCCTGACATTGCGCAAGATACGGCGCAGGCACCCCCACAGCCACCTCACAAGCCGGCTGCGACAGGCCCGCGAGAATGTCGGCCAGCAGCTTGGCATTGGCCGCCAGGCTGCCATTCATCTTCCAGTTTCCTGCAATCAACTTCTTTTTCATGCTTCACCCCAAGTCAAAACAATTTTTCCCACGTGCTGGCTTGATTCCATCAAGTGGTGCGCTTGCACCACGTCCGCTGCCGCAAAAGTACGATAGATAACCGGCCTGATCTGACCCGCAGCCAGTGCCGGCCACACCTGTTTCAGGCAGGCCTGTGCAATGGCGGCTTTGAACGCCACCGGACGCGGTCGCAACGTGGAGCCTGTGATGACCAGACGCCGACGCAATACCAGGCCTGCATTGAACTCACTCTTGACACCCCCAAGGATCGAGATGATCACCAAACGACCATCTTCTTTGAGGCATTGCACCTCTTTGGCCACATAGCTGCCTGCCACCATATCCAGAATGACATCTACACCCTGCCCGTCGGTCAGTTGCATCAGTTCAGCCTGGAAATCCTGCGTTTTATAGTTGATGGCGAAGTCGGCACCCAAGGCCAGGCAGGCCGCACATTTATCGTCACTGCCTGCCGTCACGATCACGGTGGCGCCAAGCTGTTTGGCCAGTTGGATTGCCGCCACACCAATACCGCTGGAACCGCCCTGTATCAACACCGTTTCGCCGCTTTGCAAGCGTGCACGATCCGCCAGATTGCTCCAGACGGTAAAAAACGTCTCCGGCAGACTGGCGGCCTGTACGTCGGTCAACCCGCCCGGCACCGGCAGGCACTGGGCAATCGGGGCTACACAAAACTCGGCGTACCCGCCGCCTGTCACCAGGGCACAGACCCGATCGCCGAGCCTGAAGCCCGCCGCTGCCAATGCCGCTTGGTCGCCGTGTTCGATGACACCGGCAACCTCCAAGCCCAAAATATCTGACGCCCCTGCAGGTACCGGGTAATGACCCATCCGCTGCAACACATCGGGCCGATTGACACCACTGGCCCGGACCCTAATCAGCAGCTCATCGGGCGCAGCCACAGGCACGGGCCGCTCACCCAGACGTAATACGTCTGCGCTCCCGTACCCGTTCAACTCAATCACTTTCATGATGATTTATGCCTCTAGCGCTTATTCCAGATGACTTTTCTGCTATCAATTATGTTGAAAATGAAGCAGTGATCAGTTGCGGTTATCGGTCTGCTGCTGGGCAGGACGCTCCAGTAGCGCCTTCATCGACAGCTTGATACGGCCTTTTTCGTCGGTTTCCATCACCTTCACACGCACGATCTGGCCCTCGGACAGGTAGTCGGTGACCTTCTCCACCCGCTCGTGTGCGATCTGGCTGATGTGCAGCAAGCCGTCCTTGCCAGGCAGCAGATTGATCAGCGCGCCAAAGTCCAGAATCTTGGTGACCGGACCTTCGTAGATCTTGCCAATTTCCACCTCGGCGGTGATGGCTTCGATGCGGCGCTTGGCCTCATCGGCCTTGGCCGGATCGCTGGAGGCGATGGTGATGGTGCCGTCCTCGTCGATGTTGATCTGGGTGCCGGTTTCTTCAGTCAGCGCACGGATCACCGAACCGCCCTTGCCGATCACGTCACGGATTTTCTCAGGGTTGATCTTCATGGTGAACAGACGTGGCGCAAAGTTGGACACTTCGGTTTTGGCAGCACCCATGGCTTCGACCATCTTGCCCAGAATGTGCATCCGCGCTTCCTTGGCCTGCGCCAGCGCCACCTGCATGATTTCCTTGGTGATGCCCTGGATCTTGATGTCCATCTGCAACGCGGTGATGCCGTTGGTGGTGCCTGCTACCTTGAAATCCATGTCGCCCAGGTGGTCTTCGTCACCCAGAATGTCGGTCAGCACGGCAAAGCGGTTCTCGTCCTTGATCAGGCCCATGGCAATACCTGCCACATGCGCTTTCAGGGGCACACCAGCGTCCATCATCGACAGACAGCCACCGCAGACCGAAGCCATCGACGACGAGCCATTGGACTCGGTAATTTCAGACACCACCCGCACGCTGTAGGGGAATTCTTCCTTGCTTGGCAGCACCGCCACCAGCGCGCGCTTGGCCAGCCGACCATGGCCGATTTCGCGGCGCTTGGGCGTGCCCACACGACCGGTCTCACCGGTGGCAAACGGAGGCATGTTGTAGTGCAGCATGAAGCGGTCGTCGTATTCACCGGACAAGGCGTCGATATGTTGTGCATCACGCTCCGTACCCAGCGTCGTGACCACCAGCGCCTGTGTCTCGCCCCGTGTGAACAAGGCAGAGCCGTGGGTACGCGGCAACACGCCATTGCGGATTTCGATGGCACGCACGGTGCGGGTGTCGCGACCGTCAATACGCGGCTCGCCGGCCAGAATCTGGCCACGCACCAGTCCGGCTTCGATGTCAAACAACATGCCTTCAACCTTGACCGCGTCAAATTCGATGCCATCAGCCTTCAAACCCGCCATCACTTCGGCATAAGCGCTGCGACAAGCCTGCGTGCGCGCCTGCTTGTTGCGGATCTGGTAGGCCGCTGCCAGCTTGTCTTGGGCCAAAGCGCCCACCTTGGCGATGAGCGCTTCATCCTTGGCTGGGGCTTTCCAGTCCCAAACCGGCTTGCCGGCATCGCGCACCAATTCGTGAATGGCATTGATGGCGATCACGCCCTGGTCGTGGCCAAACACCACGGCACCGAGCATGACTTCCTCAGACAGTTGTTGCGCCTCGGACTCCACCATCAACACGGCAGATTCGGTGCCAGCCACCACCAGATCCAGCACCGAGTTCTTGCGCGCGGTCTGGCCCGGATTGAGCACATATTCGCCGTTGACGTAGCCAACCCGGGCTGCCCCGATCGGACCGCTGAACGGCACACCGCTGACACACAGCGCTGCGCTCACGGCAATCATGGCGGCGATGTCGGCGTCAACCTCGGGATTGAGCGACAGGGTATGGACCACCACATGGACTTCGTTGAAGAAGCCTTCCGGGAACAGCGGCCGGATTGGACGGTCGATCAGACGGCTGGTCAGCGTCTCGAATTCGCTGGGCCGGCCTTCGCGTTTGAAGAAGCTGCCCGGAATGCGCCCGGCAGCGTAGGTTTTTTCCAGATAGTCGACCGTCAGCGGAAAGAAGTCCTGCCCCGCTTTACCTTCGGACTTGGCCACCACCGTGGCCAGCACCACCGTGCCGTCCATGTCGAGCATCACAGCGCCGCTGGACTGGCGGGCAACTTCGCCGGTTTCCATCGTGACCGTGTGCTGACCCCAAGTGAAGGTCTTGCTTACTTTTTTGAACATCGTCATATATTTCTCCTGAATGTCTCGGAATACTGGCAGGTGCAGGCCACCCGACCGAAGCCCGGAGCAGACAAAACAGGCCACGATGCCATTCCAGAGCTTGCCAGGCCTACCGCCCGAACAACTTTGGAATGACACAGCTTCGCTGGGTTTTTGTTGCGTCCGATGAAAACTGAAGTAAAAAACGCCTGAGCTAGTGACCTAACTCAGGCGTTCGTCATTCTTTTGAGGCCAATTACTTGCGCAGGCCCAGTTTGGCAATCAGCGCCACATAACGATCGGCATCGCGGCTCTTGAGGTAGTCCAACAGTTTGCGACGGCGACTCACCATGCGCAACAGACCGCGACGGCCATGGTGGTCTTTGGCATGGGTCTTGAAGTGCGGCGTCAGCTCATTGATACGAGCGGTGAGCAAGGCCACCTGAACTTCGGGGCTGCCGGTGTCAGTGGCAGAACGTGCGTTGTCTTTGACAACAGCGGCTTTGATGCTGGTTGCAATCATGTTGTTTCCTGTGAATAAGAACTTGCGACAGGCGCTGGAACTGCCCCTGACGTGCGTTTCTGCGTTTTTGCAGAGCCTGCGAGTATAGCCGCGATCCCCGGCGCGCGCTTAAGGCCGCTGCATCTGGCAACTGGTGGGCTGCTGCGCGGCGCTGGCAGAGAGCGTCTTGATGACCTTGAACCCATAGCCAGACCCTTCCACATCAAAGGTCACGCCGGGTGATCCCTGGCGCTCCATGACACCCACCACCAAGGCTTGCTGAAACTGGTGATCACTGGCACGCATGGTGCCGCGCTGGCCATGAAAAGTCACGTCCGCTCTTTCCAGATGAGCGCCAATAGCGCCTGCTTCGAGAGCATCTGCCGCAACAATGGCTTGCACCAGTGCCTGCACCATCAACTGCATGCGCATATGCACATAGTCATCTTCCGGCTTGGGAAAACGCTGGCGAAAGGCTTGATAAAACGCCTCGCTGGGCTGGCCCGGCACATTGGGCATCCAGTCAGCCACCGCCAGTACCCGCCCAATGCCGGCCTCACCCATCGCGGTGGGTGCACCCAGCGCATTGCCATAGAAAGTGTAAAACTTGCCGGTAAAACCCACTTCTTTGGCCGCCTTGACCAGCAGCGTCAGATCATTGCCCCAATTGCCGGTGATCACCGCCTGCGCACCACTGGCCTTGATCTTGCTCAGGTAAGGAATGAAGTCCTTGACCCGACCAATGGCGTGCAGTTCGTCCCCCACAATGGTGATATCCGGGCGCCATTGGCTGAGCTGACGCCGTGCCTCGCGCGCCACCGCCTGGCCAAAGCTGTAGTCCTGACCGATCAGGTAAACACGCTTGAGCGTCGCTTCGTCACGGATCACGGACATCAGGGCGCTCATGCGCATGTCGGCATGGGCGTCAAAGCGGAAATGCCAGAAACTACATTTTTCATTGGTCAATACCGGATCCACCGCCGAGTAATTCAGCAGCAACACCCGCTTTTGCGGCTCGCGCACATTGTGTTTGTTGATGGCATCGATCAGCGCCAGCGCGTTGGCCGACGAGTTGCCCTGCATCACGATGCGGGCAC
>NZ_JAGPBB010000107.1 GCF_018063565.1 Rhodoferax sp.
CATAAAAAGTGCTCTGGCGCTTGCCAATGGTGCGGAGAGCGCTATCAATTATGTAGCAGATAATTTTGTTGCCAAGGTCAAGAAGATTACCGGTGGCAAGGGCGTCAAGGTGGTCTACGACTCGGTGGGCAAGGATACGTTCGACAAATCGCTGGGTTGTTTGGAACCCTTTGGCCTGATGGCCTGCTTTGGCGCGGCGTCCGGTCCGGTCGCCCCGTTTGCGCCCGGCATTCTGGCGCCCAAGGGTTCGCTATATGTCACGCGCTTGACGCTGTTTTGCCACATCACCACCCGCGAGAGAACACAGGCCATGTGTGGCTGATCTGTTTGCGGTAGGGCAGAGCGGCAAAGTCAAGATCCATATCGGCCAGCACTATGCGTTGGACCAGGTGCCGCAGGCACACAAAGACCATGAGGCACGTCAAACAACTGGGTGCTCGATCCTGACACTTTGAGGTGTGCCAATACAATGGAGCTCTATGAAAACACGAATCTCCAAGCACTTCCTGGCCGCTGTGCTGGTTTCCCTGGCACCGTGCGCCACAGTGTTGGCACAGGGCGCTCCGCAGGACTCCACCAAGGAAAGCTTCAACCGCGCCCTCAAGGATGAGGGCAAATGGTATTTTTCGTGGGGCTACAGCCGCCAGCAGTACGCACCCAGCGACATCCATGTGTCCCAGCCCGAGTTGGGCAATGACTTCACGGTGCACAAGGCCGCTGCGAGTGACTTTCCCGGCAGTGTGTCGGATACACTCAATTCGCTGGTCAATTTCGACTTCACCAATCCGCAGGAAAATATTCGGATTGGAAAGTTCATGAATCCGGAGAAGACGTTCGCGATCGAGTTTTCGCTGGACCACACCAAATACAACACTGATTTCGGCCAAACCGCATCGGTCAGCGGAACCATCAACAACCAGCCTGCGCCCGGCAGCATGGCGCTAACGCCGCAGAACTTCACCTACGCGCTGCACAACGGCCTGAACCATGTCATGGTCAATGCGGTGTGGTTGAAACATTTGCGCGGGCCTGAGCAACAGGCAGGCCACCTGCAATTGATCAGCCGCGTTGGCGCGGGCATTTTGCTGCCGCATGCGGACAACACCATTTTCGGAAAGGAGAACCAGGTAGGCCCGAAGAACGAAAACATCTGCTGCTTCTCCAGTAACGACTGGTGGCAACTCAATGGCTGGACCGTGGGTACGGAAGTGGGTCTGCGCTACCGCATCTACAAATCCATCTACGGCGAATTGACGCAGAAGTTCGCATACGGTGCGCTGAAGGGTGTGCCTGTTTACAAGGGCACGGCGGACCAGACGATCTGGATGAGCGAGCAAGTCTTTTCGCTCGGCTTCCTGTTCTAGACATCATGGGCGCGACTGAAGTGAGTCAGTATTAGGCAGCCAGTCTTCGACATCGTAGGTTTCGCCCAAGGGTGTAGATCTACATGCTGGGACTTTCGTCGTCAGCAACCAAAGGATCAGCCAAGTGGATGCGCTGTCCTGGCAACGCAAAGCCGCCTAAGTTGATTTCTCATTTTTTTATCATCAAATCAAGCCAAAAGCCGCAATGGGAGCTGGTTTTGCAAGA
Organism: Rhodoferax sp.; assembly: GCF_018063565.1. GTDB lineage: Bacteria > Pseudomonadota > Gammaproteobacteria > Burkholderiales > Burkholderiaceae_C > Rhodoferax. The sequence goes on from NZ_JAGPBB010000107.1 coordinate 1,591, forward strand.
CAGCTTGTCTTAACGCGGGCACGCCTACGCTTATAGCGTTTCCCGGTCGACATCTGCGTCAAAGCAGGCCTCGGAAGTTTCGGTTATCCGAGGCCGCGGATAGGTGACAGAGAAATCGGCGACCATTCGCGTCAGCGGCACATCGTAGAAACTGCCTCGCTGGTTCACGTATTCCATGTGCCGCCGGCCCTCGCGGTCGCACGGGTGGTAGAGCGAATCAACGCGTCCATCCCAATCGAGGGGTAGCAGGCCGAAGCGCTCGCATAGCTCGATATTGAACGCAGGCGTAGCCTTGACCCAGGTACCATCGAGCCACATTTCCGAGTAGCCGTGCCAGATGAAAAGGTCGGTTTGCATCATCTGCCGCATGCGTTCAGTCGACAGGTGGTTACGTACGTCGGCGTAACCCACGCGCGCCGGAATGCCAGCAGCGCGCGCCGCAGCGGTCAGTAGTGACGCTTTCGTCACGCACCATCCGACTCGGATCAACAGCACATGGCTTGCACGCATGCCTGCGGGCGAGAGATCAATACGGTACGGGTCGTAGCGGAACCCATCGCGTACGGCGTAGTACAACGAGACGGCCCGCTCACGTTCGGTTGCGCCTCTGGCGTTGACGTGCGCAAACGCGATTACGTCGGGGTGGTCGCTGTCGATCAGCGTCGTCGGCGCTAACGCGGCCGCAGAAGGTTTATCAATCATTGAGGTCTGTTCCCGTCGGTTGGTTAGGGTTCCAATACAGTCGCCACTTAAGATTACGGTCAACGAAATATACGTTCAACGACTTCGGTGAATACTATGAAATATTTAAAACGTCAGCGTGACGAAACACCACAGAAAACGGCTCAGCCTGAAAGCAGAAAGTTCCCGCTGCCAACGGCGACTATTCGGTCTGGGCTTTCCTGCCAGGCCTCAACTCGTAGGTTTGCAACCCGGCCACCCACGCGCAAAGGTCGGACTGCTGCCCAAGTATCCAGCACCTTTGCGCTGCGCAGATAGTCGATTCGGAAGTCAACTAGTTTTGGCATGCCAATCGATCCATTTGTCCACAACAAATGCAACATAGCTGCGCTTTCGAGAAAACCCGCCATCGCGCCACCGTGCATTGCCGGCAAAATGGGATTTCCGATCAACCGGGGCGATGTGGGCAAGAAGAAGAGCAGCTCTTGCTGGTCCAATTCCAGGCGCATGCCCAGAAATTGCGCAAAGGGTATATCGGCGATCAAGGGTGCCCCATCGCGAGTCGCCTTTGCGGCTGAAACGGTATCAGACAGTGACATCATGCAAAGTCTCCGGAGCGTTTGCCAGCAGGCCGCTTGTGAAAATGAACACGCCGACCGCAGTCGCAATCGGGCGATCCGGTGCGTCGTCGTAAAGGTATCCGCGAACAAATGCGAACTGCTCACTGACCTCGTGGCAGCACCCAACACAGGTGACCGCGACACTCGGCAGGCTTGGCCGCATGTAGTCGATGCGCAGGTCCAGTGTCGCGAATGCGCGATGGGTCGTCAATCGGCGAAACACCGCAAAACCAAATGTGTTGTCTGCGAGTGCAGCCAGAGCACCACCGTGCATCGACTGCGTATGCAGATCGCTGGCCAAAGCGTCACGGTAAGGCAGACGTAGCGCACAGTTCAAGCCATCAACATGGACGAACTCAATTCCGAGCTCCTGGTTGAAGGGTATGTAAGCCATCATGTCGCGCCAAGGATGCGGAGCGTTTGAATTCATATTGAGCTATCCTGTTCGACAAGTGCTGATATAGGGCAGCAGCGCGATACTTAGATCATAAGCTTTACTTACCAATTGACGCAACCCCATGGACCTTCAACGCGATAATCTAGGCTTCATGCTATCGGATGTATGGCGGCTTATTAAGCGGGTTTTCGACGATGCATTGAAAGGCAGTGGGTTGACCTTGGCTCAGGCCCGGGCACTTTTATACATCTCAACGCATCAAGGTATCCGGCAAGTCGAGCTTGCCGAACTTCTCGAGGTGGGGCAGATGACCTTGGCCCGTTTGCTCGATGAGCTTGCATCCGCCGGACTGGTGGAGCGTCGAACAGATCCAAACGATGGCCGAGTCAATCAGATGTTTCTGAGTGCTGAAGGCTTACGCCAAATCCGAACGGTCGAAAAAGTAGCGGATGTCGTTCGAATCAGAGCTATGCAGGGACTGAACGAAGAGCAGATTAACGGCGCCTATAAAGCTTTGAGGTCGATGCGCGACAACCTTGCGAGTACAGCTTCGCTATTTGATAACACTGAATCATCGGCAAAGCGCAAAAAGCGGGCCGCCCGTATCTTGCCAGGGACTATTTTGGCGACATCGAAAGAGAAATCTTTGCGCATGGGTCGCGACGGCGCAACTCGCACACCGCGTCGGTAAATCCAATAGGTATCGATAACTCGTTGTTGTGGCTACCATGCATCGCTCGATATGCGACTCCCGACCCAAGATTTTTACGACGGTGACTGTTGTGACTGCTGACCGGCAACGCTTCACGCGCTACGGTGTGATTGAGTCTTGGTGCGCACCGTACTGCCTGCGTTGGAGTCGCGTTCGCGCCACCAGCGACTGCACGACTCCCACAGCGCCACAGAATTAGGCGTCGGCTTTTTGTTGGTGGGCGTGGTCGCGTCGGGGACCACGCGCAGTACGCCATCCACCCGATGCAATCGGATGCATGTGCCCAGTCGACAAGGATACCCGCGGCAATGCCAAAGCAAGCACAGACTTCATCGACGGCTATGCAACCAACGTACCCAAGGTGTTTGCGGCTGGTGACGTGCGCCCTGGTGGTCTGGGCGATCCGCGAAGGCCGCCAAGCTGCGAGTTCGGTTGATGAGTATCTGATGGGGGCCAGCGACTTGCCCCGGTAATGTGGCCCCCACGTTGCACCGCTGCGCGGGTCGCTGCCCCCGAGGGGGCTAAATCCGCTTGGGGCGGCCCAGCGCGGATTTATTGCTCCAGGGTTGTCGCATTGATGCACGCCAAATACAAGGGTTAACACGAATCCCTTATCATCCAACAGCCGGAAACTGCCCGGTTTTTGTTTTTTTATGGCTTCCCACCCACCCACCCCGCTCGTCGAGCTGCGCAACCTGAGCTTTGGCTACGGGGAACGCGTCACATTGAATAACGTGTCGCTGACCGTGCCGCGTGGCAAGGTCGGTGCGTCTAGTGGGGGCAAAACGACGATTTTGCGTCTGATTGGCGGTCAAAACCGGGCGCAAACGGGGCAGATGCTGTTTGATGGCCAGGATGTGACGGTCATGGACCGCGACAACTCTATGCCGCACGGCGCCGCATGGGCATGCTGTACCAGTTTGGAACGCTGTTTGCCGACTTGAGCGGCTATGACAACGTGGCCTTTCCACTGCGCGAGCACACCGACCTGTCGTCCGAAGAGACGGTCCACGACATCGTGCTGATGATGCTCAATGCCGTAGGCTTGCGCAATCCTTGCGACATGATGCCCTCGGCCCTGTCGGGCGGTATGGCGCGCCGGGTGGCACTGGCACGTGCCATCGCGCTGGACCCCGAACTGGTGATGTACGACGAGCCGTTCACCGGTATCGATCCGATTTACGTGGGCACCTCGGCACGCCTGCTCCGGCAGTTGAACGATTCCATGGGGTTGACCAGCATTTTTGTATCGCATGAGCTGGAGCAGACCTTCACCATTGCCGACCACGTCATCATCCTGGTCAATGGTAAGGTGGCCTCGCAGGGCACGCCCCAGGATGTGCTCAACAGCAACGACCCTCTGGTGTACCAGTATGTCAATGCACTGTCCGAAGGGCCTGTGCGTTTTCACTACCCGGCGCACAGTGTGGACGACGATTTCGGCCCGGATGCGGGCAGGACACCACTACAACAAAAACAGGTCGGAGTGACGCGATGAGTTGGTACAAACCCGCCGATGCAGGCTTTGCCACCCGCAGCAAACTGGCGAACATGGGCTATGCCGCACGGCTGTTCTTCAAGTTGCTGCTGTCGATCGTGCCAACCTTTCGCCGCTTCGGCCTAGTGCGCGACCAGATCCACTTTCTGGGCAACTACTCGATGGCCATCATTGCGGTGTCCGGCCTGTTCGTGGGCTTTGTGTTCGGCCTGCAGGGCTACTACACCCTGCAGCGCTATGGCTCCTCCGAGGCGCTTGGCCTTCTGGTCACGCTCAGCTTGGTACGCGAGCTGGGTCCGGTGGTGACGGCCTTGCTGTTTGCCGGACGGGCTGGCACTTCGCTGACCGCCGAGATTGGTTTGATGAAGGCCGGTGAGCAGATCAGCGTCATGGAAATGATGGCCGTGGATCCCATTCAGCGGGTGCTGGCGCCGCGTTTCTGGGCCGGTGTCATCGCCATGCCCCTGCTGGCGGCCGTGTTCAGCGCCATGGGCGTCATTGGTGGCTGGGCCGTGGGCGTGGTGATGATCGGCGTGGATTCCGGTTCGTTCTGGAGCCAGATTCAGGGTGGTGTCGACGTTTGGCAGGATGTGGGCAACGGCGTCATCAAAAGTTTTGTGTTTGGCTTGACGGTGACCTTTATCGCCGTGTTCCAGGGGTTTGAGGCCCAAGCCACACCCGAAGGCGTAGCGAGCGCGACTACGCGCACGGTGGTGATGGCTTCACTGGCGGTGCTGGGACTGGATTTCATCCTGACCGCGATGATGTTTACTATTTGAATACTTCGTGGGACAGACCGGAGCGAAGCGCAGCTCTGTCCTCAACTGATTAGAAAAAGGAATTTCATGCAGCGTTCCAAGAATGACGTGTGGGTGGGTGGGTTTGCGCTCATCGGAGCCGTGGCCATTTTGTTTCTGGCGCTGCAGTCGGCCAATTTGTTGTCCCTGAATTTCCAGTCCACGTACCACGTCTCTGCCAAGTTTGACAATGTCGGGGGGCTCAAGCCCAAGGCAGCGGTGCGCAGCGGCGGGGTGGTGGTGGGGCGCGTCGAGACGCTGACCTTTGACGACAAGACCTTCCAGGCCCGCGTGACGCTGGCTCTGGAAAGCCGCTATGCCTTTCCCAAGGACAGCTCGTTGAAAATTTTGACCAGCGGCCTGCTCGGAGAGCAGTACATTGGCATAGAAGCCGGTGCGGCGGACAAGAACCTAGCGGCGGGGGATGTGATTGGGGCAACCCAGTCGGCCGTCGTGTTAGAGAACCTGATCAGCCAATTCCTATACAGTAAGGCGGCGGAGGGTAGCAGTAGCCCGGGGCCGGAGAAAAAATGAGTGCGAATGACGTTATGCGATCCACTGACCCGCGGACGCCAATGCCGTGGCGGGATCAACTAATCCGCTGGAGCGCGGTGCTTGCGGTGGTCGCGCTGCAAGCCTGTACTGCTGTACCCCAGAAGGACCCGCGGGACCCCATGGAGTCCTGGAACCGCAGTGTGTTTACTTTCAATGACTCGGTCGACCGTGCTGTCGTCAAACCCGTGGCAACGGTATACGCCCGTGTCATGCCCAATTGGATGCGCACCGGCATCAACAACTTTTTCACCAACCTCGACGATGTCTGGTCGCTGGTCAACAACGCTTTGCAATTGCGTGGGCTGGACACTGCGGACAGCTTTGGCCGCGTAGTGGTCAACACCACGATGGGTCTGGGTGGCCTGTTGGATGTGGCCAGTGAAATGGGCATGGAGCGCCATTCCGCCAACTTCGGTTTGACGCTGGGGCGCTGGGGTGTTGGGCCTGGTCCTTTTGTCGTGCTGCCATTTTGGGGAGCTTCTACGCTGCGAGACACGCTGGCCCTTTCCCTAGACATCCCAGGCAATCTCGTGAATTCTGTGCAAGATGTGCCCACCCGTGATGCCTTGACTATTGTCAGCGCGGTCGACACACGCGCCACCTACCTGAAGGCGGGCGACGTGGTCGATGGCGCCGCGCTGGACAAATACAGTTTCACGCGGGATGCCTTCTTGCAGCGTCGGCGCAACCAAGTGTATGACGGCAACCCGCCAGACGAGGATACGACGTCTTGGGACTCCGAGCCAGCCGCGGCGCTTCCTGCGGCCCCAGCCTCCGCAGCCCAGTAGCCGTGTCGGCTTGGGGCTTGCCGGGCGCGTTAAGACGGCACACGGAGTAATGCAAGCTATTTACAGGATCTAGGAACAAATATGATGAAACGCGCTTTTTTATGCCAGGTTCTGGCAGCCTCTGTTCTGTTGGCCACAGCCTTTGCGGCCCCTATGGTGCACGCGGAAGACGAGGCACCAGACGCCTTGATCAAGCGTTTGTCGACCGATGTGCTGGAAACCATCAAGAACGACAAAGCGATTCGCGCTGGCGATATGGCAAAGGTCGTCGCCTTGGTCGATTCGCGCATCATGCCCAATGTCAACTTCCAGCGCATGACGGCATCTGCGGTGGGACCCGCTTGGCGTCAGGCCACGCCCGATCAGCAAAAACGTTTGCAAGAAGAATTCAAGACCCTGTTGGTGCGCACCTACGCGGGCGCCTTGGCCCAGGTGTCAGATCAACTGATCACGATGAAGCCGCTGCGCATCGCCCCGGAAGACAAGGAAGTGCTGGTGCGTTCCGAAATCAAAGGCAGCGGTGAATCCATCCAACTGGACTACCGCTTGGAGAAGACTCCCGGCCAGGGCGCAGGATGGCGCATCTACAACCTGAATGTGCTGGGCGTGTGGCTGGTGGAAACCTACCGCAGCCAGTTCGCCAGCGAAATCAACACCAAGGGTATCGATGGATTGATTTCTGCTCTGGCCGAACGCAACAAAGCCAACAACAGTGGCAAAAAGGCCTGATGTGCTGAGTTTGCCGGCTGAATTGACCCACGGGCAGGCCAAAGCCTGTCTGGCGCAGTTGATCACGGGTCTGGGCGCTGAAACTGCGTCCCCCGTGGTGGTCAACGCCACGGCCTTGGGGCGTTTTGACTCTTCGGCGCTGGCCGTATTACTGGAACTGCGCCGCGTCTGTATGCGCGGTGGCAAGGCCCTGGTCGTGCAGGGCCTGCCCCAGCATATGAGCGACCTCGCTACCCTGTACGGCATCGAAGGGCTGTTGCCCTCTACCTGATCCTCTCTTGAGCCAAGGCCGCCTAAAATGGCGGTTTGACCATGTCCGCCATTTCCTTCCAGTCTGTCTCCAAAAGCTATGCGTCGCCGCGTGGGCCCGCTGGCGCCAATGGACAGCAGCGCAAAACTATAGACAGTAGCGCCGGACAAGGACTTTCCCACTGACCACAACCCGGCGACGCCCAGGGAGCCGCCATCCCTGCTGGAGACACTTAACTTTTCCCATCGCCATTGCACGCGACGCGTCTTTTCGAGGGAGTGCACGGGGACAATGCAGTGCCTGCCGCTGGCCCATACCGCACTAAATTCCTTGCTGTCTGGCATTCGCCCCGTGCGGTCGCTGCTGGTGGCCATTGCAAAGCTCCCATGGCAAGCCACCGGCGAGCATCCGGCCATCGAACCCTTGGCCGGGCTGCGAGCGTTATATCTCAAAGGCTCCAGAAAGCTGCCTGACGATGTTGTGGCACCAAGTCTGGGAAGGGTCGGCAGGTGTCGATCTCCAGCCCAGACCGGGAGCGGGCGTTTCAGGCATTGGAGGTGGCCACCCTGTTTGCCCTGCACCGCGCGGTGCGCAATGGCTCGGTCTGGATTGAGCACAGCCTGAGCTTTTGCGGTCGTGCGCGCCTGTTCTTCACGGAAGAGATCTGGAAAGACGAGGCCAAGAAGCACTATGCCCGTCTGTCGTTGCCAGGCAAGGCGGCCACGTTACTTAAACCTTTGCTGGCCGGGGTCACTGCCGGCGTCGAGTCGGGTGGCCGAGTCGGCACGCAATGGTGCACTGCGCGTCGACGATGAGCTCCATCTCTCAGCTCTCCCCGCTGAAGACGAAGACCCGGAAGTCACCAAACTGCGCGCGGCTTTGGATCACCGCATCGGTAATGTTCAATCGCCGTAAGTGATTCTGGCCGTAGACGCCCAGGCGCGGTTTAGCTGGATCATGCTCGGGCCTGAACCGCGCTCTACCGACTAACTGATAGTCTATGACTGTTGGCGCCGACCGAAAATTGACCCGGGGTCAATATTGAATCGGCGCCGACAGTGTGACAAATCACGGTGCGGACATTCACCCGGAAAGGCTGCCACGCCTGTTTGACCGGTTCTTTCGTGCTGACAAGTCCAGAGCCG
>NZ_JAGPBB010000046.1 GCF_018063565.1 Rhodoferax sp.
GTGGCAAAAAAGAGGTGACAGGCGCAAACGTGCTGTTAACGATTTTTGGCGAGAAAGCCTCTCATGCGGTGTATTACCTGCACCAGCAGGGGGTGACCCGACTGGATGTCGTGAACTTTATAGCCCATGGCATCAAGAAGAGTGATCCGCCCGAGCCGACCAAGGCCAGCGAGAGCCCGGCTGAGGCTGAAGAAGGCGGTTCGGAAAAGAACGAAAAGGCGTCGCCACTCGAGCAATACACCCAGAATCTCAATCAGTTGGCCAAAGATGGCAAGATCGATCCGCTGATCGGACGCGAGTACGAGGTGGAACGGGTCATTCAGATTCTGTGTCGCCGCCGCAAGAACAATCCGCTGCTGGTGGGTGAAGCGGGGGTGGGCAAAACTGCCATTGCCGAGGGCCTGGCCTGGCGCATCACGCAAAAAGACGTGCCTGAAATTCTGGCCGAATCGATCGTGTATTCGCTCGATATGGGCGCACTGCTGGCCGGAACCAAGTACCGCGGCGATTTTGAGCAACGTCTCAAGGGCGTTTTGAAGTCGCTCAAGGACAAGCCCAACACCATTTTGTTCATCGATGAAATCCACACGCTGATTGGGGCCGGTGCGGCGTCGGGCGGCACGCTCGATGCATCCAACCTTCTCAAACCGGCGCTCAGCACCGGTGCACTGAAATGCATTGGTGCGACCACCTTCACGGAGTACCGTGGTATTTTCGAGAAAGACGCAGCGCTGTCGCGACGCTTCCAGAAAGTCGATGTGCTGGAGCCGACCGTGGAGCAGACGGTTGAAATTCTCAAAGGGCTGAAATCACGTTTTGAGGAACACCACAGCGTCAAGTACGCGGCGGCCGCTTTGCAGGCTGCGGCCGAACTCAGCGCCAAGTACATCAATGACCGTCATTTGCCGGACAAGGCGATTGATGTGATCGATGAGGCGGGTGCCGCGCAGCGTATCTTGCCGGCGTCCAAACGCAAGAAGATCATCAGCAAGGCCGAAGTGGAAGAGATTGTGGCCAAGATTGCCCGCATACCGCCGGCCAATGTTTCCAACGACGACCGTGGCAAGCTCAAGACGTTGGAGCGGGACCTGAAGAACGTGGTCTTTGGTCAGGACAAGGCCCTTGACATGCTGGCCTCCAGCGTGAAGATGGCGCGCTCAGGCCTGGGCAAGGGCGACAAGCCGATTGGTGCGTTTTTGTTCAGTGGTCCCACCGGGGTCGGCAAGACGGAAGCCGCCAAGCAACTTGCTTACATCATGGGCATTGAGTTGATCCGTTTCGACATGAGCGAGTACATGGAGCAGCATGCGGTGAGCCGACTCATTGGCGCGCCACCCGGCTATGTCGGTTTTGACCAGGGTGGCCTGCTGACCGAGGCCATCACCAAAAAACCACACTGTGTCTTGCTGCTGGACGAGGTCGAAAAAGCACACCCGGCCATTTTCAACGTGCTGCTGCAGGTGATGGACCACGGCACGTTGACCGACAACAACGGTCGCAAGGCCGATTTTCGCAATGTCATCATCATCATGACCACCAACGCCGGTGCCGAGACGATGAACAAGGCCAGCATCGGCTTTACCAACCCGCGTGAAGCCGGTGACGAAATGGCTGATATCAAACGCCTGTTCACGCCTGAGTTCCGCAACCGGCTTGATGCCATCGTCAGCTTCAAGTCGCTCGATGAAAACGTGATCTTGCGCGTGGTTGACAAGTTCCTGCTGCAATTGGAGGCGCAACTGGCCGACAAGAAAGTGGAAGTGACCTTCACTGACAAGTTGCGCCAACACCTCGCCAAAAAGGGTTTTGACCCCTTGATGGGGGCTCGACCGATGCAGCGACTCATTCAGGACACCATTCGGCGCGCACTGGCCGATGAATTGTTGTTTGGCCGACTGATGGACGGTGGTCGCCTGACGGTTGACCTGGACGACAAGGACATGTCCAAAACCGAAGTTCTGCTTGAGATCACGCCGTTGCCGAAGAAAGAGGGCAAATCCAAGCCTGAAACCCAGGAAGCGGCGACCAGTTGAGTCCCAGCGGTCCGGGCCGCAATACCACTTGGTATTGTGGCGTCTGTTCCATGGTGCTGGTGGCGTTTCTCGCGGCGTGTGCCCAGGCGCCACAACGCGAACCGGTGCTCGCTGCACCACCGATTTCCGCGATCAAAAAGCAGCCCCGGTTGGGGTTGGCGCTGGGTGGCGGCGCGGCGCGTGGTTTTGCCCATATTGGCGTGCTTCAGGTTCTTGAAGAAGCCGGGTTGGCACCTGACCTGGTGGTTGGCACCTCCGCCGGAAGTGTGGTGGCAGCCTTGTACGCCAGTGGCAAATCAGGACGCGAATTGCAGTTGATTGCTGAGTCGATGGAAGAAGCCTCGTTCTCAGACTGGCGCCTGCCTCTGTTTAAACCCGGTTTGCTGCGCGGAGAGGCGCTGGCACGGTTCATCAGTGACCAGGTTCGGGGTCAACAAATTCAGGAACTTCCCCGACCATTGGGGGTGGTGGTCACGGATCTGCAAAGTGGTGCAGGCGTGTTGTTTCAACGTGGTGATACCGCAACGGCGGTACGTGCGTCGAGTGCGATTCCCGCTGTGTTTCAGCCAGTGACGATTGCCGGGCGGGATTACGTTGACGGTGGTCTGGTATCGCCGGTACCAGTGGTGTTCACCAAAAAAATGGGGGCTGACCTGGTGGTTGCGGTCGACATTTCGGGAGACCTGCAGGGCAATGCGGGTCAGGACATGTTTCAGATTTTGATGAAAACTTTCGCCATCATGGGCAAAAGTCTGACTGCTTTTGAGCTGCAAAAGGCCGACTTGGTGGTGAGACCAGCGACCACGGGCTTGTCCAGTGCCAGTTTTGCGTCACGGAGCAACGCCATACAGTCCGGTCGGCAGGCCATGTTGGCGGCATTGCCGGCGCTACGCCAACTGATTGCCCAGCGCAGCAACTGAAAAAAAAGGGTTGGTCTTGCGACCAACCCTTAAGGGATCCCTGAACCTGAAGGTTTCGAAAGGACCCGAGGAGACAAACGGTACGGTTGTGAAGGAAGCCTTTAAATCAAGCTGCTAGAGCTAGTATCTCAGGGTTTTCCCTTGAACTATAGAGGCAAAGCATTAATTTTTGACTTGTCTTCAAATTTGCCACATTTCTAGCAAGGGCTTAACGCTTCTTGCTGCTGGTTTTGGTGGTGCTGGCAGCGGTATTGGTCACAGCGGCAAAATTGGCTTCTGCGACATCAGTGGCTTGTTTGACCGCTTTTTGCACAGATTCCAGCGCCGTGTTGGCTGCAGCGACTGCGCTTTTCATCACCGAAACCGCAGTTTCGCTGCCAGCCGGTGCATTCTTGGCAGCCGAGTCGATCATACCGGCCAACTTTTGTTGCGCTTCAGCAGCTTGGCTCTCAAAGGCTTTGGTGAACTCGCCTGTGGTTCCAGTGGCGATCTCATAGAGGTGGCGGCTGTAAGCTGCTGTCTTTTCAGCCAGCGGTTGCAGCAGGCTCGATTGCAGGGCCAGCAGCTCTTGCGCATCTTTGACGCTCAGCAGGGCCTTGGCGTTTTCGCCGGACTCGGCCAAGGCCGCTTTTGATGCGCTCATGTTCAGTTCGACGATCTTCTCAACGCCCTCAAAGGCTTTGGCGGTCAAACCGAGCAGGGTTTCAACGTTGGCTTTTTGAGCGGCCAGTACTTGTTCAACAGTCATCATGGTGGTTTCTCCTGGTAGTTAAAAAGTTTTCTGCCCCGGTACCGCGATGTGCGGAAATGTTGCAGTGCAGCAAGCTCGAATTATAGGGAGATGTTGCAATGCAGCAAGCCCTTTTTGTTGCATTGCAACAATTTGGAGATGTTTTTCTAATAATCAGGGTTTTTCGCTACGGAACGCCAAGTCAAGGCTATGAAAATCACGCAACAATGCGGCAATCATGAACCGGAGACAAAAAGCATGGCGTGTTCCATCGGCCTCGAACGTTCCTATCCCGGCAAACCCGACGATGTCTACCTCTTTGCGACCTGCCTGATTGATCAGTTCATGCCGCAGGCGGGCATGGACAGCGTGTTGTTGCTGGAGCGAGAGGGCATTCGGGTGCATTACCCGGCCGCGCAAACCTGTTGCGGACAACCTGCGCATAGCAGCGGATACCCGGACGAGGCCCGCGCTGTGGCCTTGCAACAGCTGAATCTGTTTGTAGAACCTTGGCCGGTGATTGTGCCCTCAGGCTCCTGCGGCGGCATGATTCGTCTGCACTATCCGCATTTGTTTGCGGATGATCCGGTGTTACATGCGCGCGCACTGGCCCTGTCGGACCGGGTGTTTGAATTTAGTGAGTTCCTGGTTCATGTCTTGAATTTTTCGCACCAGGATCAGGGTGATCCGTGCCGAGTGGCCCTGCACACCTCTTGTCATGCGCGGCGGCAGATGGGGTCGCACGAAACCAGCGCCGCGTTACTCGCCACGCTTGAGCGGGTGCGGGTGGTGGAGCAGGAGCGCATCGAAGAGTGTTGCGGTTTTGGTGGAACCTTCTCGCTGCTGCACCCCGAAATTTCAGAGGCCATCGTCACCGACAAGGTGGCCAGCATCAAGGAAGCGGGTGCCCAGCAGGTGGTGAGTGCCGATTGTGGATGTCTGCTCAATATCACCGGTCGCGCAGCGCGTCAGGACGAATTGGCGGGTCGCAGGGTGGTCTCGTTGCCGGGTCAACATCTGGCGAGTTTCTTATGGCAACGCACCCAGCCGATGAAAGGTGCCACAGCATGAGCGCACGCGAAGCGATTCTGGGCCGATTGCGGGCAACGTCGATGCCGGACCTGCCAGAGTTGCCAGACGTTTCCAGCTGGTACACCGGGCAGGGACGGGGTGAAGACCGGGCGCAGAGAGTGGTCCGCCTGTGTTCGGCCATGCAGGCGGTGAAAACCGAGATTCACGCGGTCACCGCAGGCAACTGGGTTGATCAGTTGCTGCGGGTGGCTGCGCTCAAAGGGCTGCGGCGGATGCTGATTGGTCAGGGCACGGCGCACGGCGATGCGCTGGCGGCACAGGCCGGTTCGCAACTGGAGATCATTCGCTATGAGCAGGCCATCGAATCCTGGCGCGATCGGCTGTTTGATGACGTGGACGCCTCGCTGACCATGGCGCGTGGCGCGATCGCCGAAATTGGCAGCCTGATCGTCTGGCCGACACCGGCTGAACCACGGCTGATGTCGCTGGTACCGGCCACCCACTTTGTGTTGCTCGACGAAGACACGGTGCACGCCGATTTTTATACCGCCTTGCGGCAGGAGGGCTGGGCGCAGGGCATGCCAACCAATGCCTTGCTGATCAGCGGACCGTCCAAGACCGCCGATATTCAGCAAACGCTCGCGTATGGTGCGCATGGCCCTCGCGAACTGGTCGTGCTGCTGCTAGGTCATACCGGAGGCTACGCATGAGCAAGGTGATTGCCATCAACCCGACACAGGATTTCAAGCAGCGCACGCGCCACGTGCTCAACGATCCGGCGCAGCGCAAGAATTTTCGTGGTGCCATGGACTTCTTGCAGGCGAAACGACGCACTCAGTTCCCGGATCAGGAGGAGCGCGAGGGTCTGCGTACTCTGGGTGAGCAGATCCGGCGCTACAGTCTTGCGCACCTGCCGCGCTTGCTGGAGCAACTTGAATCGCGCCTGACGGCCAACGGTGTGCAAGTGCACTGGGCACAAACCCCGGATGAAGCCAATGCCATTGCACTGGGTATTGCGCAGCGTGTGAATGCCAAACATATCATCAAGGGCAAGTCGATGGTGAGTGAGGAAATTGGCTTCAACCACGCCATGGAAGCAGCGGGGATTGAAGCCTTTGAGTCAGACATGGGCGAGTACATCGTGCAGCTGGCCGGCGAGGCACCCTCACACATCATCATGCCGGCCATTCACAAGACCAAACAGGCGATTGCGCAACTGTTTGCCGAAGAAGTGCCCGGGGTGAGTTACACCGAAGACGTGGACGCACTGATCCAGATTGGCCGACGTGTGTTGCGGCGAAAATTTGCCGATGCCGACATTGGTCTCTCAGGTGTCAATGTGGCGGTCGCAGAAACTGGTACCTTGTGTCTGGTGGAGAACGAAGGCAATGGCCGCATGTGCACCACGGTGCCCAGGGTGCACATTGCCATCACCGGCATCGAGAAAGTGGTCGAGAGACTGGAACATGTGCCGCCTTTGCTGAGTTTGCTGACCCGCTCGGCCACCGGGCAGCCGGTGACAACCTACGTCAATATGATCAGTGGGCCACGCCAACCGGGCGAGAAGGATGGTCCGCAGGAAGTCCATCTGATCCTGCTCGATAACGGACGAACCCAGGCCTACGCCGATCCGGGGCTGCGGGCGACGCTGCAATGCATTCGCTGTGGTGCGTGCATGAACCATTGCCCGGTGTATGCGCGAATTGGTGGTCACGCTTACGGCACCACCTACCCGGGTCCGATTGGTGCCATCGTGTCGCCCCACATGCTGGGTCTGGATGTGACCTACCCGCTGGCGTTTGCCTCCACCTTGTGTGGTGCATGCGCCGAGGTGTGCCCGGTCAAGATTCCCATCACCGATATCCTGGTGCGCTTGCGCAATGAGGCACAGGCCCGACCGGACAGCGACAACGCCAGCCTACGTGGCAGTGGTGCCGCGCGCAGCATGAGTGTTTCAGCGGTCTGGCAGGTCTGGTCGCAGGTTTACAGCCGCTTGGGCCTGTACAAACTGGCGTCCTGGTTCATGAGTCGTGGCCGCGCCTTGTCGCCGTCCGAGCAAGGGGCCTGGACACGCAGTCGCACACCGCTGGTTCCGGCGCCGCGACGATTGCGCGATATGCTCAAGGATCGCAATCCTTAAGAGTTTGTTCTTTACAACTGATTTTTATGACTTCTGTCCTACAACTTTCTGAGCAAGCCGGCGTGGTTGAGTCGGCCATCACGTCGCGCATGTCTGCGCGCGCCTATACCGGCCAACCGGTGGCACGG
This sequence comes from Rhodoferax sp., assembly GCF_018063565.1. Taxonomy (GTDB): domain Bacteria; phylum Pseudomonadota; class Gammaproteobacteria; order Burkholderiales; family Burkholderiaceae_C; genus Rhodoferax. The sequence goes on from NZ_JAGPBB010000046.1 coordinate 6,984, forward strand.
GAAACCCTGGAGCACCTGCTGGAAGTGGCCAGCCGTTCGCCGTCAGGCACCAACACCCAGCCTTGGAAGGTTTATGTGTTGCAAGGTGCCAGCCGCGATGCGCTGGTTGACAAAGTCTGTGCCGCCCATGATGCGTTGCGCGCCGACCCTTCACTGGCTGCCCAGTACCGTGAGGAATACGACTATTACCCGGAACAGTGGGTCAGTCCCTATATTGACCGGCGCCGCGAAAACGGCTGGAGCCTCTATGGTCTGCTCGGCATCACCAAAACCGACAAGGACAAAATGCACTTGCAGCATCAGAGGAACTACCGTTTCTTCGATGCACCGGTGGGCCTGATGTTCACCATTGACCGCGTCATGGGGCGTGGTTCATTGCTGGATTACGGCATGTTTCTGCAAAGCCTGATGGTATGTGCCCGCGCACACGGCCTGCATACCTGCCCGCAGGCCGCCTGGAACGGCTTTTCCAGCATTGTGCTGCCGCACCTGGGTGCCGGTCCGGGCGAAATGTTGGTGTGTGGCATGGCGCTGGGGTATGCTGATGCCGACGCACTGGTCAATCGCTTTGTCACGCCCCGCGTGCCGGTCAGTTCGTTCACCCATTGGGTCAACCGGAGTTAATGATGCGCACCGATATGTTTCAGCAGTCGCTTGAAGACTTGAATGGTTCAACGGCCGATATTGAAGCCTGCGCGCTGATCTCGACAGACGGACTGATGATTGCATCGGCGCTGCCGCAGGGGATGGACGAGGACCGGATTGGCGCCATGTCGGCGGCCCTGCTGTCGTTGGGCGAGCGGACAGCCCGTGAGCTCAGTCGCGGCAAGCTGGAGCGGGTGCTGATCCAGGGCGAACGCGGCTACGTGATCATGAGTGCGGCTGGCCCGGAGGCGGTGCTGACGGTGCTGGCCAAGTCGAACGCCAAACTCGGTCTGATTTTTCTGGACATCAAGCGGGCGGCCGAGTCGCTGTCCAAAATGATTTGACGAGGTGCAGCGTGACACTGTGCGACATGTCCGAACCCGCAGCCCCATCGACCTGCTGTGAACTCAACTATTGCGATGGTAGTCAGCGCAAGGTCTACACGACCGACCTCGAGGTGATGTTTCCCTTGGGGCACCTGATTGTTTCGCGCACCGATCTGGCGGGCATCATCACCCACGCCAACGATGCGTTTGTCGAGATGAGCGGCTACACCCGTGACGAGCTTTTGGGTGCACCGCACCATATCCTGCGGCACCCCGACATGCCCAAGCTCGCGTTCAAAGGCTTGTGGGACGACATTTCGGCCGGGAAAAAATGGCATGGTTACGTCAAGAATCTGCGCAAGGATGGCGCCTTTTATTGGGTCTATGCCACCGCCGTTCCCAACATTCGTGAGGGTGTCATCGTGGGTTACACCTCGGTGCGGCGCAAACCGTCTCGTACCAAGGTCAACGGCCTGATTCCGCTGTATCGGCAATGGCTGGAACAGGAAAAGGCGGCACCAAGATGATGAACTTCCTGATAGCGCCGGATTTTTCACCCGAACACTTTGCCAGCTGGCACTTGCTCAATACGGTGGTGCAACGGCGATCGGGCGTCCATCTGCATTTGTTGACACCGACCAGTGCGCAGGAACAGGCGGAACTGCTGGCCGCGGGCCAGGCCGATATGGTGTACGCCAACCCCTTTGACGCATCCGACCTGATCCGTACCCGAGGCTATGTGCCCTTGGCGCGGCCGGTGCAGCGGTTTGACGAAATGGTCATCGCCACCGCTGCGCAATCCGGACTGAAAGCGCTGGAGTCCCTGCAACCTGGATGCCGGATTGCCGTCACTGAAAATCGGGATGTGCGTCTGATCGGCCTTCGCTTGCTGGAGCCTGCCGATCTCGACGAGTCGCTGATTGCGTGGGTCCCGGTGGATAGTTACCAGGCGGTGGCCCGTAAGGTGATCAAAGGTGAGGTGGACGCGGGGTTTTTTCTGGCCGATGCGTTTGCGTCATTGACCCGTTTGACGCGCAGTCAGATGCAAGTTCTGGTGGAAAGCGCCATTCACGATATTTCACACGTTTTATTGGCTCTACCTCAATCTGGTATTGATTTTGAAGCTATTAAAAAAGTATTTTGTGAGATGGGTCAAATGACTGGAGACCAGGACTTGCTGCTGTCATTGGGATTGCCGCACGGCTTTGAACCGATGACGCAGGAGCAGGCTGAATTCATGATTGACCTCATGGAAACCTTGCTCGATTGAGGGTTTGGCCGATGTTCAACCCGCCGCTACCCGACGTGCAGCGCCACGCCTTCAGAGCCCACACCCGGCGTATGTTGCATGCACAGCGCGACACTGCACGCCATGCGGCGCGTGTTGAGGCGGCGCTGGCACTGCCCGGCGCCGAGCCGGTCCAGGGTGCGCTGGCAGATCTGTTCTGTGTTTTTGGTTCGGCGCATGCTGACTGCAAGCGCCAGGCCCTCAGCATGGCACAAAGCCGATTGGCAGCGCATGTTGTCAACTGGTTTGCTTCGCAAGTGGAGGCGCCGGCCTTGCCAGTTGTTTCGGCACTGGCGACACGCTGGAGTGTGCTCGCGGTCGTATCGGCGAACATTTCGACGCGGGCGCGCCGCTGCAGTGCGGACGATTCCCGCGTCCTGGCCGTCCAGGTGGTGGAAGCGTTCAAGTCTGCGGACCAGCAAGCCCAGCAGACTTTTTTTCACCATTGTTTGACCTGCCACGACAACCTGGCATTCATGCTGGCCCGGCGTCAGTTGCTCAAGCTGGCAGACACTTTGCCACCGGCGTGGGAGGCGGTCAGTTGTCAGCTTGAGTCGGCACGGGTGGGCTCATGAAGGTGTATCTGGTGGGCATGGTCAGTCGCGACCAGGCAGCGTTCGACCTGTTTATGAAGCGACATTTTCCTGACTGGCGCTGGCAGGCGGTGGACGCTGCATCGGAGCGGGTGCCAGCGGTTGCGGCGGGCTCAATTTGCTTGCTTGATCTGGCCGCAATGGGCATGGCACGCCATTCGATCGCGGCACAGACGCAGTTGCTGGCCTGGGTCGGGGGCCAGCCGGCGGTATTACTGCTGTCCAGGCACGATGTATCGTGGCAGGCTGCCTGTCAGGCACTTGAACCGCAACCCTGGCAGTGGCTGGGCAAGCCGTACAACGCCGAGTCCATGCGTGCCGCCTTGGAGCTTGCCGCACGCCTGATCCAAACGCCCGCTGTGACACAACAGCCGATTCCCACGACGCCAGCAGGGGGCAAGATCAGTCCCGAAGTGAACCCGCTGCCATTGTCCGTCGCCCCGCCGCCCGCTGTGGTCATTACTGCCGCGTCGGACACTGCTGCGCCAGGTTTGGATGTCGAAGAGTTGGCGCAACGGCTGGCGGCGAGCCCGCTTGACCGATTCGTGTTGTTGCGCAAGATGCTCGTTGGCCTGCAGCAGTCACAGGCGTTCGAACTGCGGTTTACCGTGCAGCATCTCTTGCTGGTGCATCCGCTACATGCCTGGGTGGCTGGCAACATGCCATTGTCGGTGGTGCAACGGGTGTGCACCAGTGATGCGTTGGCCCGTTCGATCACATTGAAAATCATGACTCCCGCTGAAGCCGAGCAACGGGTGCTGCAACTCGGTCTGGCTCCACAGGAGCTCGGCATTTTTCTGCTGGCGCTGGCCGATGCGGTGCTGCCCCAGGTGTCCAACTCAAGCACAATGGCGACATGACGACAAGCAAAAATGCATGGTTCACACTGACGCCCGCCGGGGCGATCCGTGCCTTTGGTCAGGTCGAGCCAGATCGGGTGGCACAGCAGTTGCAGGTGTTGCTGAGCGGTGAGCATACGCTCGATCTGACCCGCTGGACTGAACTCAGCGATGTGGATGATGCCGATGTAGCCCGCCACGAGGCCAGCGCCTGGGTGCAGCGTTTGCCGCGCCCGTTGCAGGGGCCGGATGCCAAGCTGGACGATTTTCTGCAGTTTGTGATTGCCGGGCTGTCTGCGGAGCGCCGTGTGGTTCTGGCCTCAGACAGCGGCTTTTGTCTGGGGCGTGCTGGATTCGAGCAAGACGAAGCCGATGTGCTCAGTGCGGCCGCTGCCGACTATGGTGCGTTTGCCGAGCGCCAGGCCCGCCGAGGGTGGGGTGGGGCGGGTGCCTATGTGGCATTTCACGCCGATCCGCACTTTCTGCTGCCGACGTTTGCCTTTGTACCCTTATGGGTGGATGGCACCGGTTACTGGTTGATCATGGCCGGAGAGCCCTTGCTCAACTGCCCGGCGCTGGTGGAGCTGCTGTGGGGTCTGAAAGTGGCCGGTACCCGGTTTGCCGCGGGATCCTGACCTTTTTTGACCCTCAGGGTTGCTATTTGAGGTCTTCTGCCAGCACCGACACAATCCGCTGTGCTTCTGCCTCTGGCGCTGCGGAACCATCTGCGTTTTGCACCGACACCGTGCTCTGGTTGTTCTGGCTCACCACGGATACACGGTATTTTTTTGGCGCACTTTCGGCTTTGCTGGTACCCAGCAGTTTGCCAAAGAAGCCGGGTTCGCTCTTGTCCGCCACCGGCACGACGTAACGAACAAAATAGTAACCCTTGCTACGGTCGCGGTCTTCGACGGTGAAGTTGGTGCGATCAAGTGACAGACCGACTCGGCGCCAGGCGCGATCAAAACCGTCATCGACGACCAGCGCTGGCTGGCCATCCACCTTGACCACTCGTGACACGGTTTTGGGCACACTGCTGGCCACCAGCGCTTGCGACTGCTCTTGCGACACGCCAAGTTTGACCATCAGGCGGCGCAAGAACTCAGCTTCCAGTTCAGGGTCTGCCGGGCGCGGTTGCCACACTGTCCGGTCTTTCTGCGCGCTGTCGTACACCTCAATCATGCCGCGGTGGCTGATGAAGACGTCGGTGCCACCCGCCGGATTTCGCTCCAGCCGAGTGCGGAACTTGTCGCGCTCGCCGGTCGAGTACAGGTTGTCGATCAGCTTCCCTAAGGTGTTGCGGATGAAATCCTGCGGCAATTTGGCCCGGTTCTCTGCCCAGTCGGTTTCCATAATGCCCAGATTGGCCTGATCCATCGCCAGCAAGAAACCACTGTCGTGCCAGAAGTCCTTCACCGGCTCCCACAATTTGTCCGCTGGCCGGTCGATCACCAGCCAGCGCTGATTGCCTGAACGCTCGATACGTACATCGCCCACCGTGGTGAGACTGGTGGGCAGCGCCTGCGTGCTGGCTTGACCTATTTTGAAGCTGTTGGCGGTAATGACAGAGCCCGGCACGGTGTAACGACTGTCGCGCGTGAGTTGCGTCAGGTCCGGCGGAATCTCCAGGGTCGGTGCCTTATTGCCCGCACTTTTGTAATCGACTTTGTCACCCTCTAGGGTCGAGCAGGCGCCCAGTGCCAGCGTCAGGCCAAGCAGCAGGAATCGGGAGGAATGGTTCACAAAGGTCCTTTGCATGAAAAATCAACAACTCTCTACAACACGGCAGCGGCCCGCAGTGCCTCTTCAACCAGCGCTTCAGCGGCGCTGCTTAAAGGAGTCATGGGCAGGCGCAAGGTGGGGCCACATTTGCCCATACGCGCCATCGCCCATTTCACTGGAATCGGGTTGGCCTCCACAAACAGGTTCTTGTGCAGCGGCAGCAGCCGAAACTGGATCGCCATCGCCGTTCTCACATCACCCGCCATGGCCGCCACACACAGTTCGTGCATCAGGCGTGGGGCCACGTTGGCCGTGACGCTGATGTTGCCATGTCCACCACACAACATCAGTGCGACCGCCGTCGGGTCATCTCCGGAATAAATGGCAAAACCCTTGGGTGCCTCACGGATCAACCACTGCGCCCGGTCGATATTGCCAGTGGCTTCCTTGATGCCGATCACTCCGGGCAGGTGCGCCAGGCGCAGCGCGGTTTCCAAACTCATGTCGGCCACCGAACGGCCGGGTACGTTGTACAGCACCATGGGCAGGTCAACCGCTTCGGCGATCGCCTTGAAGTGCTGGTACTGGCCTTCTTGTGTTGGTTTGTTGTAGTACGGCACCACTTGCAACTGGCAGCTTGCCCCCACCTGTTTGGCAAAAGTGGCCAGTTCGATTGCCTCGGCAGTGCAGTTGGAGCCGCAACCTGCCATGATCGGAACCCGACCGGCCGCCTGCTCGACCGAGACGCGGATGATCTCGCAGTTTTCAGCCATGCTCACCGTGGGTGACTCACCCGTGGTACCCACCACCCCGATGCAGTCGGTGCCCTGTTCGATATGCCAGTCGATCAGCTTTCGCACACCCGGGTAATCAACACGGCCGTCGGGCAGCATGGGGGTGATCATGGCAACAATGCTGCCGGTGATGGATGGCGTCTGGGATGTCATGGGTGCGGCTCGGTTCAGGGTAGCGCGCTATTCTAGCGAGAGTGCGGGACACGGCGATCCGTCGCCCGGGCTTGAAACCCCAGGCCGCAACGCCGCAATCCGCTGCACCAGTCGAGAAGGTTGCGCCAAATAGCCATTCTCGTAGGCAACGATGTGCAAGTCCCGACAGACTTCGAGCAACTCACCGGGCCGCAGCAAAAAGTCGGAACGTGACGGTTTGCCAAACTGGGCGTTGCCCAGCGCAAAGGTCTCATAAATCAGCAAGCCACCCGGTGCCACACTGGCGAGCAAGGCGGGCCAGAGCGGACGCCACAGATAGTTGGTGACCACCAGCACATCGAAAGCTTGGGGTTTTCCCTGCTGAATCAATGGCCAGGGCTGTGCTTCCAGGTCAGCCTTGATCACGCGCCCAAAATTTGCTGCCGATTCCAGTGCGTCAGTGCTCCGGTCGATACCGGTCACGACATGGCCACGTTGCGCGAACCAGCGCATGTGACGCCCGGTACCACATGCCACATCAAGCACCTGGCTGCCCGGTACCGCCAGCGCGGACCAGCGTGCCACCCAGTCAGAAGCAGATCCCGGCACTGCCGCTGCCACAGGGTTCAAAAGCAGGTCCACAACTGGTTGGCGATGGTCATCAGGAACTCGGGCCGCCCGTACAGATAAAAAATGCCGGCAAGCGCCGCCGATAAAGCGCTCGCAGCGATTATTTTTTTGATTGGTGTCATGAGCTCAGGTGCCCTGAGGCAAAGGCGCGCGCTTGATCGGCGCTTCTTTGATGGGCAGATTCAGCAACGCGGCCATCACCCCCAGGGCGATGGCGAGGTACCAGACAACGTCATAACTACCGGTACGGTCGTACAACACCCCGCCCAGCCAGACGCCCAGAAAGGAGCCGATCTGATGACTGAAAAATACAAAACCGCCCAGCATCGACAAATGTGCCACGCCAAAAATCTGCGCCACCGTGGCATTGGTCGGCGGCACGGTGGACAACCACAGCAGCCCCATGACGGCTGAAAACAGGTAGACACTGACGTCCGACAAGGGCACCAGCAGGAAGATGCTGATCACAACCGCACGCGCGAGGTAGATGAAAGCGAGGATATTCTTCTTCTGCAGGCGCTGCCCCAGCACGCCTGCGATGTAGGTGCCAAACACGTTGAACAACCCAATCAGGGCCAGCGAATAACTTGCCACCTGTGCCGGCAGGTTGTGATCCTTGAGGTAACTTGGCATGTGCACACCAATGAACACCACCTGGAAGCCGCAGACAAAATAACCCGCCATCAGCAACTGAAAGCTGCGGTAAGCAAAAGCCTCGCGCAAGGCCTGGACAATGGACTGCTCGCGAAAGTGCCCGGCACCGCCACCGCGAAAATCCGGCTCGCGCAGCCACCAGGCCAGCGGCATCATCAACAGTGAGGCGGCGGCAAGCACCACCAACGCCTGTTGCCAACCCAGGCTGCTAATGAGAAAACCCTCGGTAGGCACCATCAAAAACTGGCCAAATGAGCCTGCTGCCGCGGCAATGCCCATGGCCCAGGAACGTTTGCTGGCGTGTACATTGCGCCCGATCACGCCATACACAATGGCGTAGGTGGTGCCGGCCTGTGCCATGCCGATCAGCACCCCAGCCGTCAATGCAAACATGCCGGGGCTGGTGGCGTAGGCCATGCCCAGCAAGCCAAACGCGTACAACACCGCACCCGCCACAATCACCCGAAAGGCACCAAACCGGTCGGCCAACATGCCGGCAAAAATGCCTGCAAAGCCCCACACCAGATTTTGCATGGCCAGGGCGAAGGCAAAGGTCTCGCGGCTCCAGTTTTGCTCCTGGGTGATGGGTTGCAGCCACAAACCAAAGCCATGGCGGATGCCCATTGACACGGTGACGATGGCCGCGCCACACATCAACACCTGGGCGGTAGAGAGAGTTTTCTGTTCTTCTGGCATGGGTGGAATATAGCCAATCGGCGCGGCCAATGCTGCCTTAAAGGCATGCAGGCACTTAATTGGTGGTTGATATGGTTTTATATCCAGTGGTTTTGCATCATCTTGATTACAATGCCCGCCCATGGCGACCAAACCCACCCCGGAATATTCTGAAAACTCGATCCGCGTGCTCAAGGGCCTGGAGCCCGTCAAGCAGCGCCCGGGCATGTACACCCGCACCGACAACCCGCTGCATATCCTGCAAGAGGTACTCGACAACGCCGCCGACGAGGCGCTGGCCGGCCACGGCAAAAAGATCAAGGTCACGGTGCATACCGACGGCTCGGTCAGCGTTGAGGACGATGGACGCGGCATTCCGTTTGGCCTGCACCCGACCGAAAACGCGCCGGTGATCGAACTGGTGTTTACCCAATTGCATGCAGGTGGCAAGTTTGACAAAGGCAAGGGCGGGGCTTACAGCTTTTCCGGCGGCTTGCACGGCGTGGGCGTGAGTGTTACCAACGCGCTGAGCGTGCGCCTGGAAGCCACCACCTACCGCGAACAACAGGTGGCGCGGCTGGTGTTCGCGGGTGGTGAGGTGGTCGAACCGTTAAGCCTGCGCCCGGCGGGGGACGGTGAGCGCCGCTCCGGCACCTGCGTGCGGGTCTGGCCGGACGCCAAGTATTTTGAGTCAATGACGATACCCATGTCGCATCTGGAGCACCTGCTACGCAGCAAGGCAGTGTTGATGCCCGGTGTGACCGTGAGTCTGACCCAGGAAAAGACCAGAGAAACCCAAACCTGGGTATACAAAGGCGGTCTGCGCGACTACCTGACGCAAACCCTGCCCGGTGAACCGGTCATTCCGCTGTTTGAGGGTGAGGGTTTTGCCGATGCCCAGCACGAGAGTTTTGCCGAAGGCGAGGGCGTGGCCTGGTGCGTGGCATTCACCGAAGACGGCCAACCGGTGCGCGAAAGCTACGTCAACCTGATTCCCACGACGGCTGGCGGCACCCACGAGTCAGGACTGCGCGATGGGCTGTTTGCTGCGGTCAAGAGTTTTGTCGACATGCATTCATTGCTGCCCAAGGGCGTCAAGCTGCTGCCCGACGATGTGTTTGCCCGGGCCAGCTATGTGTTGTCGACCAAGGTGCTGGACCCACAGTTTCAGGGCCAGATCAAGGAGCGGCTCAACTCGCGCGACGCGCTGCGGCTGGTCTCCAGCTTTGTGCGCCCGGCGCTCGAGCTCTGGCTGAACCAGAACGTGGAGTACGGCAAGAAGCTCGCCGAGATCGCCATCAAGGCCGCCCAATCGCGGCAAAAGGCCGGACAAAAGGTGGAAAAGCGCAAAGGGTCCGGGGTGGCGGTGCTGCCTGGCAAGCTGACCGACTGTGAAAGCCGCGACATCGCGCAAAACGAGGTGTTTCTGGTGGAAGGCGACTCAGCGGGCGGCAGCGCCAAAATGGGGCGCGACAAGGAAAGTCAGGCGGTGTTGCCCTTGCGTGGCAAGGTGCTCAATACCTGGGAAGTTGAGCGCGACCGGCTGTTTGCCAATACCGAAATTCACGACATCGCGGTGGCCATCGGTGTGGATCCACATGGGCCCAACGATTCACCCGACTTGAGCGGCCTGCGCTACGGCAAGATATGTATCCTGAGTGATGCCGACGTGGATGGCTCGCACATTCAGGTCCTGCTGCTGACGCTGTTTTTCAAGCACTTCCCAAAACTCATCGAAACCGGTCACATCTATGTGGCGCGCCCTCCGCTGTTTCGGGTGGATGCCCCTGCGCGCGGCAAAAAGCCGGCGTCCAAAGCCTATGCACTCGACGAAGGCGAGTTGACCGCCATTCTGGACAAGTTGCGCAAGGAGGGTGTGCGTGAAAACGCGTGGGCCATCAGCCGCTTCAAGGGACTGGGTGAGATGAACGCCGAGCAGTTGTGGGACACGACGCTGAACCCGGACACGCGGCGGCTGCTGCAAGTGGGTTTGGGCAATCTGGATACCCGGCAGACCGCGGAGTTGATGACCAAACTGATGGGCAAGGGCGAGGCGGGGGCGCGGCGGGACCTGATGGAGTTGCATGGGGATTCGGTGGAGGTCGATGTTTGACCATTGTTTTGATCGTTGCCTGCGGTGATTGAATATGGACTTGATGCCTGAAGTGCCAATGCAGTGGCCAGATCATTTGCAGCACCGGGCAAACTGCCAATGTGTACTGCACACGACGATGCGCACACGCATGCCCTGCGCGTCGGAAAACTTGCACCTGAAGATTGCGATGCCATGACGTTCATGATCAGCAAGATTCCAATGTCTTATCCAAAGAGAGCACTCGCGATGCTGCTCCTGGGGGCCGCCATGGCAGCGCATCTCTCGTCATATGCCCAAAGCCTGATGACCAAGCCTTGCCACTTGCCTGGCATGCGTGACGCGGTGTTGTGCGGTACGCTTTCCCGTCCCCTCAATCCCGAAGATCCGCAAGGCAGGCGCATCAGTATTCACATTGCGCTCATGCCATCCAAAGCGCGTGAAAAACTTCCCGATCCCATCTATGTGCTGGCGGGTGGACCGGGACAAAGCGCCATCGACCTGATGCCTGCAATGCAAGGTACGTTGTCGCGACTGAACAACCGGCGCGATCTGGTGTTTGTAGATCAACGTGGCACAGGAAAAAGTGCGCCACTGACATGCGGCCAGGAAGCACGGCTCAGTCTGTCGGAGGTTCTGGACCCAGGCCAGTTGCCGGCTCGCATGGCCAGATGCCTTGATGCACTGGAGAAGCTGCCCCATGGCGACCTGCGCTACTACAGCACCACGATTGCCATGCACGATTTGGATGCTGTGCGGACTGCACTGGGGCAGGGGCAGATCAACCTTGTCGGCGCATCGTATGGCAGCCGCGCCGCCCTTGAGTATTTGCGCCTGTTCCCGCAGCACGTGCGCCGAATGGTGATTGATGGCGTGGCCCCGGCCACCATGTCGTTGACCCAATCGATGGCCGATGATGCCAACACCGCCTGGAAAGCGCTGGTTGCCGACTGTGGTGCCGACGCAGGCTGCGTCAAGCGCTACCCCGCGCTGGCCCTGCAGTGGGAAAGAATGTTCACCGCATTGCCCCAAACCGTGACCGTCAACAACCCGCTGACCGGCGCGCGTGAACAGCTCATTCTGACGGCTCCCATGGTGGCGGGTATGGTGCGTGGCCCGCTTTATGCCCCCCAGTTGGCGGCTGGATTGCCGAATGCCGTCAGCGAAGCAGCGCAAAAGAACTGGACTCCGCTGATTGGTTTGGCCAGTACCAACCTCAGTCGTGCAGGTGGCAGCCTGGCCATGGGACTGCACTTTTCCGTGATTTGCGCCGAAGACCCGCTGCGTGAGGCGTCGGCGACAACCGCCGGTCGATTTGCCGGCGTCATGGACAGGTCTTACCAAGCGGTGTGCGCGTCCTGGCCCAAGTCCAAAGTCGATCAGGGGTTTTACACGCTGCGCGCCAGCCCTGCGCCAGTGCTGATGTTCAGCGGTGGTGTCGACCCGGCAACCCCACCGCGTCATGCGACAGAAGTTGCCAATGCAATGGGCGAGAAGGTTCGCCACATCGTCGTGCCCAACGCCGGGCATGGTATCTTGAGGCTGGGCTGTGCCAGTGACATCGTCTTCAAGTTCATTGACCACAAGCAGGATGCGCCGGCCCTGAAAGTGGACGCCGCCTGTCTTTCCAACATCCCGCGCCCCAAAGCATTTGTACCCCTGAGTGCCGCGCTGGAGGGCGGGTCATGATTCGGGTTGAACATTTGAGCAAACAGTTTGTGCAGCCCAAGCGTTTTCGAGTGGCTCCAACCGTGGTGCAGGCTGTGCGGGACATGAACTTTGCGGCAGACAATGGCTGCATCACCGGCCTGCTCGGGGCCAACGGTGCGGGTAAAACCACCACGCTGCGCATCGTGGCAGGTTTGTTGGCAGCCGATGGTGGCCAGGTTTTGATTGACGGCATTGATGTGCGGGAGAACCCGCGCGCCGCGCTGTCACGCATCGGCTGTCTGAGCGACTCACGTGGCCTCTACCCGCGCCTCACGGCCCGTGAAAATGTCATTTACTATGGCCGCATGCAAGGACTCACGCAGAGCGCTGCCTACCTGCGTACGGACGCCTTGGGCGAACTGTTGGACATGAAGGAACTGCTTGACCGCCGCACCGAGGGCTTCAGCCAAGGCGAACGCATGAAGACCGCCCTGGCGCGGGCGCTGATCCACAATCCGCCGAACCTGCTGCTCGACGAGCCGACCAATGGGCTGGATGTGGTGGCTACCCGCCGCCTGCGTGAGGCGCTGCGCCATCTGGCCTCGCCGCAAGGGGGGAACAAATGTATCGTGTTTTCCACCCACATCATGCAAGAGGTCGAGCGATTGTGCAATGAAGTGAGCGTGGTGGCCGCCGGACAGGACGTGGCCCGGGGCTCAGTGCATGCCCTGTGCGAACAGACCGGGTGCCCCGATTTTGAGGACGCATTTGTCGCCCTGGCATTTGCCCAGGGCAGGGGATCGAGCGAATGAATGCCGCACTGAGAGACAGCTGGATTGTTTTTCGCAAAGAGATCGTCGATAGCATGCGGGATCGCAAAACCTTGATGATGATTTTTCTGACGGCCGTCCTGATCGGCCCGGTCATGCTTGTGGCCATGTCCTTTGTGGTGAGCCAACAGGAAGAGAAGGCCGAACGCCGCGAGGTATGGGTCGCCGGCCTGGAGCATGCCCCGGAACTGCACAACTACCTTCTGCGTCAAGGCATGAAGGTGAACCCCGCTCCTTCCGACTTCGAGTCGCAGTTGCGGGACTCCCGCTTGGGCGAGTCGGTCATATGGGTCGCCGAAGATGATCAGGAGAGACAAAGCAGTGGCCAGTCCCCCGAGCTTCGGGTGGTGTTTGACTCGGCCAACCGTCAGTCGACAGTCCTGGTGGGACGCAATGTGGCGCTGCTGGAAGGCTTTAACCGTGAGCAAGGTCTGCTGGAGCTGAGCACCCGAGGTGTGGCGCCAGCGGTGTTGCAACCGTTTCGCATTCAGGAGCGCAACCTGGCCAGTGCACAAAGTCGCTCCTCCCAACTCACGGCCATGGTGCCATGGATGGTGATGATGGCGGTGCTCTTTGGTGGGCTGACCGTGGCGCTGGACACCACCGCTGGGGAGCGCGAGCGCGCTTCGCTGGAGCCTCTGCTCACCAACCCCATTTCGGTCTTTTCGCTGGTGCTTGGCAAGTGGCTGGCAACGGCGGTCGTGGCCATGTCCATTGCTGCCATCAGCGTTTCAAGTTTCTTTCCGGCCAGGATGTTGATTCAAAGTGAGTCCCTGCAGGCCATGTTCCGGTTCGGATCAAGCGAGGCGATCCTGTTTTTGCTCATGCTGCTGCCATTGGCCGCTGCGGTGGCCGCCGTACTGATGCTGGTCGCCATTCACGGTCGCAGCTACAAAGAGGCCCAGAGTCGTTCCACGGTGGCGCTGCTGGCCTTCCAGTTGGCGCCAATGATCGCCATCATGGACTTCTCAGGCGAACGACCTTGGCACTTGCTGGTGCCCAGCCTGGCGCAACAGACGGTAATGCTGCGAGTGCTTCGCGGTGAAGAACTGCTGTGGCAACACCTGCTGGTGCCAACTGGCATCAGTCTGGCCCTGACGACCGTGTGTTTGGTCGTCTTGGCCCGACGGATGAAAAGTCTGGCGATTCGCTGAATGCCGCTCTCCCGAAGTCAAATTGGGCAAAGAAGTGCCTTCAGGCCAAGCCAGTGTCTCCTGTTAAGCTATCTAGATTAGAGCAAAATATCCAATCAATCCATGATCGACGTCCTCCTGACCGACCCGCCATCACCCGCCCTGCCCGATGGTGACGAGACCCCCAGCCTGGCCAGTTACGCCCAGCGCGCTTACCTTGAATACGCCCTGAGCGTGGTCAAGGGCCGCGCTTTGCCCGACATCACCGACGGCCAGAAACCGGTGCAGCGGCGCATTCTTTATTCCATGAGCCGCATGGGCCTGGGCTTTGGCGGCACCAACGGCAATGTCGGTGCCAAACCAGTGAAAAGCGCGCGCGTGGTCGGCGATGTGCTGGGTCGCTATCACCCACACGGCGACAGCGCCGCTTATGACGCCCTGGTACGCATGGCGCAAGACTTTTCGCAACGCTACCCGCTGATCGATGGTCACGGCAACTTTGGCAGTCGCGATGGCGACGGTGCGGCGGCCATGCGCTACACCGAAGCGCGTCTGGCCAGGATCAGCAGCCTGCTGCTCGATGAAATTGACGAAGGGACGGTCGACTTTGTGCCGAACTACGATGGCTCCACCGAAGAGCCGCGCCTGCTGCCCGCGCGCCTGCCGTTTGCGCTTCTTAACGGCGCCAGCGGCATTGCCGTGGGCCTGGCCACCGAAATCCCCAGCCACAACCTGCGCGAGGTGGCCGATGCCTGCGTCGCGTTGATCAAGACGCCTGAGCTGGGCGACGTCGAACTGTTCACGCTGATCCCCGGGCCTGATTACCCCGGTGGCGGCCAGATCATCAGCAGTGCGGATGATATTGCCGAGGCCTACCGCAGCGGCCGCGGATCGCTCAAATGCCGCGCCCGCTGGAAGATCGAAGACCTGGCGCGCGGCCAGTGGCAACTGGTGGTGACCGAACTGCCACCAGGTGTCAGCACCCAGCGCGTGCTGGAAGAAATCGAGGAAATCAGCAACCCCAAGGTCAAGGCTGGCAAGAAAGCACTCAGTCTGGAGCAAAACCAGGCCAAGGCCACGCTGCTGGCAGTACTGGACGGCGTGCGCGACGAGTCCAGCAAAGATGCCGCCGTCCGTCTGGTGTGTGAGCCCAAAACCAGTCGCATCGGCCAGCAGGAGCTGATCAACACGCTGCTGGCGCATACCAGTCTGGAGACCACCAGCCCGATCAACCTGACCTTGATCGGGCTGGATGGCCGACCCACGCAAAAGTCCTTGCGACAGATGTTCACCGAGTGGATTGCATTCAGGCAGAGCACGATCGAGCGGCGCACGCGCCATCGCTTAGGCAAGGTACTGGACCGCATCCACATCCTGGAGGGACGGGCTCTGGTGCTGCTCAACATCGACGAGGTGATTGCCATCATCCGCCAAAGCGACGAGCCCAAAGCGGCGCTGATCACGCGTTTTCACCTGAGCGACCGGCAGGCCGAGGATATTCTGGAAATCCGCCTGCGCCAACTGGCGCGGCTGGAAGCCATCAAGATCGAACAGGAACTCAGCAGTTTGCGTGGTGAGCAGCAGAAGCTCGAGGAGATTTTGGCCAGCCCCGCCGCCTTGCGCCGCCTGATGATCAAGGAAATCGAAGCAGACGCCAGAACCTTTGCCGACCCCCGTCGCACGCTGATCCAGGCTGAGAAAAAAGCCGTCCTGGAAGTCAAGGTTGTCGACGAGCCGGTGACGGTGGTGGTCAGCCAAAAGGGCTGGGTGCGGGCGCAGAAAGGCTGGGCCAAGGACAAGGCGACTGCGGCGAGCGCAACGCCCAGTGTCAACCCGGCGGCAGACTACAGTTTCAAGTCGGGCGACACGTTGTACGGCACGTTTGAGTGCCGTACCGTTGATACCCTGCTGGCCTTTGGCTCCAATGGTCGTGTCTATTCCGTACCGGTGTCGGTGCTGCCGGGTGGGCGCGGTGACGGCCAACCCATCACCAGCCTGATCGAGCTCGAAGTCGGTACCCAGTTGCTGTATTACTTTGCCGGACCGATGAGCGCCAGTCTGTTGTTGTCAGGTTCTTCGGCCTATGGTTTCATCGCCCCAGTGGACAACATGGTCAGCAAGTTCAAGGCGGGCAAAGCCTTCGTCACCGTCAATGACGGTGAAACCTTGTGTGCGCCATCGGTCGTGCTGTGTGACTCGGGCAGTCAGCCATGGCCGTTGGCCACCCATGTGGCCTGTGCATCCACCGGCGGGCGCATTTTGACGTTTGCACTGAGTGAGCTCAAAACCATGGCCAACGGTGGGCGTGGTCTGATGCTGATCGACCTGCAGGACAAGGACACGCTGGCCGGCGCCGCCGCTTACAGCCGCAGCATCCGCATTGACGGTGTTGGGCGGGGTGGCAAGCCGCGTGACGAAACGCTGGAGATTCGCAGCCTCAACAACGCGCGTGGTCTGCGGGCGCGCAAAGGCAAGTTGGCCGATCTTGGCTTCAAACCGACCGCGATCACCCGGATTGAATGACACAACAGGATGCAGCAGGTTTTCATCAAATGAACTTTTGTTGAGACCTCAATGCCCCAGCAGTTCGGTCAAGGTCTGCTTGATCAGCGTGAGTGTGGCTTGCTGCGTCAGGGTGGCCGGGCGCAGCGAGCTGGTGGCGGCCGACACTTTGGTGCGCAACACAGGCGCAATGATGTTGCGCACCTGATAGGCACCGGGGTGCGCTGCATTGGCGACGGCATTGCGTGGCAGCACGGCGCTGCCAACACCGTCTGCCACCAGGTCCAGGATGGCCGGTACGCCATCGATCTCGAGGGCAATTTTCAGGCGGCAGCCAATGTTGGCCATCTCTGACTCCACTTGCATTCGCACGGCATTGGGTCGGCTGGGGATCACCAGCGGCAACTGCGCCAACTCCCTGAGCATGACTGGCGTCACCACGCTGTCGTCCACCGACCCGGGTGGGCGGCGCTGAACCAGCAGCAGGTCTTCTTCCAGCAAGGGCGTGATTTCGGTCTCCGCCGTGGGTTGTGCGTTGTACAGCACGGCAATGTCAAGCCGCCCGGCAATCAACGAGCCTTGCATCGCCACCGACAGACCTTCACTGATAGAAATCGTGGCATCCGGTAACTTGGCTCTGAAGGCGCGGGTCAGTGGCACCGTCAACGCTCGCGCCAGGCTGGTGGGCAAGCCCACCGCCACCCGTCCGGCGAGTGATCCGCGCACCCGTCCCAGCTCCTCGTAGGCCCGCTCCACCTGGTGCAGGATGCCACGGCCATGCGCCAGCAGCAATGTGCCAGCTTCAGTTGGCAATGCGCCGCGGCCATTGCGGATCAGCAGCGCTTGTCGCAACTCCACTTCCAGCAGGCGCACCTGGCGGCTCAGCGCTGGTTGGGCCACATCCAGTGCAATGGCGGCGCGCGTAAAACTACCGAGCTCGGCCACGCGCACAAAATATTCCAGTTGTTTCAGATCCATGATGCACAGGGGTGAAGTGATTGCAGCGGGGCTTGGCCGAAGGCCAGTATCATGAAGTTTTGACCATAGCTGATTTAATATTATGCCTTTCTGTTATATCTGATAGTGGGCAATTTGACTTATCGCAGGCACCGATCGCGATCAAAATCCATGCCATGCAAACAGCCATCCCTTGTTCTTTCATGCGCGGCGGCACCTCGCGTGGGCCGTTTTTTATGGCGTCCGATCTGCCGGACGATGTCGCCATGCGTGACCGCGTGTTACTGGCCGTCATGGGGTCGCCCGACCAGCGCCAGATTGACGGACTGGGTGGTGCTCACCCGCTGACCAGCAAGGTGGGTATCGTCAGTCCCAGCCAAACGCCCGGTGTGGCGGTGGACTTTCTGTTTGCACAGTTGCAGCCTGATAAGGACACGGTCGACACCACCCCCAACTGCGGCAACATGCTGGCTGCGGTGCTGCCCTTTGCCATCGAGCGTGGACTGGTGGCGGTGCAGGGCGACACCACCACAGCGCGGGTGTTGACGCTCAACACCGGCATGCAATGTGATGTCACCGTGCAGACCCGCGGCGATCGCGTCAACTACACCGGCGATGCACGCATCGACGGCGTTCCCGGCCATTCAGCCCCCATCACCATCAATTTTCTCGACACGGCCGGCTCCGTTTGCTCGGGCTTGCTGCCCACCGGCCGGGTACGCGACAGCATTGCTGTGGCGGGCGAGGGGTTTGAGACTTTCACGCTGGATGTCACCTGTATCGACAACGGCATGCCGCTGGTGATCTTCAAGGCCTGCGATGTCGGCTGCTCTGGCTATGAAAGTGTGGCTGAACTCAATGCCAATGACACCTTGAAGCGCCGCATCGAAGCACTTCGCCTGCTGGTTTCCCTCAAGATGGGTCTGGGAGATGTGGCCAAAAAGAACTACCCCAAAATGACCTTGATCGCATCGCCGCGCGATGGCGGCAGCATCAGCACCCGCAGTTTTATTCCGCATGTTTGCCATGACGCCATCGGTGTGCTGGCCGCAGTGACGGTTGGAACCGCCTGTGTGCTTAAAGGCTCGGTCTGCGACGGCGTGGCGGTGATGGGGCAGGGGGGTGACCCGACGGTGTCGGTTGAACACCCCACCGGGGAGTTCAGTGTGGCGCTCGGTCTTGACCCGACCAACCCGCAAAATGTCACCCAGGCTGCCTTGTTGCGCACGGCGCGTCTGATCATGCGCGGCGAGGTGATGGTACCTTCAAGTCTCTGGGCCGGAAAAGTGCACCGGGACTGAGTAATATTCGCGCACCCTTTCTTTTTTACAACAGGAGACTCCATGAAATTCAAAGTTAAATCCTTACTGACCCTTGGCGCTTTGGCCACGGCAGCGTTCGCGGTTTCGGCACAGGTCACCCTCAAGGTGCACCATTTCCTGCCAGCGGGCTCGTTTGCGCAAACCATGTTCATCAAACCCTGGTGCGACAAGATTGCCGTGGATTCGGGTGACAAGATGAAATGCCAGATTTACCCGTCCATGCAGTTGGGTGGTACGCCGCCGCAGCTGTTTGACCAGGTCAAAGACGGCGTGGTGGACATCGTCTGGGTACTGCCGGGGTACATGGCCGGACGTTTTCCGCTTTCGGAAGTGTTTGAGTTGCCCTTTATGATGCAAAGCCCTGAGGGCACCAGCAAGGCCCTTTGGGACTTCGTGCACGCCAATCCCAATGTGGCCGCTGAGTTCAAGGATGTGAAGCTGATCGCTTTGCATGTGCACGGTGATGGTGTGTTCCACATGACCAAAAAACCCGTCAACACCATGGCAGATCTGAAAGGCCTGAAGGTCCGTGCCCCAACCCGCCAGACCAACAAGCTGCTGGCGGCCCTGGGTGCCACCCCGGTGGCGATGCCCGTACCGCAGGTCAGTGAGGCCTTGTCCAAGTCGGTGATTGACGGCGCGCTGGTGCCCTATGAGGTGGTGCCTGCGGTGAAGATTCAGGAACTGGCCAAGTTCCACTCCGAGACTGACCCGGTGGCGCCGGCCATTTACACCTCGACCTTTATGTTCGCCATGAACAAGGCCAAGTACGACAGCCTGCCAGCCGACCTGAAGAAGGTGATTGACGCCAACAGTGGTTTGGATGTGTCCGGCACCGCTGGCAAGGCGTTTCTGGCCGCCGATGTGGCCGGGAAAAAGCTCACCGAGAAGAACGCCCACAACGTGATTCCGAGCAGCGAACTGCAAGCCTGGATGAAAGCCGGCGAGCAGGTCACCAACGACTGGGTCGCGGATGTGACTGCCAAGGGTGCCGACGGCAAGAAGTTGCTGGCCGACGCCAAGGCGTTGATCACCAAGTACGCCCCCAAGTAAACCAAGGTGCGATGAGCCTGTGTGGTGTGCCCATGCCACACAGGCTTTTCTTCCCGGATTCATCGACCCAATGCGCCCCCGGCGGGCTGCGTTAAATGAGTTACGTCCATGCAAGAGCCCATCCCTGGTGCTGCACCCGGCAGCGCAACACTGGCCTTCGGCCCCTTGGGACATCTGCTGTTCAAAGCGTCCAAGGTTTCAGCCATCACGGGCGGGCTGATTTTTGTCGCCATTGTGGTGATGAGCATCATCAGCATCGTCGGGCGAAAGTTGTGGTCTGCACCGATACCTGGCGATGTGGAAATGCTGCAGATGGCAGCGGCGTTTGCTTCGGCCAGTTTCTTCGCCTATTGCCATCTCAATGGGGGTGACGTGAAGGTGGATTTTTTCACCGCAAAGGCCAGCCCGGCCACGGTGCATCGGCTCGAAGCCTTTGGCTCGCTGCTGGTTGGCGTGGTGGGCGCCCTGATCACCTGGCGTGCAGGTGTCGGTGCCCTGTCCATCAAGGCTGCCGGTGAGACCAGCATGATTCTGGGCTGGCCCGTATGGATCGCCCAGATATTGATGGTGCCGGGTTTCCTGCTGATGGCGCTGGCCGGGTTTTACATGGTGGGTATTCATTTGGGCTTAAGCCGGGTGCATGGCGGTGTGAACAGTGGGGTGAAAGCATGAGCGGAATTGCGATTGGCGGCATTATTTTTGCCTGCCTGATGGTGCTGCTGATGGTGCGTGTGCCCATTGGCATTGCCATGTTTGCCATGGGCGCAGCGGGCTACTTTTACTTGACGGGCGGCGAAGCCGCGCCGATCCTGAACTTCCTGAAAAACCTGGCATACGCCCGTTTGTCCAACTACGACATTGTGGTGATCCCGCTGTTCTTGCTGATGGGCCAGTTTGCCACTCACGGCGGTTTGAGCGCTGCCTTGTTCCGGTTTGTCGAGGCCTTTATGGGCCACATGAAAGGTGGCGTGGCGATGGCATCCATTGGTGCCTGCGCCGGGTTTGGTGCTATTTGCGGGTCCTCGCTGGCCACGGCAGCGACCATGGGGCAGGTGGCGCTGCCTGAACTGAAGCGTTTTGGTTATTCCGGATCTCTGGCCACCGGCGCGCTGGCGGCTGGCGGCACGCTGGGCATCATGATTCCGCCGTCGGTGCCACTGGTGATTTATGCCATCCTGACGCAGGAATCCATTGGCAAGCTGTTCATGGCGGCGGTGCTGCCCGGCATCATTGCCATGATTGGCTACATGCTGGTCATCAAGATCATTGTCACGCTCAACCCCAGTGCCGGGCCGGCCGGTCCTCGTGCCAGCTGGGCCAAACGCATGAAGGCCTTGGCTCAGGTGGCACCAGTGTTGCTGGTGTTTGTGGTGGTCATCGTGGGTATTTACGGTGGATGGGCTAACCCAACCGAGGCCGCAGCGATTGGTGCAGCGGCTTGTGGGGTGCTGGCGGTGGTGTCGGGCGGCATGCGCACCAAGGGTCTGATTGAGAGCGCTCTGGGCACGGCGCAGGCGACCGCCATGATCTTTCTGGTGCTGCTGGGTGCTGACATGCTCAACACGGCGCTGGCCTTGTCGCAAATGCCGGTTGAGCTGGCCGCCTGGGTGCAAGCCAGCCAATTCAGCCCGATGCTGGTGATGGTGGCCATTTTGCTGATCTACATCTTTTTGGGCTGTGTGA
The DNA here is from genome assembly GCF_018063565.1 of Rhodoferax sp. Taxonomy (GTDB): domain Bacteria; phylum Pseudomonadota; class Gammaproteobacteria; order Burkholderiales; family Burkholderiaceae_C; genus Rhodoferax. The sequence goes on from NZ_JAGPBB010000046.1 coordinate 28,504, forward strand.
TGGACAGCCTGGCGATGATTTTGTTGACCATTCCGATCTTCTATCCGGTCATCATGGGCTTGGACTTTTACGGCCTGTCTGATACCGACAAGAGCGTCTGGTTTGGTATTCTGGCGCTGATGGTGGTGGAAATTGGCCTGGTGCACCCACCGGTGGGCATGAACGTGTTCATCATCAACCGCCTGGCGCGCGATGTGCCGCTGGTGGAGACCTTCAAGGGCGTGATGCCGTTCTTGGCCTCTGATTTCATTCGTATTGCGTTGCTACTGGTTTTTCCATCGATTGCGTTGGTGCTGGTGCGCACCTTTGGCGGCTAATCGGCCAGCTGTGCCCCGGACAAGCATTGAGCTAGACCACTGTTTTATCAATTTGTATAGCTGCTAGAACATACAGAATAAGCGCTAGAGTCCTATTTCTTATATAGAAAGTCTGCCATGATCATCGACTGCCACGGCCACTACACCACCGCCCCCAAGGCGCTGGAAACCTGGCGCAACCAGCAAATCGCCGGCATTAAAGACCCCGGCGTGATGCCCAAAGCATCTGACCTGAAGATCAGCGACGACGAGCTGCGTGAGTCCATTCAGAGCAATCAGCTGCGTCTGATGACCGAGCGTGGCCTGGACCTGACGCTGTTCAGCCCGCGCGCCAGTTTCATGGCGCACCACATCGGCGACTTTGCGGTGTCGAGCACCTGGGCCGCCATCTGCAACGAGTTGTGCTACCGCGTCAGCCAGCTGTTTCCTGACCACTTTGTACCTGTGGCCATGCTGCCGCAAAGCCCCGGTGTGGACCCGGCCAGCTGCATCCCCGAGCTGGAAAAATGCGTCAAGGAATACGGCAATGTCGGTATCAATCTGAACCCGGACCCCAGCGGTGGCCACTGGACCAGCCCGCCCCTGACCGACCGCGCCTGGTACCCCATTTACGAGAAGATGGTGGAATTTGATATCCCCGCCATGATTCATGTCTCAACCAGCTGCAATGCCTGTTTTCACACCACTGGTGCGCATTACATCAACGCCGACACCACCGCCGTGATGCAACTGATTCAGGGCGATTTGTTCAAGGATTTCCCGAGCCTGCGCTTTGTGATTCCGCACGGCGGAGGTGCCGCACCCTACCATTGGGGCCGCTACCGTGGTCTGGCGCAAGAATTGAAGAAGCCAGTGCTGGCCGAGCACCTGCTGAACAACATCTACTTCGACACCTGCGTCTACCACCAGCCTGGCATCGACCTGCTCAATACCGTCATTCCAGTGAAGAACGTGCTGTTTGCCAGCGAGATGATTGGCGCTGTGCGTGGCATTGACCCCGAAACCGGTCATTATTTTGATGACACCAAGCGTTACATCGAAGCCAGCAAGATTCTGAGTGACGCCGACCGACAGCAGATTTACGAGGGCAACGCGCGGCGCGTGTTCCCGCGTCTGGACGCGGTACTCAAGGCCAGAGCGGCCAAGTGACATTGCAGCGACTTTCATTTCCTCACCCAGGTGCCCACCATGACCTCCAGCTCCCCTAGGCCCCAAACCGAGCCGGCCAGCGCGCCCATCCACAGCTTTTCGCATTCACACGACGGCATCATCCGGCACCTGCAGGCCATGGCTGAACTTCCCGAACTGATGCGGGCGGCGGAACGTGCGCGTAAAGTGGCCGAGGACACGCGCAACTTTTTTCGCAACGTGATTTTTGAGCATCACCAGGAGGAAGAGCGTGCCTTGTTTGAGGCGGTGCTGGCCAGCGCCGATGAAGGTGACGAACTGACCGAGGTCAAAGCCGCCACCGACCGCCTGACGCGCGAACACCGCACGGTGGAAGCCTTGTGCAAACACCTGGAGCCGGAACTTAAGAAAATGGCCAAGGGCCAGCCCTGTGACCTCGACATTGCCGGTATTGAAACGCTGATTCGCGAGTACAGCGCCCATGCCCGCTATGAAGAGGACGAGTTTCTGCCCAAGTCTGAAGTCATTTTGAGCCGAAACCCGAACCACATGGCAGCCCTGGGTCTGTCCTTGCATGTGCGCCATGTGTCCATGGACGCCTCGCCCACCTGAACTGGAGCCCCGTATGAACAATCTTGGTATCGTCAAACGCAACATCAGCCGTGCCGACAAAGCGGCGGTCGACAAACTATCCCGCTTTGGGGTGGCCACCATTCATGAGGCGATGGGACGCGTTGGCCTGATGAAGCCCTACATGCGGCCCATCTACGACGAGGCCAGAATCTGTGGCACGGCTGTCACCGTCCTGCTGCAACCCGGTGACAACTGGATGATGCACGTGGCCGCCGAACAGCTGCAGCCCGGTGATGTGGTGGTGGCAGCCTGCACGACCGACAACGCCGACGGTTTTTTCGGCGACCTGCTGGCCACGTCGTTCAAGGCGCGCGGCGCTTTGGGCCTGATCATTGACGGCGGTGTGCGCGATGTGAAAGACCTGACCGAGATGAACTTTCCTGTATTCAGCAAAGCCATTCATGCCAAAGGCACCATCAAGGCCACGCTGGGCTCAGTCAACATCCCGGTGGTGTGTGCCGGTGCCCAGGTTAATCCGGGTGATGTGGTCATTGCCGACATCGACGGCGTGGTGGTGGTGCCTGCCGAAGTCGCGCAGAAGGTGGCGGATGCGGCCGAGGCGCGCGAAGCGAACGAAGGTGCCAAGCGTGAAATTTTTGCCTCCGGCGTGCTGGGCCTGGACTATTACAAAATGCGAGAAGGCCTGGCCAAGGCTGGTTTGCGCTATATTGATTGAAGCGCGCTGTGCCCAATTGATAAGCGCTAGAGGCCTGAAATATCATGAAAAATCCTGCAAGCTGGCGTGTTGGCCTGGTGGGCTATGGCGAGGTCGGTCGCATTCTGGCTGAAGACTTGCGCGCGCAAGGTGTGACGGTCAGTGCCTACGACCTCAAGCTCGATGACCCGACCACCGCCGGCCCGCTGCGGGCCCACGCGGCGCAGCACGGGGTGGGTTTGATGGCGTCCAGCGCCTCGCTGGCGGCCATGTCAGACTTTATTGTCAGCGCCGTCACGGCCAGCCAGACTGTCCTGGTAGCGCAGGCTTGCGCGCCTGCTGTGCAGCCTAGCGCATTTTTTCTGGATTTCAACTCGGCCTCGCCCGGGGCCAAGCAGCGTGCTGCCACCCTGATCGATGGGGCGGGGGGGAAGTATGTGGAAGGCGCGGTGATGACCAGCATTCCACCCTATCGCATCAAAGTGCCGTTGCTGCTGGGTGGTGCATCGGCGGCAGAACTGTCACCACTGATCAACGCGCTGGGTTTTGCGTCCAAGGTTGCCAGCAGCCAGCTGGGTGTGGCCAGCGCCACCAAAATGTGCCGCAGCGTGATGATCAAGGGGCTCGAAGCCATGGTCATTGAGAGCTTTACCGCCGCGCGCCACTATGGCGTGGAAGACGCCGTGGTGGCTAGCCTGTATGAGACTTTCCCCGGCATCGACTGGGAAAAGCAGGCCGCCTATTTCTTTCAACGCGTCATCGAGCATGGCCGTCGGCGCAGCGAAGAAGTGCGCGAGGTGGCCGAGACCGTGCGCGACACGGGCCTGACACCCTGGTCAGCCGCCGGCACCGCCGAACGCCAAGCTTGGGTGGCTGACTGTGCAGATGCCGGTGTTTTTGGTGAAAAAAGCAGACCCGGGTTTGCCCGCAGCGCGGACTGGCGGGTGGAAGCAGACCGACTGCTCGAGTTCTGCAAGATACCCAAAGGCTGACGGGCCGGGCTGCTCTTTCAGCCACAGCATCCATCCTCACTGCCGGTCCATCGCACGTACTTTGTCGCCACCCGCTACCGAGTAGGTCATTGGCACTTTGCGCGTGGCCAGAAACTGCTCAAGCGTTTGGCCCCGGAAGGCAGCGTACACCGCTGGGTTGGACACGCCCAGCACGGCGGCCATTTTTTCCAGCACAAAAAAGCTGACACCCCGTCGCACCATCTCGATCCACTGGCGACCCCGAATCAGGTCCTTTTCTTCGCCTGTCAGGCCACACTCGCTGGCCAGGGCTTCGAAGTCGTCCACAAATCGGGCCCGGTGCGCAGGTTTGACCAGATCGTGCAGAAAGGTGTTGATGCGCAGGTTGGCATGGCTGCGGGCGTGGGTGAACGGATAGGTACCGGTCAGCGTTCCGGCGCCCGCCAGCTCGTAGCCGATGTGCTCACGGTAGGCGTCCACAGCCGCCGCGTCGGGGGCGGCGCCCTGGTCTTCAAACACCAGCGTGCAGATGTTGGTGACCGATGGCGCATAGGTTGCTTTGTGCACCAGCTTCACCTGCTCGGACAGCGCGCCGCGCATGATCAGCCACATGATGACCTCGGCACCCTCCATGCCCCCTTTGACGGCGTAATCGGCAATGCGCATATTGACCAGTTGCTCGGGGGCTTTTTCTAGCAGGTTCAAAAAATCATCGTCCCACGCCTCATTGAGAAAGCCAGCGCGCTCACCGTGCACCTGGTGCGACAGTCCGCCGGTGGCCATGATGGCGACATTGAGGTCTTCGGGGTAGCTCTCGATCGCTTTGCGCAAGGTCTTGCCCAGCTTCCACATGCGCTTGGGCGAGGGGATTGGCAACTGCAGCACGCCCACCTGCAGCGGCACCACCTGGCCCGCCCAGGGGCCGTTCTCATCGCCCAGCATCGACAGGGGTGACAGAAAACCATGGTCCACCGGTTTGCCCTGAAAAAACGACATGTCAAACTCATCGGCCACCAGCGACATGGCGATGTGCTGCGACAAGCCCAGATGCCCGCGTGCCGGTGCCACCTCGCGCGGGCCACCGCCCTCATCGGCCGCTACATACTGGTCGTCAATGCCCAGTACAAAGGCCGAGTAGTGGTCAAAGAAGAAGCTGGTGATGTGGTCGTTGTAGATGGTGAACAGCACGTCGATTTTTTTGGCTTTGACCCAGCCCCGGATGGCATCAAAGCCATCAAAAATGGGCTTCCAGGCGGGGTCGTGCTGCTTGCCGGTGTCTTTGGCGTAGCCGATGGTGGGGGAGTG
>NZ_JAGPBB010000186.1 GCF_018063565.1 Rhodoferax sp.
TGGTGTTGTTCCGCTGGGATGCACCACTGTTTTTCGCCAATGCCGAGTTGTTTCGCGATCATGTGCTGGATGCTGTTGCAGACTCCGCAAGTCCGGTGCGCTGGTTGGTGGTGAGTGCAGAGCCGGTGACCAGTGTGGATGTCACGGCGTCCGACATCCTGGAAGAACTTGACCAGACCTTGCGGGCAGCCGGCATTGCTCTTTGTTTTGCTGAGATGAAAGATCCCGTGAAGGACAAGCTCAAGCGTTTTGGCCTCTTTTCCAGCTTTGGTGAGCAGCGTTTTTTTGCAACCCTGGGCCAGGCTGTAGGCAGCTACCTTAAGGTGCATCAGGTCCATTGGGTGGATTGGGAAGATCGACGGTGATGCATCGGAACAAAGAAACCAGCGCACGACTCACCCAGGTGTCTGTGCGAACCCCTTGCTTCTAGGAGAAAACCATGAAACTGGAAGAACTGCATCGTGAACTTGATACTTTGGTGGCGACTCAAGCCGGTCTGATGGCGATTGTGGGGTCGCTGATGGCCACCCACCCTGACTATGAAAAGTTTCAACTTCACCTCACCGGGTTGTTGGAGGTCTTGCTGACGGGCAAGGCGGGAACGAACTTCACCGAGCGGCAGCGCCAGCAGGCGCGTGAGTTTGTTGAAACACTCCAGCATCTCAACAAGGCACCCTCCAGAATCGAGCCACTGGGCACCCTGGCGAACCTGTAGCGCCTGGGGCACAGGGCGATCGTGCTGCGACGCTGGATTGGCGATCCTGGGTGCGCGCCTCTAATTGAAGGGCGCGTCAGCAAATGGTCAGTTGTTGATTTTATGCTGCACTGCAACATGAATACATCAATTGAATTCCAGCTGCGTTTGGATGATCTTCTGGCGGAACTCCAGCACGCACGCCGGAACGACGAGCTGGGCAGGCTTGCTTTGCTGATCTACTGCGAGGTGCGCGGCTGGGCTCGACAGGTGGGCGAGTCGGCCTTGGCTGAGTACGCTGGCGCCATGTTTACTGAGCAGCCGCATGTGAGCCGATCGGCGTTTCTTGCCCAGGTTGACTGCCTGATCCTGCAGTTGGATAACATCAGTCAAAAGTACTATCGGCTCCAACCGGTCAGACTTGGCACCCGGTTTGATCGGCCAACCAATATAGCGTGTTGACCCCCGCAGTCCGCGATTGACTTGCATCTGTCAGTCGGGACTGCTCGTGACGAGTGTCCGGAGGAGCTGGCGTTGTTATTTTGAAGTGCTTGCGCAACACGGTGAGATCAACTCGCCCTACAGGAGATGGATCAATGTCCTGCTGCCACAGTTACTTTGCCTTGACCGAAGGTCAAGAACAGGTGTTTTCGGTTGACGTTGCCAGCATCAGCTTTGGGCATGGTGTGCTCAATGAGGTTGGTGCACAGGCCAAGGCGTTGGGTATGCAGCGTATCGCACTGTTTACCGACAAAACCTTGATGGCTCTGCCCTACGTGCGCCAGGTGCTTGATTCCTTGCGAGTGGCCGGTCTGGCCGCGGTTATCTTTGATGAAGTCAAGGTCGAGCCGACTGACCAGTCATTCCGGGCAGCGGCCAGATTTGCCAGCGATGGGCAGTTTGATGGTTACATTTCAGTGGGCGGTGGTTCGGTCATAGACACGTGCAAGGCCGCCAACCTGTATGCCAGCTGGCCGACCAGCGATTTTTTAGACTATGTCAATGCCCCCATTGGTGCAGGCAAGCCGGTGCCCGGTCCGCTCAAACCCCACATTGCCTGCCCAACCACCTGTGGCACCGGTTCGGAGTGCACGGGCATCACCATTTTCGATCTGTTGTCCTTGAAGGTCAAAACCGGCATTGCCTCACGGCGATTGCGACCCACGCTGGCGCTGATTGATCCCGGCACCACCTATAGCCTGCCCAAGAACGTGGTGGCTGCCAGCGGCTTTGATGTGTTGTCGCATGCGCTCGAATCCTATACCGCCAAACCCTACACGCGGCGTCTGGCCACAGCGAGCCCGGCTTTGCGGCCGATGAGCCAGGGAGCCAACCCCTGGAGCGACATGGGCTGCGAGGCAGCGCTCAAGCTGCTTGGGCAGTTTCTGGTGCGTGCGGTCAACGATGCCAGTGACCACCAGGCACGTGATCAGATGATGTACGCCGCCACACTGGCGGGTATCGCGTTTGGCAATTCGGGTGTGCACGTGCCCCATGGCATGGCCTATTCAGTGGCCGGGTTGGTTCGAGATTTTCAGCCCGAGGGCTATCCGCCGCATGAACCGATGGTGCCGCATGGCATGAGTGTGATCGTCAACGCACCCTCTGTGTTTCGGTTCACCGCCTGTGCCTGTCCTGAGCGCCATTTGCACGGAGCAGCCTGTTTGGGCGCCCAGACGACCGGCGCTGGCCCCGAAGATGCAGGTGAAATTGTCGCCACTCAACTGATCGGACTGATGAGAGCCACGGGAATTCCCAATGGTGTGGCGGGCGTCGGCTACGGCGAAGCCGATGTGGCGGACCTGACCCGGGGCGCCTGGGCGCAGCAGCGTTTGCTGACCAATGCACCTCGGGAGGTCAGCGAGGCTGATCTGAGTCAGCTCTATCGCGACGCCATGTTTTACTGGTAGTCCGGGCCATAAAAAACGGTGCTCCGTTTGACCGGTGGCACCGCCGGGCGATATGAGACTCGGGCGTGGATGGCCCGAGGATCCGCTGGGACTTACAGCATGGCTTTGAGCAGTCGGGCCATTTCGGAAGGGTTACGTGTGACCTTGAAGCCACACTCTTCCATCACCGCCAGTTTGGCTTCAGCCGTGTC
>NZ_JAGPBB010000003.1 GCF_018063565.1 Rhodoferax sp.
CCGGGATGACGCAGTGCTGGGCGTTTTTCCAGGCATCCCGAAAACTTGGCTTGGTGGCAACCGTCTCTGTGCGCGCGTTGTAGGTTTGACGGCCGATACTGGCATCGGTTGCCCAGTGCGGAATCATGCCAAACAGGCCGGGCAGGGCTTCGCGTTCTGGCACCGACTCATCACCAACATCCACATGCTTGGGTCTCCGAATGAACGTTGCGGGATAGCAAGGCCAAACGTCGTACTTTCCGCGGTCGGAAGGCGGCTCGACACCGAAGTGCCTGATGTAACGCTCGCGCTCCTTAACGGCTTGGTAATGTGAACACATGGTCAGATCGTAGCCTCATCCTTGTCCCCACAAACCGTGCCCAAAGCTGTGGATAACAAGCGGAATAAGTGCTCAAAGCGATGCCAGTCATAGCTCTGGAATGGGTGCCTAAAAGCTGGGCAGTTACGATGCAGGTAGGCGAGGTCTTGGTATATACTGTATATAAATACAGTATTTTATGAGCCCGCCCACCATCTCCCAGGACCAACCCATCGCACTCCCGGTTACACCACGGACTGGGACGGTCTGGCGTTGGTGAGGGCCCGTTCGATGGACAACCAAACGACTATTCTCAAGCGGAGTCACGCGCAAAGACTGCGTGAGGTATTCCGTTCTGCGGGTTGGCCGTACCAGGATGTCATCGAGATCGACCTGTTGGGGGCGGGTCTGCTGGAGCGGGTCGTCAGTGCCACTGGCCACCTTTTGGTTCGGGTCACGGATGCTGGCATTCAACACCTGGCCAAAGCAAGCCATGGCAACCGACAGGCGCGCTCAGCGCATGAGGCTTTGGTGGATAAAGTGGCCCAAGCCATGCTGCGAGACGGTCGACTGGTCTGGACGAACTTGAGTCTGCGAGCCAAACTGGTGGGTGAGCTGGAGACCCAGCATCGCTGGAAAATGTGCCAGCCTGACGTGTTTTCGATTCGCAACAGCTCCCGCCAGGACTGCCTGGAGCCTATCGTCCACGAAATCAAGGTTAGCCGCGCCGATTTACTGGGTGACTTGAAACGACCAGACAAACGTGCGGCCTACTTGGACTTGGGTGGGCAATGCTGGTACGTGCTGGGTTGTGAACGATCTGGACACCCCATTGCCCAGCCCAATGAAATTCCGATTGAGTGTGGTGTGATGGTGTTTCAGAACAACCAGTTCGATGTCGCCCGCATGGCACCCAAAAGGACAATCAGTGCGTTGCCATTTCCAGTCTGGATGGAGTTGGCCAAAGCGACACCGCGACGTGCGACCGAATGGGACGGCGTTCAAATGGGTTTCAAACTGGACGACTCGCCTGACGTGTCAACCAACCCATAGTGACGACACCCGTAACAACTTGAGTAGTGATGATCATCACGTCCATACGTGACCTGGGCACCCACAAGTACCATTTGAACGCACGGGCCATCGCCGCCGATGCCAAAGCATTTTTACTGTGAGGCTATAGGTTGGCGGCGTTTGACGCATCACCGGCCCTGTCCCAACTGGTTGGATTGATGCCTATGAATCCAGGCGCGTGCCGCCGCGGCGAGCCACACCAATACTGCGCCAATGAGCATCGTACTGGAACTTGGTGGTTGAGATGCATTGCCTGGGGGATGCATCGCTTGCGTCTGGCGCGCAACCGGGCGTGAGGTTGACTGGATCGAACGATATCCTGTGAATATATGAAAAATCGGGTTATAGCCCATGTTCTTATTGTGTAAGTTGCTATAAAATCAGGAGAAAAATGGGTGATTTGCCAATCCGCCGGAAACGACATGCTCCAAATGCAACCGCGTCCGAGTCAGTCCAACCGACTCCTTGCAGGCGCTGGCCAAAACCCGGCCGCGAAAGAAACCGCGAGTTGAAAGGCGCAACCGTTCCTGCACAATCCCCACCATGGCCAACACCTATCTCACCGTCCCCTTTAAAGACAAAGATGCCGCCAAGGCCCTGGGCGCACGGTGGGACGGCGCACAGAGGCAGTGGTTTGTTCCCGATGGTCGTGAACTGACACCGTTTGCAGCCTGGTTGCCCCCTGGCGTGGCCAGTGTTGCCAACACAAGTGCACTGGAACTGACTCCAGTCTCTCCCGCCGATTTGGCTGCGAGCGCGCCAAGAAAAGGAATTTCACTTTCAACCCTGCTTGCTGGTGTGTCGCAAGCGGTGGCACAGGCCTACAAAGCGGGGATCTGGACCTTGGTCGAGGTCGTTGAACTTCGTGCTACTGGCGGGCATGTCTTTTTGGGTGTATCAGAACGAGATGCGCAAGGCGCGGTCCTGGCCAAGACCAGTGCGGTCATCTGGCAGTCCACCGCCAGTACGATTCTGCCCGAGTTCGAGCGTGCAACCGGTGCGCAATTGGCCGCAGGCATCAAGCTGTTGGTCAGAGCCAGACCCGTGTTCAAACCCCAGTACGGCTTTAGCATCGAGATTGACGCCATTGATCCCGAGTACACCCTGGGTGACCTGGAGGCTCAAAAACGTGAAATCCGGGAGCGGCTGCAGGCAGAAGGTGTCTTTGCGGCCAATAGGGAACGGCCTTCGCCATGGGATTTCAATGCGGTTTTGGTGGTCGCACCCGCGGGTGGCGCTGGGCTGGGTGACTTTCAGGTCGAGGCCAATCGCCTGGAAAAATTTGGCGTTTGTAGATTCACTTACGTCTTCAGCCGATTTCAAGGGGAGGGCGCTGCCAACGAGATAGGCGATGCACTGCGCCATGCCCTGCTGAACTGGAAAAAAACTGTCTCTAATCAACCCGACGCCGTAGTCATCATTCGCGGTGGTGGTGCCGTCAACGACATGGCCTGGCTCAACGACTATGGTTTGACACGCCTGATCTGCGACCTGCCCATCCCAGTTCTGACCGGTATTGGCCATGAACGTGACAGCACTGTGCTCGACGAAGTGGCCAATCTCAAGTTTGACACCCCCAGCAAAGTGATTGCGGGGATCGAGCAGCAAATCGTCAAACGGGTCTCTGACGCCAAAGCCTATTTTGAGCAGATCGCAAAGTACGCATCACAAGGACTGCAGACTACCAAGGCGGATGTGGTTTCACTGGATAAAGACATAAGGGCACAAGCTGCTCGAAGCCTGGCTGCGGCGAGGCAAATATCGGCAGCGCTGGTTTCAGACATTCGAGTCGAGGCAATGGGTTCGATGCGATCCGCCTCTGAACAATCACGTGAAACCTATCAGTCCATCAAAATGGGCGCAGCCGCGCAGATGACCCAGGCAAGGCGCGACACTTCGGCATGGGTTGGCGACATTGCATCCGGCACCAGGCATGCCATCCGCTCGCGTCGGCTTGATACGAACGTGCTGGTGAGCGCTGTCATTGATCGTGCAGGGCGTGATGTCGTGCAGACCAGGACCGTGGCAGATCAATCCATCGGTGTGATCAGTTCCTCAGCCCGGGCCCAGCTCAGCCAAGCTTCAGCGCAGTCGCAGGCTTTGATGCGTGAAATCTCCGGGCAGGGACCTGCCAGTACGCTTGGGCGCGGTTTCGCCCTGGTAAGAACACCCAAGGGTCGACCGATCACCCGGGCAGCCGACGTGTCTGAAGGTTCAACCCTGGAAATTCAATTCAGCGATGGCAAGCTTGTGGCCACCGCTGGCGAACAGAGATAGCGAGATAGACAAAGGAATCAGCATGGCGACCAAATCATTCAAAGACGCTTATGGCGTGCTGCAGAAGAACGCACAAAAATTGCGTGACCAGCAGGAACCCAACATCGACGAACTGTTGACCATCGTCACGCAGTCGGTTGACGCTTACAAAGTCTGCCAGGAGCGCATTGATGCCGTTGAGAAAGCACTGGAACACGCCCTCGGTGACAAGTCCATCAAAGCGGCAATCGGCGGTGGTGCTAAAGAGCTTGGTTTTGGCAAATCCGATCCGTCTGGATCTGACTTCATGCAACCAGACGACATTCCGTTCTGACCAGACGGTTTCAACTGAATCTGGATGTCTTGTGTACGACGACAACCAAATCAACATCCCGCCGTCTTTCATGGCGCTGTTTGTGGATCCAGGGCGATCCAAGCTGAACGCCTCCCACGATGAAACTGCGGCCCGGTATGAATTGTGTGAAGACCTGGCCAGTATGCTTAGCGAAACCGCCAACAATATGATGTTCAGTCTGGGTATCAGTGAGCAAGATGTGATCGAGCGATGCCGACTGGGTTTGGTCGGCGAGCAAGCGGTGGTGACCAAACCCGAGGCAGACTGGGTCATCCGCCGATTGATTGAGTTGATGAGTTGGTCATAGCCAAGACCAATCACGCCACCACCGGGTGGTCGCCATCGGGATTCAAGTCGCGGTCTTTCGGAAGACAACCTCACCAGTAGGAACATGTACCACCCTGATTTCGTGCCCGGCCGGTGCGGTCATGCTTTTTGCCGCCATGACCACTGCCAACGCGCGGTCCACAAAGGTAAAGAGCTTGGACGATTTGTAGCCCGGCCAAAGTGGCCCGACGATGGGGTGTGAGCTTTCGACTCGGTAAGTGGTTGCAGACATTTTATGAACACCCTTTAATTTGGTTTTCTGTTGATGGATTTGCCTTTGGTCTGTTTCAATGTTGTCGTCCAACGCATTGCAAAGACCATGCCCGCGAAAAGCTTGAGCACAGCGCTAAGGCCGATAGTTGGTCAATACGTTGGGGGTTGAGCTTGTACTGAGCTCAGACAGACGAATGCAAGACGGGCATTCTCTGGTGACACTTGGTCTGAAGGACTGATTGAGCAGAAACTCGGATTGCCAAGGAGTACCGGTATTTTCTCTCAAAAGGTTTGCCATTGCCTGTGCAGGACTCAATGCCCTCTTTTTCAGATAGCAGACACTCGATTCTGTTCGCCAGCAAACACGAAGATCATGCGTCCTGCAATATCATCGAATGCTTCCCAAGTCGTTGGGAACCTGGAACCGCAACAAAGGAATCAAACATGCAAACACTAGTTGAAGCTGCCAGTCACATTGCGCAAGAAATAGCGCGCACCCGTCAGCATTTGTCTAATCTGGAGCAAGCGCTAGAAGGACTCAAGCCACTGATCACCGTGGATGCTGCAACAGCCACTTTGACGTTCGCTATGTCCGAGCCAGTGCAACCGGTTGAAGATCTGTCGGTTGTGAACGCAGAAGCAACTGACAAGAGGAAGCGCAAGCCCAAGGCAGTGGTTCAGGGACAACCAAAGGAGCCCAAGATTGCCAAGACTAAAGCAGCCAAAGACAAAGTTGGCAAATCCAGGGCAGCCGAGTCAGCTCCGGTAGCCGTCGGGACAGTCAAGTTGCCCACTACCGGCGCTGAACTTTGGCTCAAGTGCATGGGTCGCAAAAGAACGACAGTGTCTCAAATAGCGGATGCGGCGTTGATAAAGCTCAGCCTGGATGATTCCGCCAAAAATGTGATGTCAGCCCGTGCCAAAACCTGGGTTTATGCTGCAGTCAAGAAAGGCATCCTGATGGAAGCAGGAACGCGTGATGGCTCCAAGTTGTTTCAATTGACGCCTGCCAAAAAGCAGAGCGCCGTCGAAGGCGCACAAACCGCTGAGCCGGTTGAGGCAACGCCCATTGTCGGGGCTGCTCCAGTGGGAGATGGTGGCGAGGCCGTCTGACCCACCATCCAAGAACTGAGCCATGTCCATCAAACGCGGCGATTGTCAAATCCATGATCAGCGAGATTCGCTATCGCCCTTGCGAGGGCTATTTGTCTTGCCAGACGGGATCATTTATCTTGACGGCAATTCTTTGGGTGCATTGCCCAAAGCAGCGTTGGCAAAGTCTCAGGAGGTGATCTCGAAGGATTGGGGACAAGGGCTGATTCGCAGTTGGAACGCTGCCGGATGGTTTGACCTGCCGCAGCGCCTGGGAAACAAACTGGCCAAGCTGGTGGGGGCGCAGTCCGGTGAGGTGGTGGTGACCGACACCACCTCGATCAACCTGTTCAAGGTTTTGGCGGCTGCACTGCGTGTTCAGCAAGAACGAGCTCCACACAAGAGGGTTATCGTATCGGAGCGGCGCAATTTCCCCACCGATCTCTACATTGTCCGAGGACTGACAGAGCAATTGCATGCCCATGGTGCACCAGCCTACGAGCTGCGGCTCATTGATTCGCCCGAGGAATTCGGCAATACCCTGGACGATCAGGTGGCAGTGGTCATGCTCACGCACGTGAATTACCAGACCGGTTACATGCACGACATGGAGACTGCTACCGCCCTGGCACATCGTCACGGCGCACTCAGCGTATGGGACTTGGCGCACTCTGCCGGTGCCGTTGTGGTGGATCTGAACGCTGCCAACGCCGACTTTGCGGTGGGCTGCACCTACAAATATTTGAATGGTGGACCTGGCGCCCCCGCGTTTCTCTGGGTCAATGCCCGCCATCAAGACAGGTTTTGGCAACCGTTGGCAGGCTGGTGGGGGCACATGCGACCATTCGCCATGGAGCCGGAATATCAGCCCAGCAATGGCATTTCCCGCTATCTGTGCGGCACGCAACCCATCGTCTCGTTGGCCATGGTCGAGTGTGGACTGGATGTTTTTGAACACACCAGCATGGACGAGTTGCGCAAGAAATCATTGGCCTTGACAACGCTGTTCATGAGCCTGGTGGAGCAGGAGTGCAGCGATTTTCCGATGTCGCTGATTACACCGACCGACCCGGCGCAACGCGGTAGTCAGGTCAGCTACGAACACCCGCACGGTTTTGCCGTAGTTCAGGCACTGATTGAACGCGGTGTCATCCCTGATTACCGTGAGCCGCGCATCATGCGCTTTGGTTTCGCGCCCTTGTACACCCGGTTTGCCGATGTTTGGAATGCCGTGATGATTTTGAAGGACATCCTGAGCAACAGATTCTGGGATCAAGCCAGATTTCATCAACGCACGACTGTGACATGAGCCTGGGTGTGTTCACTCTTGACCGATTTCCAACTGGCCTCATAGCCGTGACCGGTGGGGAGGGAACTGGCAAAACCAGACTGTTGCGTGTTCTAAGTGGCGATCTTGCTGCTGGACCCGGAGAAGCGGTGCTGCCAGATGCGCGGTGGCTCGACCTGGATTTGATGGCACATCGTGAACAAATGCCGCACCAGGTATGGGCTGAGCTAAGGGAGGGTTGTCCGCGATGGAACGCTGAACTGCAACATGATCTTGTCGAGGCTATGAACTTGAATCCACATCTGGAAAAGAAACTGTACATGCTCTCCACTGGCAGTCGACGCAAGATTGCCTTGGTGGGATTGCTCGCCTGCGGTGCGACGGTGACCTGTCTGGATCAACCTTATGCGGCACTGGATGCGGCGTCGATCAAGGTGCTGCGTGAATTCCTCAGTGACATGTCAGATCACGCGACACGCAGTTGGGTAATCGCCGACTATCAGACTGACCCTCACTTGTCTTGGCGGCGAGTGATTTCCTTGGATCAATCCGTACTGAGTGAATCCTGAACCTCACAAGCAGTTTGTCGAAAGAAGCGCCATGAACGTACCTTTGAACCATCAGACCGTGCACAGAACGCGCGGCGTGGAGCGACTCGTCGCAGGTCACGCCACGTCAGACGGAGCTGGCGTCAAGCTCACCCGGGTGTTGACCCAGAATCTGCAACATCGCTTGGATCCTTTTCTGATGCTCGATGCCTTTGGTAGTGATCAGCCGGACGATTACATCGCCGGTTTTCCTGACCATCCGCACCGAGGATTTGAGACCGTGACTTACATGATTGCAGGGCGCATGTTGCATCGGGACAGCGCTGGCCACGAGGGACTGCTTGAAAACGGCGGCGTGCAATGGATGACGGCCGGAAAAGGCGTGATCCATTCCGAAATTCCGCAACAGGAAGCAGGCTTAATGGAGGGCTTTCAGCTTTGGCTGAACCTGCCCAAACGCGACAAGATGATCGCGCCTTGGTATCGTGACTTCAAGAACTCGGATCTGCCACAGTTTGCAACTGATGAGGGTGTGGCCGTGACGGTGATCGCCGGACAAAGCCACGGAGTGATTGGTGCAGTGAGGCGCGACATGACTCAGCCGCACTATCTTGACCTTGACATGCCAGCAGGCGTGCGTTTCGAACAGCATCTCCCAGCCGATCACAATGCCTTTGTCTACGTTTACCGCGGCGAGGCGAGCATTGCGGGGCAGGTCGTACCTATTCAAAGAATGGCTATTCTGACGAACGATGCACAAGCCGACGGTGTGGTGATCGAAACCAATGTTGCATCCAGGTTGCTCCTGATTTCAGGCAAGCCTTTGGGTGAACCTATTGTCCAGTACGGCCCATTCGTGATGAACTCGGAAGATGAGATTCGTCTGGCCATCAGCGATTTTCGGGATGGACGGCTGGCTTAAGGTTGATACTGGCCATTCATTCGAGCCGAACACTGGGCCGGGAAGTGGCTCAGCATTGAGTCGCGCTATGGATTCTTGCCTATTCTGGCAAGGGTTTTATCGCTTCTGGACCTTCGACGTTCGTCAATGAAGGCTTGACTAGCCTGCGTGCCCTTGACAGGAGCTCGCTAGGGTGCCAGATGTTCACGAATGGCCTGCATGGCCACGGCAAATGTCACCGGCAAGTCCGCTGCCAGCGTCGCGCAAGCGGGTGAATCACCCGCGTTTCCCGCTGTTTCAATGTGTTGGCATAGTTCACCCA
Source organism: Rhodoferax sp. (assembly GCF_018063565.1). Classification (GTDB taxonomy): domain Bacteria; phylum Pseudomonadota; class Gammaproteobacteria; order Burkholderiales; family Burkholderiaceae_C; genus Rhodoferax. Next base: position 8,675 of record NZ_JAGPBB010000003.1, read on the forward strand.
ACGCCAATGCGCCCACGCTGCGTGCAGCAGACTTGAGGGTATGGGCAAGTGCAACCGCCTTCTTGAATTCGCAGACACTGAGGGCTTCGCAAATGCCAGGCACTTGCCTCTCGGCGTTGGCCAGAAACTTCTTCAGCAATCGCTCATGCATTTCGCGGTTGTCGCCGACCATTTGACTCAAAGTGTTGCAGTTCCAGCTTTCAAAAGTGCTTTCAGCTTCTATCGCCGCGACGTCGCCAGTAATTGATTGCGCTGACAACTCAGGATCGATTTGAGGCTCTTCAGGCCTGCTCGGCAACGGCAGCCACTTCTCCAACATCGGGGCGAGTTCATGCAAACGCAGTGGCTTGCTCAGGTAATCATCCATACCGGCTTGCAGACAACGTTGATCCTCACCTTGCATCGCATTGGCGGTGATGGCAATGATGGGAAGGCGCGAACCCCGAATTTCTTCGGTGCGGATCGCTCGTGCCAAGGCGAAGCCATCCATGTGCGGCATGTGACAGTCGGTCAAAAGCAAAGCATAGAGACCACTGCGCCATTTCTCCAATGCCACTTGACCATCTTCGGCAGTGTCAGCGCAATAACCCAGCAAACGCAGTTGTTCACGCAACACATCCCGGTTAGTTTCGTTGTCTTCGGCCAATAGGATCAGTTGCCCACTGGCAGCGGCCTCATCGAAAGTGGGTGCGTTGCCACGCAATCTGAGACGACTGTCGGCTGGTTGTGACACGACGGCTGTCAATGGCGCCTCCTGCAGGGGTAGCGCAACAGTGAATTCAGTGCCCTCACCCAAGGTGCTTTTCACGGTGATTTGACCACCCATCAGCCTCACTAGTCGGTCGGTGATTGACAGGCCCAGGCCAGTGCCGCCAAACTGGCGTGCAGTGCTGGCATCTGCTTGAGTAAAAGGAACAAACAGCTTGGCCACCACCTCGGCGCTCATTCCGATACCGCAGTCACGCACGTGCAAAAGCACCGCCGCGTGACCATCGGCGAGCCTGCCCGTCTCTAGGGTCAGCGTTACCTGGGCAGTAGAGTCAACCTCGGCATGCGTGAATTTAATGGCATTGCCAATCAGGTTGAGTAGCACCTGGCGCAGTCGCGTTGGGTCGGCATAGATGGCCATTGGCAAACCGGGGGCAAGGGTAAGTTGCAGCGCGATGTCTTTGGCATTGGCCGTGCCGTGCATCAGTTGCAGCACGCTTTCGGCCACCTCTTTAAGGGGTGTGGGGATGTGCTCAACACTCAGTTTGCCAGCCTCGATCTTTGAATAGTCGAGGATATCGTTGAGGATTTCAAGCAGGGTTTGCGACGAGTTGGCAATGGTGCTGAGCATGCGCTGCTGTTCGGATGTGAGCGCGGTTTGCTGAAGAATGTCCACCATTCCTATCACGCCATTCATGGGCGTGCGGATTTCGTGGCTCATGTTGGCCAGGAACTCGGACTTTGTCAGGTTTGCAGCCCGTGCTGCTTCTTCTGCTTCAACGATTGAAGTCACATCTTTCGAAACACAGATCACCGAGATGACTTGCCGATCAGCATTGAAGATTGGCTTTGCGGTCGTAATCAGAAAGCGATCGCCTGTTGGCGACGGAAGCCGGACATTGAGGTTCGCCTCTTTCCCATCTTGAAAAATACTCTGCAAGAAGTGGTGTCGCCTATCTGCATCCTCCTTGGGGAATACATCCCAAAGGGTTCTGCCGACAATCTCTGTCTGAGTCTTGCCTACCCCGATAGCAAATGCAGAATTCACATAGGTATAGCGGCCCCCTCGCTCAAAGCTAAATATTGGGTCGCTGGATTCGTCGAGCAGAATGCGGTGCTTTTCTTCGCTGATACGAAGAAGCTCCTCAACACGCATGCGCTCAGTGATGTCACTATTGGTGCCACTGATTCGTATGGCATGGCCACTAACGTTACGGGTGGCGCGGCCACGACTCAAGATCCAGCGCCAGGTACCATCCTTGTGACGTAGCCGAATGACTGTCTCAAAAGGCACATCGGCATCTTCGATGTGAGCCAGTAGCTTCTGGTGGTATTGAGGATAGTCGTCGGGGTGGGTCAATGTTTGCCAAACTTCACGTGCCGGTGGCAGTTCATCTGGGGTATAACCCAGCATAGTGGTCATGCGTGGCGAGTGATAGAGTTCCTGGGTAATCAGGTTCAGGTCCCAAATACCCTCGTCGGCGCCTTCAACAGCAAGGGTAAAGCGAAGCTCTTGGTCACGTAGCAGTTCTTGCTGTTGTTGGATCTCAAGTGTCTTTTGCTGGACCAATTCTTCTAGGTGATTTTGGTAGGTTTGCAGCTCAAGTTGCGCAGCTTTCCTGTCACTGATGTCCAGAATCGTGCCGCGCAAAAACGCCGGCTTGCCCAAGTCGTCAAACGAGAATTCTCCCAATGCCTCAACCCAGCAGGTTCTCCCATCGACTGGACGTACAACTTGATACTCCTTGTGGAAATTGCCCTGGGTGGCTATGACTTCATAATAATAGTCAAGCAACTCTTGTCGGAACTCCGGCGCAATCAGGCCGTTCCAGTTGGGAATGGTTCTTTCGAAAGTAGCGTCAATGCCAAAAATGTCATCCAGCACCTCCGAGCCCTGCCAGTGACCGGTTTTGATATCGGTTACATAGGTGCCAACCCGCCCGATCAGTTGGGCTTCGTTCATTGCCCAAAGATTGTCCTTTGCAAGTGCAAGTTCAGTTGTGCGTATCTTCACCAGACTCTCAAGTTGAGCCAGGTTTTGTTTGAGCTGGATTTCGCTGTCAGCAAGTTCTGAAACAATCTCCTGGTACTCTTTCACCTTTTTGAGGTAACCATTTCGAGCCAGAACGGACGCCAGTGCCGTCATTGAAATGACGGCTGTCAAAAATATGAAATACGCGAGCTTGTTGGAGTAATCTGCTTCTGTTTTGAATCCAAAGTCATCAACAATCAAAAGACCGACCAAGAATATTTCTGAAAGGATCGCCAGCGATATCGTTGGACGTACACCCAGTACCCAACTTGAAATCACAAGGATAAGGGGAAAGTTGACCAAATTGGGGCCCCGCAATCCGCCATTGATCACCGTTACACATGCAACGCCAATCCAATAGGTTCCTATCAACAGAAAAGCCGCCTTACGGAACTCCTGGTGAATCGCAAACCACAGTCCGAGGGCTCCGCCCGCTCCAAGAAAAATATGAAGAAAAACCCGTGGGGATGTTAGGGAGTGGTCCCCCAATAGTGCGACTGCGAGTGCAAACCCTGCGAAGCACAAAAGAGCCGACCCCACAGTCACAATCCGCTGTGCAATAGGATCTTCAATGAGGTGATCTTTGGGTGCCATTTGTTGCGAGTTCGCTTGACCTATTTCGAATCAAGCATCATCCAATCTTCCTATTGTTAAAAACTTTGAATGCCCGGGCACCACCAACTGCGACTCACATGATCATCATGGCATATATCAAAGCGTCGACAAGTTCATCGAAAACTACCTGATCGGGCTAATGTCGCGGCAATCCTCCATTTGAGTCATTCTAAAAAGGAGAATGTTCACGGGACTTTGATTTGAAACAAGGATTGGATCATTTCGACGGATTGGATCCTTCACCAACGATGAAGCCCCAGGTCTTGGTTGATCGCATGCGCATTGTTGCCGCTCCGGCCTGTGTCGTGTGCCCGATCGTGCCCAGTGGCATGCAAGTTATGCTCGCGCGACCATGAGTCACAGAAAAACCAGTTCCAGGCAATCGCTTTGTGCGGCATCAGCCATCATGTGGATGCTTGCTGCGTGTTCGAACGCACCATTGGTATCCAGTTCGACCGTAGCAGCGCCCGTATCCATATCACCTGCCACCACTTCGACAACGTCGACCGCCATGAAAGTCCACTCAAACGCCCCTGACAATGACCCCCACCTTTGGCTGGAAGACGTTCTTGGCGAAAAGTCATTGGCATGGGTGGCCCAGCGCAATACAGCGTCGACTGCCGAACTCAAAGCTCGACCTGAGTTCGAACCTGCTCGCGCCAAAGTGCTGGAAATACTCAACAGCAAAGACAAGGTTCCCTACATCAGCCGCATGGGTGACCATGTCTACAACTTCTGGACCGACGAGAAGAATCAACGAGGTTTATGGCGCAGAACCACATTGACAGATTTCAAGAACGCCAGTCCCAGGTGGGAGATGGTGCTGGACATTGACGCACTGGGCAAAGCCGAGAATGAAAGCTGGGTTTGGGGTGGCGCAGATTGCCTCGGACCGCGTTATCAGCGTTGCCTGGTCTCGTTATCACGTGGTGGCACCGATGCCGAAGTCGTGCGTGAATTTGACTTGGTCGCCAAACAGTTTGTCGCCGACGGGTTTACGCTGCCACAAGCAAAATCACAAACAACCTGGATAGACCTCGACACGCTACTGGTCGGAACTGACTTCGGAGTGGGCAGCATGACGAAATCGGGCTACCCGCGAATCATCAGACAATGGAAGCGAGGGACGCCATTGGACAGTGCAATCACCGTCTATGAGGCACACGAAGGCGACGTGCGCGCCTATGCTGCCAGCAGCCATGCAAAGGGAAATGGTTGGGTCATGGTCGGACGCGGCATTGATTTCTACAACGAGGAGTCCTTCTTTCTGGAGGGTGCCCACGTTGTCAAAATAGACAAACCCACCGATGCAAGCTTCGAGCGCCACGAACAGTGGGCTGCGATCCAGTTGCGCAGTGACTGGCAGATTGGCAGCACCGTGTACAAAGCGGGTTCCCTGTTGGTGACCCGATTTGCGGACTATATGGCCGGAAAGCGGGAGTTTGCCGTCCTGTTTGAGCCGACGCCGACCACTTCCCTGTCGGGGTTTGGCTTTACCAAGAACTTTGTTCTGGTCAATACGATGGACAGCGTCAAAAGCCGCCTCTTCGAATGGCGTCCAATCGATGGCAAGTGGAGCAGTCGAGTGGTCACGCTGCCACAAAACGGTGAACTCAGTGTTGATGCCCTGTATGACTCGTCATTGGACCAGGATCCACTTGGCGACGACTACATCATCAGCTACCGAGACTTCCTGACGCCGGACTCCTTGATGCAAGGACAAGCCGGGAGCGACACCCGTGAAGTTCTCAAACAGTTGCCACAACGGTTTGACGCCACTGGCATGTCAGTTCAGCAGCTATTTGCCAAGAGCCAAGATGGAACGGCGATTCCCTATTTCGTTGTGTCACCCCGAGGCATGAAATCGGATGGGACGAATCCAACGCTGCTCTATGGCTATGGCGGCTTCGAAGTCAGCCTGCAACCCTGGTACAGCGGCTCCTGGGGCAGCAACTGGCTTGCAAAAGGTGGTGTCTTTGTGGTTGCCAACATTCGTGGCGGTGGTGAGTTTGGACCTGAATGGCATAAGAGTGCCATCTTGGAGAAAAAGCAAAACAGCTTTGACGACTTTGTTGCAGTGGCCCAAGACCTGATCGACCGCAAAATAACGTCCTCCAGGCACTTGGGCATCATGGGCGGCAGCAACGGCGGACTGCTGGTGGGGGCGACATTCGTGCAACGCCCGGATCTCTTCAATGCCGTGGTGTGCCAGGTTCCTCTGCTTGACATGAAACGGTATCACCAGCTACTGGCTGGCAACAGTTGGATGGCCGAGTACGGCAATCCGGACACCCCAGAGCAATGGGACTACATCAGTCGTTACAGCCCCTACCAAAATGTGAAGTCAGGTGTGAAATACCCGCGCGTGTTCTTCGACACAAGCACTATGGACGACAGGGTTCACCCAGCCCACGCCAGAAAGATGGTGGCGCGCATGCAAGAGCAGGGGCACGACGTGCTGTATTTCGAAAACACCGAGGGCGGTCATGGGGGCGCGGCTGACAATGAGCAGCGAGCCCTGTGGATGGGGCTTGAGTTTGCCTACCTTTGGATGCAGCTTGGCGACAAGCGCTGATGTTGGCGCCAGAGTCTGTCGCTTGTTGCTGGTCAGTTGCGTTATGTTGGATGGCGCACCGACTGCTGCTGCCTTGGCATCTACGCTAACCAATCATGGTGCTTGGATTCGTGGTCGAACATTCCTACGGTGTTTTCCGTGGTGGCAACTCGGCCGTTTGGCCCGCGCAGTGGTTCTTGGTTGCCCTGGCCAGCGTGTCGTTAGGTAACCCGAGCCGCCTGCCGTGGATAGGTGATCTGGCGTTTCGCTGGCTCCTGAGCGCGAGGGGTGAGAACGACAAGTACGCGCGCCTTCCCGTCGCGCTAGGCCTGAGCGACCCGCAGCACGATCTCGTTGTGCGATTCGGTCACTGCCCCGTATTGCCGCGCTCGTTGCGGCCGCCTTTTGAGGCCATGCGGGTGTGATTGATAGGCCCAAACCAGGGAAGCCTTGATGACAGGGCTGCTGTGGCTGGGAATTGCGCTGGGTGCGCTGGTCTTCAGTTTGATCGGATTGCGCGCAGTCGGTACCGCCCGATGGGGGGCGCTTGTTCGCACCCACACCAGTCTGCTCGAGTCGGGTAGCGTTGAGGCCAGGTGCCGGCTACCGTCACCCGCCCGCTTTGATGCACATGAACTCGAGGGCCTGCCCGCACCGGTGCAACGCTACTTTCGTGCAGTGCTGGCAGACGGACAGCCGATCATTTCTGCGGCAACCATCGAGATGACAGGCACCATGAACCTGTCGGCCACTACCGAGCAATGGAAGCCGTTCACCTCGCGGCAGCGGGTCGTCACCCGCAAGCCAGGCTTTCTGTGGGATGCCCGGGTGGAAATGTTTCCTGGTGTGCCCGCACATGTGGAGGACAGCTACATCGCTGGCCACGGTAGGTTGATCGCAAAGTTGTTCGGGCTGTTCACCGTGGCCGACTCTTACGGGGAAGGTGAGATCGCTCGAGGCGAGTTCATGCGCTACTTTGCCGAAAGCCCTTGGTATCCCACCGCTTTGCTGCCCAGCCATGGCGTGCGCTGGGAGGCTGTGGACGACGCTTGCGCCAACGCCACCATCGTTGATGGCCCGATCAATTTGACCTTGTTGTTCCGGTTCAACGACGCGGGCTTGATCACCTCGGTGCGGGCCGATTCGCGGGGCGCCGGTGTGGGCAAGGATGGAGTCATGGTGATGTTCCCATGGGACTGCCGTTTGTCGGACTACCAGCAGCAAGGCGGCATGCTGATTCCAATGACCGGTGAAGCGGCTTGGGTCCGGCCCGATGGCCGCAAGGTCTACTTCGTCGGGCACATCAAGAAGCTCGGCTACGAGTTCCTGTCATGACGCCCCGGGCGTGGCTTCAGCGCGCGCCGCTGTTCGGCTACTTTGTTCTGACGTTCGCTTGGTCCTGGGCTTGCTGGGCGCTGTCGTCCGCCATCAAACCTCAACTGCCCGGGCTGGCGACGCTCCTGATGTTTGCCGGCAGCTTCGGGCCAAGCCTGGCCGCGATCGCTGTGGTGGCGAGCAACCGCAAGGCGGGTTGCCTGCGTGCCTGGTTGTCGCGATGCCTGAGGTGGCGCATCGGTTGGGGATGGTGGATTCTTGCTTTTCTTCTGCCGCTGGCAGTTATGCTCATGGCGGCGGGTCTGCACATCGCATTGGGTGGCAGCATCGCCACCTCGCCCGCATCCGGACACCTGCTGATGACAGTCGTGAATCTGCCACTGATTTTGCTGCTGGGTGGACCCATGGGCGAAGAGTTTGGCTGGCGCGGCTTTGCACTGCCTATTCTGCAAGTTCGCTTCGGATGGCGGCGTGCTGGCCTCTATCTGGGACTGGTGTGGGGACTGTGGCACTTGCCGCTGTTCTTGATCGCAGGCACGGCGCAAGCCCACGTTCCGCCAGTCCTCTTCTTGCTGAGCGTCGTGGCCCTGTCGGTCGTTTTCGCGTGGCTGCTCAATCGCACCGCCGGTAGCGTGGTGGGAGCACTGCTGCTGCATACGGCGGTCAACTTCTGGCCGTCCGTCGTGCCTGTACTGCCCACTGATGCCAGCTACCAGGCTTATGCCGTTGTCGTTGCACTGCTGGTTCTGCTGGCGATTGCGGCTCTGCTGAACTCAGGGCTGGCGATAGGGCACAGCGGGTCTGCCGTTTCGACTGATGCCAGCGTTGAGATTGTTCTGTGGCCCGAAAACCGCCACCCATGAACCGAGCTACTGGTCGATGGCGCTGACGCGATCATCGAAATCAACGTAACATGCTGACCTTCTGTTGCCGTCCCGAATGGCCGATTTGGCTGAAGTACTTCGGCAATTTGTCCGAGCGCAACTGGTATGTTTCGGAAGTTCAAAGTCAGGCTCCAGTGCTCAGTTCCTGTCGTTCCCTCGTCAGTTGATGTGACCGCTGAAACGATCCAATAAGCCTGCCGTAAATGCTGCATGCTCGATTGGTGGCATAAAGCGTTTTTTGCCAGCATCCCAGGATTGGGTTGCCACAAACTTTTGATTCCCTTTTATCAACACGGGTGCATTGTTTGATGAGCCACCCCTGGGCAACCGCAGTTGGCCAACCAGATCTCTGATTGCGCCAGACTTGATCCCGCTTGATAGAGCCATAATGAACCCAGGAGAGGCCGGTCGCCCGAGAACACGCACAGATCTGGCGGTGTTCACTGTCGGCATCGACCATAACAAAAAACTTTGACGTGTGAGTGGGTGTCTTTCTTGTCGACAAAGCCATGCCACTGCGCCAAAGGCCTTGGGTGTCGTGCCACTTCGTTGGATACAAGCGTGATTGTTAAGCCCAATTCATCCGGACGATCCGGTCCAGCTTTCAGGAGTCAACCGATGAGCACCCTGACGATACAACCCACGAAAGATTGGCGTGACAAGCGCTGGCTATGGCTTCTCAGTCCAGCCATACCGGTGACCTTTACCGGGTCATTGCTTGGCTTTGCATGGAGCGGTCAATGGTGGTGTCTTCTGTTCGCCCCTGCATTCATCCACTTGGTCATCCCCTTGCTGGACCTGCTATTGGGGGAAGACTTTAGCAACCCACCGGAGTCTGCGGTGGCACAGCTTGAACAGGATGTTTTCTACCGAGCGCTGGTCTGGGCCTATGTGCCATTCCAGATGGCGGGAACAGTGTTTGGGGCATGGCTCGCGGCAACTCAGCCCTTGTCGTGGTATGCATTTGCTGGATTGGTGTTGACAGTGGGTTCATTTAACGGCATCGGCATTGCCACGGCTCATGAGCTGGGGCACAAGAAGGAAACACTCGACCGCTGGTTGGCAAAGCTCGCCTTGGCGCCAACCATGTACGGACACTTCTATGTTGAACACAACCGGGGCCACCATAAGCGGGTTGCCACGCCAGAAGACCCGGCAAGTGCTCGCATGGGTGAGAGCTTTTGGTCGTTCCTGCCGCGTACGGTTGTGGGCAGTCTGCGCTCCGCCTGGGAAATTGAACGTGATCGGCTGAATAGAAAGGGGCAAAGCGTATGGAGCATTGCCAACGACAACCTTCAGGCCTGGGCTCTAACCCTTGTCTTTTTCGTTGCTTTGGTGGTGTGGTTGGGTTGGCCGGTATTGACGTTTCTGGTGCTGCAGGCGCTGTACGGGGCATCCATGCTGGAGGTGGTGAACTACGTTGAGCATTACGGGTTACTGCGTGAAAAAGACGCATCCAACCGGTACGTGCGATGCGAGCCCGAGCACTCCTGGAACAGCAATCACGTTGTCGGCAACATTCTGTTGTACCACTTGCAACGGCATTCTGATCATCACGCCCACCCCGCGCGGCGCTACCAAGCCCTGCGGCACTTTGATGCGGCACCTCAACTGCCAGCAGGCTATGCCACGATGGTCACGGCAGCCTACTTTCCACGCCTGTGGTTTGCCTTGATGGACCACAGGGTTGTAAAGCACTACGAGGGTGACCTGAGCAAGATCAATATGCAGCCATCGGCACGACAAAAGATTCTCAAGCGCTGGCACGGTGCCCCGACCGTCAAATAGAACACCACTGAATCACTTCTCAAGTATGAACTCGCCGGATTGTCCAAGTCATGAGTACCGCGATACCGTCAACGCCAGCCAAGCCATTTCTCGATCCGAAGTGTGGAGCGGATCCCAGAAAGTCAGTGCCTTAAGGCCCATGACGTCAATCGCTGGATGGTTCTTTGATGCGCAATGAAAATCTTGGATGACTACCCGTAAGCAACTGGAACATGGCAAAGACGGGTCCAGGCATAGTGCGCGGATCCGTTGTGCTTTCAAGCGCTTGCCAAGTGCGCGATTGTTGACCACCTCGACTTCCTGACTGTACCGGGTAACCCATCAATGTCGCCGCTTCGACCTGGCTCAAACCTGCCTTGACGCGCACTGATTTGAGTTCGTCACCACTTGGGGCGGACATTTCAATTCGGATGTTCATCTTGCTCTCTTGAATACTGTTGGGGTTTTGGTAGCACTTGAATCACATCTGCTACCAAAGCGCAGAGTCGCGCATATCCATGAGTTGGCGCCGCCGACGGTTACGCAGCCAGACCGCGAACAAAATGAAGAGCAGGGCGACGAGGCAGGCAGCGACAACAAACAGAGTCGGGGCATAAAACGCGCGCCAGCGAACTGACGCCCAAAGCAAGCCCGCGCCAGATATGGCTACGATCGCGCCAGGCCTATTGGCGAATTTCATCCCTGTTGTTCTCTGTGGTTGCATTAAGAGCCATCATAGTACGATCGAAAGCCCAGGCCTATTTTCAGGAAGCAAGGATCAAGTATGCCGCTTGATGTTCAACGCTTTGTTGCCGGGTGACTGGGTTTATCGCGAGCTTGGCCGGCGCGCTGACTGCAACTGCCACGCCTGCTTTTGGTTCTGCCATCGACTGATGTTGTCAGGTCACAGGTGGCGGAGCAGATTCGACGACGGCGCTCAGGAGCGTTGGTCAAACAATCGGGTCCACCAGTTGCTGCGCGAACTGGGTTGGGGCGTTGGTGGGTCAAGACGTTCTGGTGGCGTGCGTGACAACACCCACAGTGGCAAGATCGGTGTATTGCTGTGGCTGCAAGACGACCCCAGATTGTGCGGGTCAAATATCTTGATGAACTGCGGTTGTGCTGGCGCATCGGCAAACACGATTCCGCAGTAATCGTGCTGATGTTCGCGACGCAGCAGCGCGTCTGCTTCGTCGATGAATCGCAATAAACCGGCTTCGTCCAAGGGCGCCTCAGGCCGTTCTTGCCCCAACTGGGTCACAAACCAGCCATGTGGCTGCGCCCGCAACTGCCGCCAAAGGTCATCAAGTTGGGACCAACGCAACATGCCCTTGAAATTGCCGTTGAACTGTTGCCAGAAAGGGGAGGAGGCGGCATTCATGGTCAATGAAGATTATTGGCGACAGGCCATATGAAATAAGCGTGGAACGCTTCCAAAAACAGCAAATGATGCCAGAAAAATGTGATTTGATTTGATTCGAATGGACTGATGACGATGATGAAGTGGTTGTGCAATTTGCATGGGCCGAAAAAAAAGCCTGACAGCGCTCAACGCGATCAGGCTATTTGACTGGCGCCGAGTCGGGTGGTGTTATTTGACCTGCATCACCTGCAGCAGTTTATTGATGTCCTTGTCGTTAGGCAAGGCATAGTCGTAGCCGCGCACGATGCGGCTGTCCTCGGTTCGCACAAACTTCAAACTGACGTAAGTCACATTGGCGGCAACTGAATAAGTACCCACCAGCACGTAGCTGGCATGGTGGCTCTGGGCAATTTCCTTGATCTCGCGCGACAACAGCAACTCGCCGGTTTCTTCTTTGACAAAGACGTCACCGCGCAGCTTCATTTCCTTGACATTGAAGCCGGCGTTGACCATGTGGGTGGCGTATTGCTCCGACAGGGTGCGCCCAAGCGGCGCCGAACGGCGCATATCGTTGACGTTGACAATGGTGGCTACCAGCACTGGCGTGTCGCCCAGCGGTGCCAGATCAAAACCGGCGACCAGCCGGTTGATGGCATCACGGTTGGCGACCACAAACTTGTTCGCCGCAGCTTCTTCGTAAGTGGTTTCGGTGCGCTGCACGGTGGTGCTGCTGCAAGCACCCAGCAAAGCCAATGCGATGGCGCTGAGAATGATCTTTGACTTCATGGGCCTACCACCTTGACGAGACGGGGTGTTTTCACCGGTTGCAGGGCCGCAAACAGGGTGACGTCCTCTTCCTCAACGTAATAAATGTCGGTTTTGCGCGTCAGGTAGCGCCCGCCGGTGGCCACGGTCGTGGTCAGAATCAGCTCGGTGTGGGTCGGCCCGCCTGAATTGATGCTCGCCACGGTGTCAGCCACGGCTGCCAGCCCCAAACCACCCACCAGTTTGGCGTCCACGTGCTCAAGGCGCAGGCCATACATCGCATACAAACCCGCGGTCAGCATGGTAAAGCCGCCTGGCACAAAGTGCTGCCGATAACTCTGGTGCCGAACCACCTGGGTCTGGTAACTGACTTCGATGGCGTTGTCTGGCTTTTGCATGACGATGCGGCCGGACTTGACCAGTTCAGTGATCAGAAACTCGCGAAACGCACGGTCGAACTCGCTTGCGTTGGGTGGCAAAGCGACATAAAGATGAGAGGTGGTCCCTACTTTGCTCAAGGTATCAAGCGTTTGGGCCACCACATCACGCGACAACAGGTTCCAGTGACCTGCCGAGCGCACCTTGGGTTGAACCGTGAGTGGGAAATTTTCTGATACAGGTATTGGAGAAGTGGCGCAGGCCGACAGCAGCGCGGCACTGACGCCGAGTAGCAACATCCGCATGGATCTGGGAATCAAGATAGCCCCCTTGTACATGGTTGAGAAGTCTGAAACGGCTGCCCTCAGAGCCACCGATGCTCTCATTATCAACGGTTCTGCGCGTTCATAACAAGTTCAATACCGGGCTTTGGCTGGTTTTTTCGCTACATACCAAGTGGACGTCGCGGGATTGGCAACACAAATTCGCTCATTTGAGAGCTGTTGAGTCGTCGTCGGTGTCGGATTCAAAACTGTCGCGGTATGTGAAAAACAGCGAGCAAAAGAACATCGATGCCACCAGCAGCAGGGCGGGCAACAGCAGCGACGCCGCCAGACCCGGACTGCCGAGCAGGCTGGACAGCGCGGTGACCAGCAGCACGGTGATGACCATGATGCTCATCCAGAGGGCTGCAAAGATGGTGTAGGCCCAAAAGTTGCGCAGACACGCCACAATGCTGAAGAACATACTTTTTGCTGGCGACAACGTTTGCCAGAATACCAGTGCCGGTGCGTGCCAGAACAACAGAGACAGCGGCAAATGCAGACTGATAAACACCCACATGGCGGCCTGGAACTCGCCCGAACCCAGCATTTCACTGGTTGGCGCCTGCCCAGCCAGGTACATGCTGGCAAATCCACCGCCATCCACCAGGTACGACAACCCCATTACCGCCACAAAACCCAGCGCATACCAGGCGCCCAGGGTTAGCATGGCGCGCAGGATCGGAGCGCCCGAGCGAAAGGCGGTGAGCAACACCCATGGCATCGGAAACCGCCCCTGCGTCGCCTCGCGGGAGGCTGCCATCAGTCCCAGGGTGCAGGCGGGCAGCAGCGTCATGGCGATGGGCAGGCCGACGATTGGCAGCATGCCCGCCACCGACATCAGCGCCATGAACATAAAAAACAGCCCGGCCAGCGCCAGGGGCTGCTTGAAAAAGGTGCGTACGCCAAGTTTGACCCATGTGGCACCCTGGCGCGCCGGAACGAGCTGCAGCTTCATGGCTGCCCCATCAGCGCGTTGTAATCCATCGGTGCTGTGCTCCGCATTCGCAGCACTTGTTCAAAATGGGTGGGGTCGTGCGCCGCCAGCACACTGGCCTGGCGCGGCAGGTGAAAGTCCCATAGTCGCGAGATCCAGAAGCGCAGCGCCGCAGCCCGCAGTATGACGGGCAGCAAAGCGCGCTCGGCTGGCTGAAGGGGTCTGACAGCGGCATAAGATGCTATAAAATGATTAGCTAACATGGATTGATGGCAATGGGCTATGGGGTCAATACACCAAATATTCAGGCAAACGCACAGATCAAACAGCCAGGTGTCGACTCCGGCAAAATAGAAATCGAAGAAACCGCCCAGAGTTGGCGCGTCATCCATCCCGGTGAACAACACATTGTCCAGGAACAGATCCGCGTGAATCACGCCGCGTGGCAGTGCGGTGTACCGGCTGGATGCCGCCACATGATTCTGCAACGCCAGCTCGGACCGGATCAGCGAGGCCTGGTCGGCGTCCAGATACGGCAAAACGATCGGCACGGTTTCGTTCCACCATGACAGACCTCGCAGATGGGGTTGTTGTGGCGCAAAGTCAAGCGCCGCCAGATGCATATGCGCCAGCGCCGCACCCACCTGGGCACAATGTGCGGCGCGCGGCTGTTGCACACTGTGCCCGCGCAGTCGATTGACGACCGCCGCCGGTTTGCCTTTGACTTCCAACACCAGATTGCCTTTGGCATTGGGCCGGGGCTCGGGCACGGCGATACCGCGTTCGGCCAGATGTTTCATCAGCTGCAGGTAGAACGGCAGCTGCTGGGCGCTCAGCCGTTCAAACAAGGTCAGGACATATTCATGTGTCTGTCCGTCCTGTTGGGTGCTGACAAAATAATTGGTGTTTTCGATGCCGCCGGTGCAGGCCTGTAGGCTGCTGAGCTCGCCCAGATTGAGCGAACGCACCAGTGCGCGCGCCTCTCTTTCCGAGACCTCGGTATACACCGCCATGGATCAACGTGCAGCCGCAGCGGCCAGGGCCGAGTCAATCCCGGGCGCGGGTGCGACCGAAAAGCCTGCAAGGTGTGTAGCGGACAGGAGGCAGAATTGCATCGTCAGATTGTAGAGAAACATCCGCACGCTGCCATAGCACAGGCAAAATGCCATGATGAACAATGCCCCCAAACCCACTCTGCTGCTGGTTGACGGCTCCAGCTATTTGTATCGCGCCTTTCACGCCATGCCGGATTTGCGGGTGGTGCCAGGTGACCCCGGCAGTGCACCGACAGGTGCCATACGCGGCATGATCAACATGCTGCAAAGTCTGCGCAAGGAGGTGCCGGCGCAGTTTGCCGCCTGTGTGTTTGACGCCAAGGGACCCACGTTTCGTGATCTGATCTACCCGGACTACAAAGCCAACCGTGCGCCCATGCCCGATGATTTGCGCAGTCAGATCGAGCCCATTCATGAGGTGGTGCGGCTGATGGGCTGGAAGGTGCTCAATGTGCCCGGCGTGGAAGCCGACGACGTGATTGGCACACTGGCCGCTCTGGGTGCCCAGCGGGGGATGGAGGTGATCATCAGCAGTGGCGACAAAGACCTGGCACAACTGGTCAACGCGCACATTACCATCATTGACACCATGAACGGCAAACGGCGTGACGTGGCCGGGGTGACCGCCGAGTTTGGCGTGCCCCCACACTTGATGCGTGACTACCAGACGCTGGTCGGGGACACGGTCGACAACGTGCCTGGTGTGCCCAAGGTGGGGCCCAAGACCGCCGCCAAGTGGTTGAACGAGTTTGGTTCGCTGGAAGCGCTGGTCGCTCAGGCGGGTAGTGTCAAGGGCGCGGTGGGTGATAGCTTGCGCCAGACGCTGGACTGGCTGCCCACCGGTCGTTCCCTGGTCACCATCAAGACCGACTGTGATCTGAGCGACTGGCTTCCACGTCTTCCTGCTATGTCAGATATAGCTGTTGGAGCAATGGATACAAGCGCTTTGGCTGGTTTTTATGAGAGAAACGGGTTCAAGGGCCTGGCGCGGGCACTGGCGGCAACCGCAGCAATCCAGCCGGGCGACGTAACGCCCGCGACGCTGCCCAGCGCACAAGCAGCAGTCGTGCCGCAGGCCGCCAGGGAGCGTGACCTGTTTGACCTGCCGGACCCGGTTGCGACAGCCGGTGCCGCACTGTCTGGCCCGCCCGCCACGTCGCTCCGCTATGACACCCTCCTGAGCTGGGACCGTTTTGATGACTGGATGGCACGCATCATGGCCGCCGATCTGGTGGCCATCGATACCGAAACCACTTCGCTCGACGAGATGCGCGCGCAAATCGTGGGCATCAGTTTCAGTGTGCAGCCCGGTGAGGCGGCGTATGTGCCGCTGGCTCACGCCTACCCTGATGCACCGGAACAACTGCCGTTGCTTGAAGTGCTGGCCAAACTGCGTCCCTGGCTGGAAGATGCCACCCGTGCCAAGCTGGGTCAACATATCAAATACGACCGTCATGTGTTCGCCAACCATGGCATCGAGGTGCAAGGCTACGTGCACGACACCATGTTGGAAAGCTATGTGCTGGAAGTCCACAAGCCACATGGGCTGGCGAGTCTGGCGCTGCGCCACCTCGGGCGCGTCGGGCTCAGCTTTGAGGACTTGTGTGGCAAGGGCGTCAACCAGATCTGTTTTGATCAGGTCGACGTGGCCCGCGCTGTACAGTATGCCTGTGAAGACTCGGATTTGACCTTGGACCTTCATCGGGTGCTCTGGCCGCGATTGCGCGACGACCCCAAGTTGCGCTTCATCTATGAGCTTGAAATCGCCAGCAGTGAAGTGCTTTACCGTATCGAACGCAATGGCGTGCTGATCGACGCGCCGACCCTGGCGGCGCAAAGTCACAGTCTGGGCCAACGCATCTTGCAACTGGAAAAGGAAGCGCACGAGCTGGCTGGGCAGCCCTTCAATTTGAGCAGTCCGAAGCAGATTGGCGAGATTTTTTTCACCCAGTTGGGGTTGCCGGTCGTAAAAAAGACGGCGACCGGTGCCCCCAGCACGGACGAAGAGGTACTGGAGAAACTGGCCGAAGATTACCCCTTGCCGGCCAAGATCCTGGAGCATCGGGGTCTGGCCAAACTCAAGGGTACTTACACCGACAAACTCGCCGCGCTGGCGCTGCCGGCCAGCGGGCGCGTCCACACCCACTACGCGCAAGCGGTGGCGGTGACGGGCCGACTGTCCAGCAACGACCCCAATCTGCAGAACATCCCGATCCGCACCCCTGAGGGTCGGCGCGTGCGCGAGGCCTTTGTGGCGCCTGCGGGACACCTGATTGCCAGTGCCGACTACAGTCAGATTGAGCTGCGCATCATGGCGCATCTGAGCGGCGACGCTGCTTTGCTGTTGGCTTTCCATGATGGCATGGACGTGCACCGCGCCACCGCAGCCGAAATTTTTGGCCTGGAAACAGCGCAGATCTCAACCGAGCAGCGCCGCTACGCCAAGGTGATCAATTTTGGTCTGATTTACGGAATGAGTGCGTACGGGCTGGCGCGGGCCTTGAACATCGACAATACGGCGGCCAAAAACTACATCGCACGGTACTTTGAACGGTATCCGGGTGTCAAACACTACATGGACCACACCCGTAGCCTGGCCAAGGCGCAGGGTTATGTGGAGACGGTGTTCGGGCGGCGACTTTATCTGCCCGAGATCAATTCGCCCAACGGCCCGCGTCGCGCCGGTGCCGAGCGTGCCGCCATCAACGCACCGATGCAGGGGACGGCCGCAGACCTGATCAAGCTCAGCATGGTGAAAGTGCAGCAGGTGATCGACGCCGAGCGGCGTGCCACTCGCATGATCATGCAGGTGCATGACGAACTGGTGTTCGAAGTGCCCGAGGCTGAGTTGGACTGGGTGCGTCACGAGGTGCCACGGTTGATGGCCGGGGTGGCACATCTGAAGGTGCCGCTGTTGGCCGAGGTGGGTTTTGGTGCCAATTGGGACCAGGCGCATTGAAGGCTCTGACGGTCTGGCGCCCGAAGTGTTTGGGTTAAGCTTGGATCGGGTTTTGGCAATGTGGAGGTTTTTGCGGTGGAAAACATGACGGTTCTGGCGCTGGCAGCTTGCGTGGTCAGCGCTGCAGCGGTATTCATCTTCATGCAGTTTCAACGATATGAAGAGCGGCAGAAGGCGGCCGATCAACTTCTGAAGGCGAGCGCCGACCTGGAATCGGTGAAAGCAAAGTTGCTGGGATACACCAAGTTTGCTGACTACCTGGTGCCGGCCAAACAGCATTTGGCGGACCAGGCCAAGTCGCTTGCTGTCAGCGTGGTGCGCGAAGTGGTGCAACTGTCGCGTTTGACACCCGACAAAGAACGAATCAAGGCAGAGGTCCTGCTGGTGAGCAGGTATCAGGTTGAATTCGTGCTGGCGATCGACCTCAAACCCGAAGGGTTTGAGCTGCTCCAGGAGGGTAACGGTATCAGCCTCAAGACCGGTCTGCCGACTTTGACATCGGCTCCTCTGGTGCGGTCGGCGTCGCATGAGTTGTCGCAGGCTGGGGTGGTTACAGACGAGCGCGCCTTGTTCGCCGACATCAGCCAGAAATTCAGCTTGGTCGCCCAAACCCAAGGGCAGGCCGTTGCCCGAGAGGACGCTGTGCGGGCGCTGTGTAAAGCCAAGGTGGTCGACGCCCTGCGGGACTTTTTGTCCCGCCAGGCAGGTGTCAGGGCACTACCCATGGTGGTGCTGAACTTTCGATAACGATGCGGTTCAGGGTACAAACAGCAATGCCGGGTGTTCCAGCAGCCGGCGTATGCGCTGGATGAACAGGGCCGCGTTCATGCCATCGACCACGCGGTGATCAAACGACGAAGACAGGTTCATCATTTTGCGCACCACCACGGCACCCCCCAAAACGACGGGACGCTCCACCATGCGGTTGATGCCGACGATCGCCACCTCGGGATGGTTGATGACCGGCGTGCTGACAATGCCGCCCAGGGCGCCGAGGCTGGTCAGGGTGAGGGTTGAGCCGCTCAGTTCTTCCCGGCCGGCTTTGCCGCTACGGGCTGCTTCGGCCAGGCGCAGCACCTCAGCGGCACAGGCCCACAGATCCAGCGCATCGGCGTTGCGCATCACCGGCACCATCAAACCGCCCGAAGTCTGGGTGGCCAGGCCCAGGTGGACGGCCTTGAAACGGGTCACCATGGCCGCATCGTCGTCGTAACGGGCGTTCACTTCAGGGTGCTGGCGCACCGCCAGTACCATCGCACGCACCAGAAAGGGCAGCAATGTGAGGCGTCCGCGTGTTGCACCATGCTCGGTATTGAGCTCGGTTCGAAAGGCTTCGAGTTCGGTGACGTCTATTTCTTCGACGTAAGTGAAATGCGGGATGTGGCGTTTGGACTCCTGCATCTTTTGCGCGATCTTGCGCCGCAGGCCAATCACCGGAATCTGTTCGTCGCCTTCTGAGCTGCTCAGAAGAGGTTTGTATCCAAGCGGGCGACGACCCGAGGATTGCAGGTGTGCGTCCAGGTCCGCGTGGGTCACAGGCGCCGCCGGGTTGTTTGCGGCAAGCGCGGCCAAGTCGATGCCCAAGTCGCGCGCACGTCGGCGCACCGCCGGCGCGGCCAGCACGTGTGCGGCAGGCGTGCTGGAAGTCGGTCGGGCAGTTATCTGCAGGGCTGGCGGTGGTAACTCAGGTGTGATCGGCGTGGCCACCTCAATCGCAGCCAGAGCCTGAGCAGGAGCAGGAGCAGGAGCAGGAGCAGGAGCAGGAGCAGGAGCAGTATCCGGACCCGCCGGACTTTCGTCGGCTTCAGTCTGAATGTGAATGATCTCGGAGCCCACCGCCATCACCTGTCCGACAGCGCCACCGAGCGCCAGCACCACGCCGTTGACGTGGGATGGAATCTCGACCGTCGCCTTGTCAGTCATGACATCGGCGAGGATCTGGTCCTCCATCACCCGGTCGCCCACGTTCACACGCCAGGCCACCAGTTCCACTTCGGCGATACCTTCGCCAATATCTGGCATCTTGATAATTTGAATGCCCATGGTTCAAGCCTCCATGACGCGTTGGAACGCCGCCGCCACGCGCGCCGGTCCCGGGAAATACGACCACTCCTGCGCATGGGGGTAGGGAGTGTCCCAACCGGTGACGCGCTCAATAGGTGCTTCCAGGTGGTAGAAACAGTGCTCCTGGATCAGTGCCGAAAGCTCGGCACCAAAACCACTGGTCCGTGTTGCTTCATGCACGATGACACAACGGCCGGTCTTCTTGACCGACGTCACCAGTGTGTCGAGATCGAGTGGCCACAGGCTGCGCAAGTCGATCACTTCAGCGTCAACGCCACTCTCCAGGGCGGCGGCTTGCGCCACATGGACCATGGCGCCATACGCCAGAACAGTCACATCGCTGCCGGCGCGGGGAATAGCGGCACTGTCCAGTGGTACGGTGTAGTACCCCTCCGGTACATCACCCATTGGATGCTTGGACCAAGGCACCACCGGGCGCTCATGGTGACCGTCAAACGGGCCGTTGTACAAACGCTTGGGCTCCAGAAAAATTACCGGATCATCGTTTTCAATGGCCGAGATCAGCAGACCCTTGGCGTCATACGGGTTGGACGGCATCACCGTGCGCAGGCCACAGACCTGGGTGAATACCGCTTCCGGGCTCTGGCTGTGGGTCTGGCCGCCATAGATGCCGCCACCGCAAGGCATACGAATGGTGATGGGCGCGGTAAAGTCGCCGGCCGAACGGTAGCGAAGCCGCGCCGCTTCCGAGACGATCTGGTCGGTCGCCGGGTACACATAGTCGGCAAACTGGATTTCGACCACCGGACGCAGCCCATAGGCACCCATGCCGACGGCGGTGCCGACAATGCCGCCTTCGGAAATGGGCGCATCAAACACACGCTGGTTGCCATACTTCTTTTGCAGCCCCTCGGTGCAGCGGAACACGCCACCAAAGTAGCCGACATCCTGGCCGTACACCACCACCGTGGGGTCGCGCTCCAGCATCACATCCACCGCTGATCGCAGCGCCTGGATCATGGTCATGGGGGTTTTCACAAGGTGGTTCATGCTCCGGCTCCGAGTTCCTGTTGTTGCCGCTTCAGGTGTGCAGGCATGTCCTTGTACACATCTTCAAACATGCTGCTGATACCGGGGGTGTGCGCGTCGGCCAGCGTGCCATACTTTTCGGCTTCCTTCTGCGCCGCAGACACCTCGGCCTCGACCGCCTTTTGTGTGGCTTCGTGTTCGGCCTCGCTCCAGGCATCCAGTGCCAGCAAATGTTGCTTCAGCCGGGCAATCGGGTCGCCCAGCGGAAAACGCGCCACATCGTTGGCAGGGCGGTATTTGCTGGGGTCGTCAGAGGTGGAGTGTGGCCCCGCCCGGTAGGTGACCCACTCGATCAGGGTGGGGCCAAAGTTGCCACGCGCACGCTCCAGCGCCCATTGGGAGGCGGCATATACGGCCAGAAAATCATTGCCATCGACCCGAAGCGAGGCAATGCCACTGCCGACACCACGCGCCGCGAAGGTGGTGCCTTCACCGCCCGCGATGGCCTGAAAGGTTGAAATTGCCCACTGGTTGTTGACCACATTCAGAATCACCGGCGCGCGATAGACATGGGCAAAGGTCAGCCCGGTATGAAAGTCGGCTTCCGCCGTGGCACCATCACCGATCCAGCTCGACGCCACTTTGGTGTCACCCCGGATGGCACTGGCCATCGCCCACCCGACGGCCTGGATGACCTGGGTGGCAAGATTGCCTGAAATAGAGAAAAACCCCTGTTTTTTGCTTGAATACATGACCGGCAACTGGCGCCCCTTCATCGGGTCGCGGCTGTTGCTGTACAACTGGCAGATCATGTCGACCATGTGATTGTCTTCACGGGTGAGCAACAAACCCTGCTGGCGGTAGGTGGGGAAACACATGTCGCCATCACTCAGGGCCAACGCGTGTGCGCAGGCAATGGCCTCTTCGCCCAGACACTGCATGTAAAACGACATTTTCTTCTGCCTTTGGGCAATTTGCATCCGCGCGTCAAAGGCGCGTGTCAGCATCATGGCGCGCAGACCTCGTCGTAACAGTGCCATATCCACTTTGGGCGCCCAGGGTCCCAGCGCCTGACCCTGATCGTCAAGCACACGGATCAGCGCAAACGCCAGATCATTGGTCTGTGCGGCGGCCACGTCGACCGGCGGACGGCGTTTGGCTCCGGCGGCAGAAAGGGGAAGATAGGAAAAGTCGGTGTCGTGCCCGGGCCGCCCAGTGGGTTCTGGCACATGCAGATGAAGCGTTTGACGCTGTGGCATGAAAAAGTCTCCTGGCAGGTTTGTGTCCTGCTTTAAAACAAGCACCGCCTGTCTTCAGCACGGGTAGGCTGGCACCAGGTCGGACCCTGCAGTCTGCACAGTCGGGGTCGCCGCTGGCATGGCCTGCGGCGCAGAGCATAGCGGATTTCATGCGTCCCACATATCCCCATGGACTAGTCGGGAACCGCCTGTCGTTAAGCTCTTGACTTTTATCAAAGGAGACCCGCATGCTCAACAAAGATCAGACCCAGGATTTTTCCGCACTGTTGCCCGGTACGTCCACCGAAGCCGGTGCCAGTCGGCGCACGGCGCTGAAAATGGCTCTGGGTGTGGGTTATGCCGCGACCGCCATGCCGATCATGGCGCAAACCGCCATCAAGACGTCGTCCGACGGCCTGCGCACGGGTGAGGCAATTTACGACGTGGCGGGTTTCTCGGTGCCGTTTTTCTTTGCCATGCCGCAGGGCAAGAAAAATCTGCCGGTGGTATTGGTGATCCAGGAAATTTTTGGCGTCCATGAGTACATTGCCGATACTTGCCGGCGCTTTGCCAAGGCCGGCTATCTGGCCATTGCGCCCGAGTTGTACGCACGTCAGGGCGACCCGTCGAGCTATTCGGAAATGGCCAAGCTGATGGCCGAGGTGGTGTCCAAGGTGCCGGATGCACAGGTCATGGGTGATCTGGATGCCGCCGTCCAATGGGCCGGTGAAAACGGTGGCAACATCAAGAAAGTCGGCATCACCGGGTTCTGCTGGGGTGGACGCATCACCTGGCTATATGCCCAGCACAGCAAGAACGTCAAAGCTGGCGTGGCGTGGTATGGCAGGCTGGTGGGCACGGCCTCAGCTCTGACACCCAAACACCCGCTGGATCAGGCCGCGCAACTGAAGGCACCTGTGCTGGGTCTTTATGGTGGTCAGGACGGTGGTATTCCGCTGACCACGGTCAATCAGATGAAGGACGCCCTGGCCGAGGCTGGTGCCAAGGGCAATGCAGCGGCCAAAGCTTCGGAATTTGTGGTCTACAAGGATGCACCGCACGCTTTCCATGCTGATTACCGACCCAGCTACCGCAAGGAGCCGGCGGCGGACGGTTTTGCCCGTGCATTGGCATGGTTCAAGACACATGGGGTTGCCTGACCGGATCCATGGGGCTCGGCAGCAACGACCAAAAATAAAGCTTGAAAAGAGGCTGAATTCCGCGTCAGTTTGGTCGAATAACCATGCATGAAGATCAGCCAATCCACCGTCGCCCTGCAAAGCCAGCACCTCAGTGCCCAGCTTCGCAGCTCCGAAACCACGATGAGAGCCTGGGTCGGCGAGCGACGACCGGACTTTGAGGGCCGACAGAATGCGCAACGCCTGATCAGCGGAGTCAACTTGTCACTTTCGGGGGCGGCTCGCGCCCATCTGGCGGCGCGCCGCCTGCAGCAGGATGCGGCAGCTCCGGTTGATGGGGTGAGGCAAGCGTCGGACGCCGTGCTGAACGACCCCCGTCTGAGCCTGTTGGTCGAGATGGTGCAAGCGATGACGGGTCGGGTGGTTCAGGTGTTCGATGCGCGGGAACTGCAGCCAGACCATGTCAGCGCGCCGGCTCTGGCAGCCGCATCTTCGGAGCGTGCGCCTGCGCGAGGTGCCGGCTGGGGCATGGAGTTGCAGCACCATGAGATGATCGAAGAGAGGCAAACCACCACCGTCAACGCCCAGGGCATCGTGCAAACCGCCGATGGGCAGCGCATCGACTTCTCATTGCAACTGGCGATGAGCCGCTCGTATGTCGAAGAAAGCCGTTTCTCACTGCGCGCCGGGGATGCGGTGTTGAAGGACCCGTTGGTGATCAACTTCAGTGGCGATGGTGCACAACTGGCAGACCTGCAGTTCGCCTTTGACCTGGATGTGGATGGTCAGCCGGAGCGCATGCCCTTTGTCACCGGTGGCAGCGGTTTTCTGGTGTTGGACCGGAATCAGGATGGCAAAGTGAATGATGGCTCAGAACTTTTCGGTGCGCGCAGTGGCGACGGATTCGCCGAACTGGCGCAATACGATCTGGACGGCAACCAATGGATCGACGAAAACGACGCGGTTTACCGCCAGTTGCAGGTCTGGCAGAAGAATGCTCAGGGGCAGGACAGCTTGCGTACGCTGGCGCAGGCAGGCGTCGGCGCGCTGCATTTGGGGCAGGTTGCCAGCCCGTTTTCGCTGAACACCGCGACCAACCAGACCTTGGGGCTGGTACGGGGTACCGGCGTTTTCCTCTATGAGACCGGTCAGGTGGGGACGATGCAGCAAGTCGATCTGGCCACACAGCCAACCCAGGCCTGAGCACGCCTGACTTTGATGGATCAATGATGGGCATGGATTTTGGTGTTGTCGTGCCCTTCACGCGGCACATGGGATTTACGCTGGAAGTGTTTGACGACGGCCATTCCGAAGTGCATTACACGGCGCGGCCGGAGCATCTGAATTCGTTCAACGTGACCCATGGGGGAGCCTTGATGACACTGCTCGACATCGCCATGGCCACCGCGGCGCGCAGTGTGCAAAAGGACATGGGCATGGTCACCATCGAGATGAAGACCAGCTTCATGCAGCCCGCGCGTGGCCCATTGGTTGCCAAAGGTCATTTGATGCACCGTACGGCCACCTTGGCATTTACCGAGGCCACCGTGTGGGACGCCTCTGGCCGGGCCTGTGCCCATGCCACCGGTACTTTCAAGTTTGTACGACGACTCGCCACCGGACCGCGCAGCGTCAACGACCTGCAGCAGCTGCCAACGGACTGAACTCTTCGATATTTTCGACCTTTAGCGCATATTTGGTATGGCTTTATAGCTATAACAATTGAAGCTATTTTCTGGACCAATGCGGGGTATAGTGGAGCCCGCAATGGGAGCAAGCGATATGACTTTTCATTTGTGGAGCATTGGCAGCGGCGCACGCAGCTCGGATGCGCTGGTCTGGCGATTGCTGGCGTTTGAGGATCTGCGGGTGTCTGAGCTGTACGAGGTGTTGCGTCTGCGCAGTGAAGTGTTTGTGGTGGAGCAGCATTGCATCTTTCATGACATGGATGGCTCGGACGCGCAAGCCATGCATCTGCTCGGTGTACAACAGGGAGAGTTGCGTGCCTACGCACGCTGCTTTGCTGCAGGGGTCAAGTTCCCTGAGGCCAGCTTCGGCCGGGTGCTGACACGCCAGACGGTTCGTGGCACGGGTTTGGGGCATCAGCTGATCGACCAGGCGATCACGGCGATCAGCCAGTTGTGGGGTCCGCAAGCGATTCGCATCGGTGCCCAGATGCAGTTGGCGGACTTTTATGCCCAACATGGCTTTGAAGACGCCGGCCAACCTTATCTGGAAGATGGCATTGAGCATCTGGAGATGCTTCGCCCGGCCTGAGCGCTACCGCCATGCCTGGGTACAGGCTGATCTCAGGCGCGTTTTTCTGTCTGCAGCAGGGCCATCAACGCCGTGTGTGACATCGGACGATGAAAGTAATAGCCCTGAAAGGTGGCGCATCCGGCCTGTTCCAGATAGCGCTTTTGTACCTCGGTTTCCACGCCTTCAGCCACCAGCTTCAGGCCCAAACCTTTGGCGATCGAGATGATGGCCAACACCACCGGGAACTGCAGGCCGTCGTCCTCGATCGGAATTACAAAAGAGCGGTCGATTTTCAGAACATGGATGGGAAAGCGGTGCAGGTAGGACAAAGAGGAGTAGCCGGTACCAAAGTCGTCAATGGCGACCCGAACGCCAAGCTGACAGAGTTTGTTGAGTTGCTCAATCGCGGTGATCGGATTGCGGATACAGATATTCTCAGTCACCTCAACCTCGATTTGCCCGGCCGAAATCCGGTAACGGTCGAGTGTGCTCTTGAGTTTGTCGAAAAAATCACCACGCTCAAGGTACTGTGGTGACAGATTGATGGACAGGTAAATCGGCTCGCCCCCCAAGGTGTTCCAGGCCAGCAGATCCCGGCAGGTCGCCTCCAGCATCCAGTCGCTGAGCTGAATGATCAAGCCATTGTCTTCGGCGAACGGCAGAAAAGCCGCAGCCCCCAGAAAGCCGCGGCGAGGGTGATTCCAGCGCATCAGCGCTTCAACCCCGATGACTTTGCCAGAAACCACATCGACCTGCGGCTGGTAGTACATCTCCAGCTCGCCATGGCTCAGGGCCAGATGCAAGTCGTGCTCCAGCGTGATCCGCTCTGATGAGACATCCTGCATCTGCGCGTCAAAAAAGGCGTGCCCGTTGCGTCCCTTGGCTTTGATGCTGTGCATGGCCAGGTCCGCCTTGCGGATCAGTTCATCGATGCAGTCGCCGTCACCCGGAAACACCGCCACACCGATACTGGCAGAAATATGCAGTGCGTGGCCACCCAGCACAAAGGGTTGACGCAGGCTTTGCAATAGCTTCTGCGCCATACGGCTGGCGTCGTCCGCTTGCTCAAGTTCGGGCAGCCCGACGGTGAACTCATCACCGCCGAAACGTGACAAGGTATCGCTTTGGCGCAAACACGCCCGCAACCGAGCGGCCGCTTGTTGCAGCAATTCATCACCAATCTGGTGCCCCAGCGAGTCGTTGATCATCTTGAAGCGATCCAGATCGACGAACAGCACCGCCAGCGTGCCCTTCTTGCGTTTTGCCTGCAACAACGCGAGATTGAGCCGATCCTTGAACAACAGGCGGTTAGGCAGATTGGTGAGAATGTCGTGATACGCTTGGTAAGCAATCAGTTCATCGGCACGCTTGCTGTCGGTGATGTCGCGCGCGATGCCATAGACACCACGCGATTCGGCCTTGTCAACAGGCACGGTACTGGTGCGCTGGCGCTCATGCGCAGAAATGCTCATCAGCTCGACGATGAAGCTGCGCGGCTCATCCTCGAGATGGTGGGATTTGAGACGAAGTTCTATATTTCGTGACCAGCGGTGGTCGCGTTTGTTGTCGCCAAAAACAAAGTTGGCGCGTTCCATGTCTGATTCATGCACCAGCTCACTGTAATGACGGCCCATCAGGTCCCGGCTTTTGAAGCCAAGCAGCGGTTCGACCCGGTGGTTGACAAACGTGATCTGGCCGTTGGCACTGAGCGTGAAAATGATGTCGGGTGAGCTGTCAACCAGATAGCGGTAATGTCGTTCGGAAAACTCCAGCTGGGCGGCGAATTGCCGGTTTTCGGATTCCAGGCGACGCTGTTGCAGGGCGTTGTGGACCGCCTTGAGCAGTTCTTCGCGCGAATAGGGCTTACGCAGGTAGTCGTAGGCACCACGTTTGAGCGCGCCGATGGCCGCGTCGATCCCGGCGTCGCCGCTGGTCACGATGACGTTGGCGTCGATTTCACGGGCAATCATGAAATCCATGATTTCATGGCCACTGATGTCTGGCAAACGCAGGTCAAGAATCACCAGATCAAACCGCTCCTGACTGAGCTTGCGCAAGGCCTCATGGCCGGTCGCCGCAGTTGTCAGAATGAAACCGCGGTTTTTCAGCAGTTCACAAAGGCTGCCCAGAATACGCGGCTCATCGTCGACCAGTAACAGTTGCGGCGGCACAGGCGGCAGCGCCGTCGCCGACTTGCGGGGTCCCTCCGGTGCCAGGTCGTGCAATGGATCCAGTGGGGTCATCTGGCGCTGGCCCGCACGGGCAACTGGATTTCGAAGCTGGTGCCAAGGGGTGAACTGTTACAACTGATCTGCCCGCCCAGTTTTTTGACCAGGCCATGCACAATGCTCAAGCCCAGGCCGCGGTTCTCGCCGGCCTTGCTGCTGCGCACCGGCGAAAACAGCCTGGCCAACACCTCGTCGGGCAACCCGGGACCGTTGTCCTTGATGTGCAACTCAAAAAACTCCTGGTTATCTCGAGATTTTCTGCCCAGGTTGACGACCTCGATGCGCCCCCCTTTGGGCAGTGCTTCAACCGCATTTTTGATCAAGTTGACAAGAATTTGCTTGAGGGTGTCGACGTTGCCGCTGATTTCGCAGCCCTGCTCATTGATACGGGCGGCAATCTGCACCGAAGCGGGTAGAAACCGGCTCTCCCGAAACAGCCGCACGATGTCGTTGACAACGCGGTTCAGGTCGACGGCGGTGCTGGGCGCAGGGGCGGTGACACCGGCAAACTCCTTGATGATGGTGCCCACCCGATCAATTTCCTCGTTGAGGATCGTCAACTCACCCGTCACCGGTTCCTGGCGTGCCAGTTTTTCGTCCACTACGCCGAGGTAGCTTTTGATGATGGTCAGCGGGTTATTGGCTTCGTGTGCTACCTTGCGCGAGTTTTGCAAATGCTCCTCGCGCAACCGGCCGATGCGGCGGTCCAACTCGCCACGCTCGCGCGCCGCCATGTCCATGGCCTGGCCGGCCTGATTGCCAAAGGAGAGCAGATACTTTTCCTGGCGTTTGAGTTCGGGCTCGCGCCAGCCCTCGATCCCCGCCACCAGCATACCCAGACAACGGTTACCTGCCAGCAAAGGGATACACATCAGGCTGTCCGAGCCGAAGGCGCGCAGCAACTGGTCTTCGACCAGGCTCAGGGCACCACGCTGCTTTTGCAGTACCACCGGTTTGCGCTGTAGTACGGCCTCCGCCATGCCGCCGCCACCCAGTGCCAGTGTGAAGTCGATCAGTCGCTGTCGCTGTTGCCCTGCGGCCACACCGATCAAGGACTTGCCACCACCGTGTATCAGAAAAACCACGGCGTCATTCAGGTCGAGCAGTACACCGGCTTGCTGTCGTATGCATTCCAGCATTTGGGCGTCGCCCTTTTGGCGCGCCAGCAATTGCGCCAGTTCGGCCATCAAGCTGCGGTTGCGAATCTCTTCATTCAAGCGTTGCTGTGCCCCACCGAGACTTGGGAGGGGTGGTGGAACCGCCGTCGGTGAAGCCAGTACTTCGACACCTCTCAGGTCAATCCCCATTTGCTCCGCTGTGGTCATGACCAGGGACTCGGCGCGGTCGTAGATGGCCTGGATCTGCGCATCAGGAAGATTGCACAAAACACCCAGACCTGGTGCCAGCGGTACACCGGCGGGCTGGTCACTCAGCACATGCGCGATCTGCACCAGCCGGATTAGTGGGTGAGCCGATTCCAGACGTGCCGCACTTTCATGGTGATACAGCACGGCATCGGCGATGAAAGAGTCCATTTGCCAACGCTCGATCAGCCAGGCACCGGCCTCGGCATGGGATATCTGCAGTGTTCGTTGTTCCAAAGTACAAAGATTGTCACCATCCGGTGTGTGGAAGTTGAAGTGGTACATCTCTGGCGCAGCCGCCAGCAGGGCCAGTCGTCCAACGTCATGCAGTAGACCCGCCAGATAGGCCTCTTCGAGCTGAGCGTACTTGATTGCCTTGGCGGCGTCGCGGGCCACCATCGCTGCGGTGAGTGAGTGTTTCCAAAAGCTGCGCAGGTCTGCGCTGGCGGCGTGGCTGAAACCGTTGAACGTCTGGAAAACCGACTCGCTGATCACCAGCGTCTTCACCAAATCGGCACCCAGTACATTGAGGGCTTGCAGCAGGTCAACCTTGCGGCCACTGCGGTGATAGGCAGCGCTATTGGCGACCCGCATGATGCGGTCAGTCAGGGCTGCATCACCACTGATCAGCGCTGCCAGTTCGGCCATACCGGCCTCGTCAGCCTGGCACAACTCCATCAGCTTGAGCAGCACCTGCGGCATGGCAGGCAACCGCGCCACCAGCAAACGGTTTCGAATGTCTTCAGGTTGAAGTGAATTCACAAGCGGCTCTGATCTGGCTTCTTTGATGACGTTCCTTATTGCCACGTGCAGCGGTGTTCCGGCACATAGGCTCCAACTTTCTCAATATAACAGCAAAGCAACGCATCAAGGACTCTTTTTTTTAAAAAACATAGCAAAAACAAGTACGCCCTATGTAGGAGTTTTCATGCTGTATATAAGAAATGTGCTATCAATATCACAAGAATCGACGGCGAGTATTGACGCGTTTGACGGGTCCGTCAAGGACGCCAGAATCAGCACTGCGCTCCCTGTCGCCTGTGGCACACTCGGCGGCTTTGCTTTTTCAAGCACCGGCCTTGCGGCTGGTCTGTTGCTGATCCATGCTCAAAATCATCGAACAAATTGCACACGAACTCTCGGTCCATGCCAGGCAGGTTGCCGTCGCGGTCGAACTCCTGGATGGTGGGGCCACGGTGCCATTCATCGCACGTTACCGCAAAGAAGCCACTGGCGGGCTTGACGATATCCAGTTGCGTGGGCTTGAAGCGCGACTGGCTTATCTGCGAGAACTGCGGGACCGCCAGACCAGTGTCATCAGGAGTATTGAAGAGCAGGGCAAGATGAACCCTGCTCTGCTGGCGGCTTTGCTGGCCGCATCGACCAAGCAGGAACTGGAAGACCTGTACCTGCCGTTCAAAACAAAACGGCGCACCAAAGGGCAGATTGCGCGTGAGGCGGGTCTTGAACCACTGGCCGATGCCCTGCTGGCGGATCCAGCGCAGGATCCGGCGGTGACTGCGCGGGCGTTTGTCAAGCTCGACAAGACTCAAGCAGGTGACGACTTCACCACAGTGCTAGCAGTACTGGACGGGGTGCGCGATATCCTGAGTGAGCGCTGGGCCGAAGACGCCTCACTGCTGAGAGAGATGCGCCAGTGGCTGTGGACGGACGGCCTCTTCAGGAGCCGGCTGATGGAAGGGAGGGATCCGAACCAGCCTGAGGTTGCCAAGTTTCGAGACTATTTTGACTATGAGGAGCCCATAGGTCGTGTACCCTCCCATCGGGCGCTGGCGGTCTTTCGCGGCCGTGGGCTGGAGATACTGGAGGCGCGCCTGGTGTTGCCGGAGCCCGTATCGACCACCATGGCCCCCCGACCGTTGACGACAAATTCGACTTCATCGCAAGAATCACAGGATGCAGGCACTGGACCCAAGAAAGTGCAACCCACGGTATCGCTGGCTGAAGGGCGCATTGCGCTGCATTTAGGTTGGCAGCATCAGGGTCGGGCTGGCGACGAACTGATCCGCAGATGTGTGGCCTGGACCTGGCGCGTCAAGCTGAGCCTGTCGACCGAGCGTGACTTGTTCACCCGTTTGCGTGAAGCTGCCGAGGCGGTAGCGGTGAAGGTGTTTGCCGACAACCTGCGTGACCTGTTGCTGGCAGCCCCCGCCGGTCCCAGGGTGGTGCTGGGGCTGGACCCTGGCATCCGCACCGGCGTCAAAGTGGCGGTGGTGGATGCCACCGGCAAGCTGGTCGAGACGACAACGGTGTACCCGTACGAGCCCCGCCGGGATTGGGATGGTGCGCTGCAACAAATGCGGCAACTGTGCCAGCGCCATGGTGTGACGTTGATTGCCATAGGCAACGGTACCGGGAGCCGCGACACCGACCGGCTCGCCGCTGATCTCATTAAGTTGATGTCAAATCACCCTGAAGCGCATAGCAGCAAAGGATTTAAAGCTATTGAAAAGGTGGTTGTCAGCGAGGCTGGAGCGTCGGTGTATTCGGCCAGTGAGTACGCCAGCCAGGAAATGCCCGAGGTGGATGTCAGTCTGCGCGGTGCGGCCAGCATTGCCCGGCGGCTGCAAGACCCGCTGGCCGAACTGGTCAAGATCGACCCCAAATCGATTGGTGTCGGCCAGTACCAGCACGATGTCAATCAGTCTGATCTGGCCAGAACACTGGACGCTGTGGTTGAGGACTGTGTGAATGCGGTGGGTGTCGACTTGAACACAGCCAGCGTGCCCTTGTTGTCACGGGTGTCAGGCATGTCTGGCATGGTGGCACGTTCGGTGGTGCGCTGGCGCGAGTGCCACGGTGCGTTTGCCAACCGTGCCCAACTGCTCCAGGTGAGCGGGCTGGGTGCCAAGACTTTTGAGCAATGTGCCGGTTTTCTGCGCATTCGCGGGGGTGACAATCCGCTCGACATGACGGCTGTGCACCCCGAGACTTACCCGGTGGTGCAGGCCATCATGAGCCAAACAGGCAAATCGGTGGCCGAACTGATGGGTCGCGCCGATTGGCTGAAAACGCTTCGACCCGAGACCTACGTCAGTGAACAGTTTGGTGTGATGACGGTCAGGGATATTCTGGGAGAACTGGAAAAACCGGGACGTGATCCGCGCCCCGATTTCCGGGTGGCGCGATTCAATGAAGGCGTGGACGACATCCGTGACCTGCAGCAGGGCATGGTGCTGGAGGGGACAGTCAGCAATGTGGCGGCGTTTGGTGCCTTTGTCGATCTGGGCGTGCACCAGGATGGCCTGATCCACGTCAGCCAGTTGGCACACAAGTTTGTCAGCGATGCGCGTGAAGTGGTCAAGACCGGCGATATCGTCAAAGTACAGGTGCTTGAGGTCGATGCGGCACGCAAGCGCATCGCGCTGACCATGAGGCTCGGCTCGTCCAGCCGGCCCGATCGTGTGGGCGAAAACCACTTTCAGGGGGCATCGGCCGCGCAACGTCATGCCGATCGTGCGCACGGCGTCGGCAGGGCGGGTGGACTTGCGCCACAATCGACAGCCATGTCGAGTGCATTTGCCAAATTGAAGGGACTCGGATCGTAAGCATGGAACTTGCCGAAGTCCTGTCGCCTCGTTTTGTCATCCCCAGCGCACCGCGCGTGTTGGCGCTGTTGCTGGCCGAATTGGCGCGTCCACAACCGGATTTGCGGCGTGTCGTGCAATTTATCAGCACTGATCCGGCGCTGACCACCCGGGTGCTGCAGGCGGCCAATGCAGGTTTTTTCAGCCTGAGTGGCCAAGTCCATGGTGTCAGTGAGGCGTTGGCGGTGCTGCGTCTCGGTCAGGTGCAGGCGATGGTGACCTCGGCTGCGGGCTTCACCTCGCCTCGCCTGGTTTCCGGTTTGGCGATGGCGCAGTTCTGGGCCTATAGCCGCGATTGCGCCAAAATGGCCCGATCTCTGGCGGGACTGGTGCGGCAGAATCAGCAGGCTGCGTTTACCGCCGGATTGGTCCACGCCGTCGGCACGCTGGCCATGCGCACCGCGATGCCACAGGTGGTGGCGCTTGACGCCGAAGTGGGGGCGCTGGAGCTCAAACGCGAGCGTCTGGAACGCCAGGCCTTTGGTTTCTGCTATAGCCAGGCCAGTGCCTGGCTGGTGCGTCAGTGGCATTTCCCGCAGGTGATTGTGGATGCCCTGCAGTACTTGACGGCGCCATTTGACAACGACATTTATGAGCCCTTGGCCGGTGTGGTGCATTTGGCCGCCTGGCGCTCGAGGGCGCGTCAGGCCGGCTTCACGCAGAACATGATGACGGTGACGTTTCCGGGGGCGGTCGCGGAAGTGCTGGGGCTCGATATCGACATGGTGCTGCAACAGGACCCGATCGACTGGTCGGCCCAAGTGCCGGGGCGCCCCCTGCTGGATGCAGTGAGTTGACCATGCAAAACCAGGGCAAACCGCTGCAACCACTGCGACTGCTGCTCGAGCGCCATGCGCTGGCACTGACGCTGGTGACCGCGCTGCTGGTGTCATCCTGTTTCACACTGTTTGGTATGCTGCCCATGGCCAGTCAGATTGCCCGGGCACAATTTGACAGTGCCATCGTGCAGGTCGACAGCGGACTGAGCTCGACCTTCCAGCCCCCGGCGCGCATGCTGATGATGAGCGAAGCCTGGATCGCCGGGCGCGCGCCGGACCTGAACTCGCCCGAAGCGTTCAACGCACAGTTCAAACCGATTTTGCAGGAGATCGGGCAACTGACATCGGTAGTTGCGGGTAGCTCTGATGGTCAGGGCTGGCTGCTGTTGAAGCAGGACCGCAATCAGTGGCGTAACCGCATGACCGACATTCCGCGTTGGGGTTTGAGCAAGCATTGGCTGATGGAGCAGGGTGCCGACGGTACGATGCAGCGCAGTTGGTCAGAGCAAGCCTACGATCCGCGGCAGCGGCCCTGGTTCAAGGGGGCCATGGCGCAGTCGGGACAGAACAGTGTCTTTTGGACGGCACCCTACACGTTCTTCACCACCGGTGACGCCGGCATCACTGCGTCGCGGCGATTGCGTTTGCACGATGGTCAGGATTTTGTGCTGGGATTTGATCTGAAGCTGCGCGACCTCTCCAAGGTCACAGTGGGTGCCAGTGTGGGCGTCAACGGGCTGGCCTTGGTGTTCACCGACGACGAAAGAGTGCTGGCACTGCCGGCACCGCCGCATCCGGTCGATCATGCAGACTGGCTCAAAGGTGTGCTCAAACCGGTGCCAGAACTGGGCGTGGCGGCCGTGACCGATGGTCTGGCTCACTGGCGTGGGCAAAACCGGCCGCTGGGCGAGGTGTTGTCCTATAGCACCGGAGGGGCACCCTGGCTGCTCAGCGTCCGGCCTCACTTGCTCGGTGAGCAGCGCCTTTGGGTGATGGTGCTTGCGCCGCGTGCCGATTTTGTGCCCGCCTGGCAGCCGGTCGTACTGGCTTTGGGTCTGGCGCTGTTGTTGGTGATGGTGTTGACACTGTGGATGATCCGTGTGGGCACTTTGCGCCTGTCCAAGCCTCTGGAAGCGCTGGCCAGTGCGAGCCGGCGAATGGGACAACTGGACTTTCAGGACACGGTCGATACCGACAGCCCGGTGCTGGAGATTGCTGAATTGGCGTGCAGTCAGGCCGGTATGCGCAATACCTTGCGCGGCAATCAGCAAGAGCTCGCTGCACGTGCTCAGGAACTGAATCAGCAAGTGGCTGCGCTGCGCAGCGTCGAGTCCCGCCTGCACAGCCAGAATGACCAACTGTCGGCCATTCTGGAGAACTTTCCTGGCGGCGTTCTGGTGGTGGATGCCGCAATGCGGATCACTGCATTCAATGCGCGTTACCAGAACATGATGGCCTTGCCCGACAACCTGCTCAACTCTGACGGCTTGAAGTTCGAAGATGTGCTGCACTACATCGCGCAGCGCGGTGACTTTGGTGTGGGCGACGTTGAACAGACGGTACAAGACCGTTTGCAACAGGTGCGTCTGCCGGTTCCGCACCGGTTTGAGCGGGTGCTGGCCAATGGCCAAACGGTTGAGGTGCTGGGTACACCCTTGCCACTGGGTGGTTTTGTGATGCTCTACCTGGACGTGACCTCGGAACGGCAGCATCAGGAGCAACTGGAACGGTTGGCCCATTTTGATGCCTTGACCGGACTCCCCAACCGGGTCTTGTTTGCAGACCGCTTGCGTCAGGGTATGTTGCAAGTCAGCCGCCGCGGGGAGCAACTGGCGGTGGCTTACCTGGATCTGGATGGTTTCAAGTTTGTCAACGACAGTTATGGCCATGAAGTGGGTGATCAGTTGTTGCTGGTACTGGCAGCACGCATGAAACAGGCCTTGCGTGAGGGTGATACGCTGGCGCGCCTGGGGGGGGACGAGTTTGTCGCGGTTTTGCTTGGCGCCCAGGGGCCGCCCGACGGGGTGACGCTGTTGCGGCGGCTGCTGGCCGCGGTGGACAGCCCGGTCACCTTGCTGGGTCGAGAGTTGCGCATTTCGGTCAGCATCGGGGTTGCCACCTACCCGCAGAGCCAGGATGTGGATGCCGAGCAACTGTTGCGACAGGCAGACCAGGCCATGTACCAGGCCAAGCAGGCCGGCAAGAATCGTTTTCATTTTTTTGACGCCGAGCACGACCACAGTTTGCGCGGCCAGTTCGAAAGCTTGCAGCGCATGCGCCAGGCCCTTGATCGCGGCGAGTTCGTGCTGTATTACCAGCCCAAGGTCAACATGCGCACCGGTGCCGTGGTGGGGGTTGAGGCGCTGATCCGCTGGCAACACCCTGACCGTGGCCTGCTGGCACCCGCCGAGTTTCTGCCGCTGATGGAGGACCAGCCTCTTGCGGTCGATGTTGGCCGCTGGGTGATTGACACCGCACTGGCGCAAGTCAGTGCGTGGAAGGCGGGGGGGCTGGCCATGCCAGTGAGTGTCAACGTGGGAGCACGGCAGTTGCAGCAGGCGGGCTTTGTTGACGACCTGCGCGCCAGCTTGGCCCGCCATCCGCAAGTGGCACCTTCCGACCTGATGATCGAGGTACTGGAGACCAGTGCGCTCGAAGATATGGCGCGGGTGACCAGCGTCATGCTCCAGAGTCGGGCTATCGGGGTGAATTATTCGCTCGACGATTTTGGCACCGGTTACTCGTCCCTGACCTACCTCAAACGCCTGCCCGTGTCGCAACTCAAGATTGACCGCAGTTTTGTGCGCGACATGCTCGATGATCCGGACGATTTGTCGATCCTGGTGGGGGTGCTGGATATGTCGGCATCGTTCCATCGCCAGGTGATCGCAGAAGGTGTGGAGACCGCTCAGCATGGCTTGATGCTGCTGCGCCTTGGTTGCGAGCTGGCGCAGGGCTATGGCATTGCTCGACCCATGCCAGCCCAGGACCTGCCGGGTTGGGCAGGCCTTTGGCAAGCGGATCCGCTCTGGCGCGATGTGGCAGTGGTGTCTCGGCAGGACATGCCGTTGCTATTTGCCGGTGCTGAACACCGGGCTTGGGTACAGGCGCTGGAGGCTTATCTTCAAGGCAACGGTGAAAACCAGGCGCAAATGGACAGCGCGCAATGTCATGTCGGTCAATGGCTTGGTGGCAAGGCGATGCAACAAGGCGCCGACCCACTGGCGTTGCGGCGGCTGATCCTGCAGCACGAGTCAATTCACGACTTTGGCAAGCATCTGTGCGCCATGCACCAGCATCATCAGTCCCATGCCGCTTTGCAGCAACTGCCGCAGTTGCGCCAAATGCGCGACGAATTGATGCGGCAGCTCGAGAGTCTGCTACCGTAGCATCGGCCTGCGGGCATCCGCTTGCACGGGCGTTGAACCACCGGTGTTGAAAAAGGCAACCGATTGCTGGAGTTGTTCGGCCTGGGCGGACAGCTCCTCGCTGGTCGCCGCCAACTCCTCGGACGCGGAAGCGTTCTGTTGGGTGGCACGTGAAAGCTGGCCCATGGAGGCCCCGATCTGTGTGATGGACTGGCTCTGTTCACTGGATGTAGTGGCGATCTCCTGAACCAGCATGGATGTTTTCTGAATGCTGGGCACGATCTGGTCGAGCAGATGCCCGGCACGTTCGGCTGTGTTGACACTGCTGGCCGCAAGTTCACCAATTTCTTTCGCGGCCTCCTGGCTACGCTCGGCAAGTTTTCGCACTTCCGCCGCCACCACGGCAAAACCCTTGCCATGTTCGCCGGCGCGGGCTGCTTCAATCGCGGCGTTGAGTGCCAGAAGGTTGGTTTGATAGGCGATGTCGTCCACGATTCCGATCTTGGCGGCGATTTGTTTCATTGCCGAGACCGTCTGGCTGACGGCGCTGCCCCCATCTGCTGCTTCTTTGCTGGTTTTGGTGGCCATGCCGTCAGTGACATGGGCGTTTTCGCTGTTCTGGCTGATGCTGGTGGACATCAGGTTGATGCGGGCGGTTGATTGCTCAACGCTTTGCGCTTGCTCACTGGCGGCGATTGAAAGCGTCTGTGCCGTTGTACTGACCTGAAGAGCGGCATCGCTGAGGGCGTTGGCGGCATCACGCACCTCGTCAATCACCCGTGTCAGGTTTTCTGCGGTGAGGTTGGTACTCTCACGGACCTTGCCGAATATTCCGTCGTAGGCATGGGTGATGCGATAGCTCAGGTTGCCCCTGGCAAAGGTGGCTAGCGCCTGCGCCACATCGCCGATCGCGTCTTCACTGGTGTCGAGCAGTTTGTTCATGCCCGCTGACAAGGTGGCAAAAAAACCACTCTTGCCCTGCAAACTCAAGCGCGGACTGAGGTCGCCTTGCGCTGCCGCGTGCACCACCACACCAATCTCGTCTTCTGCCGCGAGCTGTTCAGTGACGTCCTGCCATTGCCCAACCGTACCCAATCGTGCGCCTTCAGGCGTGATGACGGGAGTTGTGGTGACGTCGTAGATCCTTCCTCCGAGTTTCATGCGGGTATGCGCTACAGCAGTGAGTTGGTGCAGCCTTGTCACCGCAGCCTGTGGATCGGCATAAAACATACCGATGCTCGCACCCACCACCCGTTCCGGGTCAAAACCAGGTATGGTGGCCCGAAAACCTGCTGCGTTCTGTCGTAGCACGGTTTGCAATGCGTAGTTGGCGTAGATGACAGTGCCCTCGTCATTGGCAATCCGGACGGGCAAGCTGACGTTGTCCAGCGCTGCCTTGACACGGGCGTTGTACCGGGCGGCCGTACTGGCGTGCCGCAGCGTCTGCTGGACTTTGTCAACCGCTTCGCTGATACGCGCCTTTTGACCGGGCAAACGTTCGATGGCAACATCGAGCTGGCCCTCCGCGTATCCGGTGACCACGTCGACAATGCGATTTTTCAGTTCAATGTGGGAATGAACCAGTGCATTGATGCTCTGTGCCATGGTGCCATAGACGCCAGGCAACTGACTGGCAGGCATGCGATGGTCGATGGTGCCAGCATCGTGTGCCGCTGCCATATCGGTCTGGGCTTGCTGGAATCGGCACAGCACATCCTGCATATTGCCCATGGCCATCGTCAGGTGCCCAATTTCATCCAGTTGTTTCGCTTGCAGTGCAGTGCTCAGATCACCCGCAGCGATCTTGTCGGCCGCCGCGCTCACCTGGCTCAACGGGCGCACGACCATGTTGCGGATCATCAGCAACCAGGCACCGCTGATCAGCAGCACCGTGATCAGCGCCGCCATCGCAAAGGTGTTGCGCAATAACGGCACTTCGGTGGTGTATTCGTCCAGATAGGTCCCACCTGCGAGTACCCAATCCCAGGTTTTCAGGTGGGCAAACGCCAGCACCTTGTCGCGCGCGGTTCCTGGCGCGTTGCCGGGATCCACCCAGGGGTAGCGCAGACTGCCTTCCTTCTGCTGAAGCATGTCGCGTACAAACTCGCGTCCATTGGCGTCCTGGGTGGCCAGCAGATTGCTGCCCTCGGCAGTCGGATGCACCAGCAACTGTCCCAGTGTTTCACCGGGACGCGCGTCCACGATGTAGAAGAAACCGGTCTGGCCGACTTTCAATTGACGAAGTGTGGCTTTCAGCGCGCTCAGGTAATCAGAGAAATCCAGCCCAATGAAGCTCAGCCCCACCACATGGCCCAAGGTGTCACGGATGGGTTCATACTGGGTCATGTACTGTCGGCCAAAGAGGGTCGCCAGGCCGACAAAACCGTGTCCCGCCAGCGTTGCCTGATAGCCCGGATGGGTCCGCTCGAGCAGGGTTCCAATGGCACGTTCACCCTGATCGTTTTTCAGGGAGGTGGTGATGCGAACAAAGTCGTCTCCCGTCCTGGCAAACACCGTGGCAACCGCGCCCGTCATCGCCGTGAAACGATCAACCTGTGTGAAGTCGAGGTTCAAGGCTTTGCCATCCATTCGCAGTGTTGGCGTCGGGCGCCCTTTGATGTCGATCGGGGCGGGTAGCAGCTCAAACCTACCGTTCAGACTGGTGCGAAAGGCGTTTGACAAGTCCTGGCTGCGTTTGCGCAGGTCACGCTCGCTGCTGGCGATCATTTCCACCAGCATTTTGGTCTTGTCCGAGACCTCTTGTGTCGCGCGTAGTTGCATGGTCAGCGAGACTGCGTAGGTGATGGACAGAACGCCCAGCGTCATTACCGTCGCCACCAGCAAGAGGTTGCTGAGCGCCAGCTTGGCGCCCAATCCCATGCGTTGCCAACGGTTCAAAGTCTTGGACATGACGAAATTTCCTCAGTGCTTTGTACCAAAAGGTTCATCGTAATCAAACCGTGGTCACTGGCTTTGATGTGCATCAAAAAGGCGATGAGCCGTCACATGCCGTTAGCATCCACGTATGCCCTGGCCCCATCACCCTCCGATGAACCGTTCGCAGTCGGCTGGGATGACAGCGGCGCTGTGGGGTATTTTGCTGGGCAGTGCTGTCCAATTGCATCAGACGGCTTTGTGGTCGATTTGGATCTATGCGGCTTTCGCGGCATCAGCGCCTCTTTTGTTTGGTTTCAATGCTATTTACTTGAATAGCTTGGCGCACCACTCCGCGAGCCGTTGGTGTTGGCTGGCTGCGTTTGCCCTGTTGGCTTTTGCCACCACGGGCATGCGTGCCAGCCATTTCGAGAGCCGGACCCTGTCACCTGCCTTGGAGGGACTTGACCTGCGGTTGACCGGCACCGTGGCTGCGATGCCACAGGCGTTTGCGTTGGGTGAGCGCTTCAGATTTGCACCAGACAGCGCCATCAGGGCGGGCCAAGCCGTCACCTTGCCTGCCTTGATCGATTTGACCTGGTACGGTTCGCAGGCGCCTTCATCTGAGGAGTCTGGCGCGGGGGTGCTGGCAAGCCCGCGCCTGCCAGCGGCACCGCGGGCCGGTGAGCGATGGCAGTTCAGTGTGCGGCTCAAGGCGGTGCATGGCAGCGTCAACCCTTATGGTTTTGACTATGAGCTTTGGCAGTGGGAGCAAGGTGTGCAAGCCACTGGCTACGTGCGCAATGGTGCCAGCGACCCACTCCCTGTCCGGTTGGCGACCGGCGTTGGTTATCCGATGGCGCGCTGGCGTGAACAGGTGCGCCAGCGCATCATGGAACGGTTGCCCGATCCGCAAAGCAGTGGTTTGATAGCGGCCTTGGTGGTAGGCGACCAGCGCGCCATCGATCGTGATGACTGGCTTGTGTTTCGTGCGACCGGGGTGGCTCACCTGGTCAGCATTTCAGGTTTGCACATCACCATGTTTGCCTGGCTGGCAGCACGTGTGGTGGGTTGGCTGTGGCGACGCTCAAGCTGGCTCTGCCTGCGCTTGCCGGCTGTGCACGCCGCGCTGCTGGGTGGCGTCGGGCTGGCCCTGTTCTATGCCCTGTTCAGTGGTTTTGGTGTGCCGGCACAGCGCACCATTTTGATGCTGGCCTGCGTGGGTCTGTTGCGGCTCAGTGGGACGCGCTGGCCATGGCCTTCAGTTTGGCTGCTGGCGTGTGCTGCCGTGGTGGTGCTTGATCCGTGGGCGATGCTGCAAGCAGGTTTCTGGCTCAGTTTTGTCGCAGTTGGCATCCTGTTCGCTACTGATTACGAAGCTTTGAAACGTCATGAAAATTGGGCTGGAGGTCATTTTTATACTTTTTTTATGGAGCAGTGGGTGATCACGCTGGCACTCACACCGTTGTCGCTGCTGTTGTTCGGGCAGGTGTCTTTGGTGGGTATACCCGCCAATGCTTTGGCCATCCCTTGGATCACACTGCTGGTGACGCCGGCCGCAATGCTGGGTGTGCTGCTGCCTGGCTTGTGGGAAATGACGGCCATCGCCGTGTCTTGGATGATGCTGGTGCTGGCATGGTTGGCGGGTCTGCCATGGGCGGTGTGGTCGGTGGCACAAGCACCGCTGTGGGCTGCTGTGGTGGCATTGCTCGGTGGTTTTGTGATGGCCATGCGCTTGCCCTGGTCGCTGCGCGTGTTGGGTTTGCCCATGGTGTTGCCAGTGGTGTGGTGGCAGATGCCGGTGCCGGCATGGGGTGAATTCGATGTGTTGGCGGCAGACGTGGGGCAGGGCAGTGCCGTGTTGGTACGAACATCCGGGCACGCATTGATGTTTGATGCCGGACCGCGATACGGTGAGGGCAGCGATGCGGGCCAGCGGGTGCTGGCACCCATGCTGCGCGCGTTGGGTGTGCAACTCGATACGCTGCTCCTCAGCCATCGCGACAGCGACCATGTGGGTGGCGCGCCAGCTGTACTCGCCATGCAATCCGGTACCACGTTGTTGAGCTCATTTGCCGATGCCGCAGAGTCCGGAGTTTTGTGCCGGGCAGGCCAGCATTGGCGTTGGGACGGTGTCGACTTTCGGGTGCTTCATCCGCCTCCCGAGATGCTCCAGCCGCAGCGCAATACCAACGCCGCGAGTTGTGTGCTGCATGTTTCAAATGGGGAGTCTGCGGCCTTGCTGACAGGCGATATTGAAGTAGCGCAGGAGGCTGGCCTGGCAGCCACCAACCTTGTCAAGGCCGATCTGCTGGTGGTTCCCCATCATGGCAGCAAGACATCGAGCAGTGCGCAGTTTCTGGATGCGGTCAGTCCGCGCGTGGCAGTTGTGCAGGCAGGGTATCGCAATCGCTTCGGGCATCCTGATCCGCTGGTGCTGGCCCGTTACCGTGAGCGGGGTATTTTGGTGCTCGATACGCCTCATTGCGGTGCGGTGATGTGGCGCTCTGGGTCCGACCCCTTATCGACCTGTCAGCGTCAGCAGTCACCCCGGTACTGGCACCACCGTGTCCCGAATTAGGGCATTGTTGATTGGCCTTGTGCTGGTAGTCCCTGCTAAGCGACAAACAGCCACGCCATGCACCCACACGGTGCGACGACTCTCATGCCTTTTCGTTGCACCAAGTCGGTGCCTCCGGATGGCGCCAATGTGCGACGCGATCTGTGGCCATCGCGTTGCTTGGGTCGCGTCGTGCGTCCCATCCGGTGGCAGGAGGCGCGCGAAGAAAATAGCGTACCAGCCCATTCGACTGGACGGATGCGCGTTTTCAGTCTGGTCCAAGGTTGGCCGCAGATCGGGCTGATCCAGGGTGGTCCATGCCGGATTGGGCGAAACACCCATTGTCATGAATTGTTGTCAAAGCCCGCATTAATGTTGTCGGGATAGGCCTGAAACTTGCTAAGCTTGGTGCAGGAGAAACGATTCATGCAGAAATTTGACGAGATGTACACCCGCCTGCCCTATGAGTTCTTCAGCAAGGGTGCGCAAATTCGCGATCATTACAAAATCTATGATGCGTGGTTGGCCCGACAGCCTGGCGACATGATGGCCAAACGACGCGAAGAAGCCGAGATGATCTTTCGGCGGGTGGGCATCACCTTTGCGGTTTATGGCGAAAAGGACGAAGAGGGTGCCGGAACCGAGCGGCTGATTCCGTTTGATCTGATCCCGCGCATCATTCCAGCGCACGAATGGACCAGCATGGCGCGTGGACTGGAGCAGCGGGTGACGGCGCTGAACCGCTTTATTTTTGACATCTACCATGAGCAGGAGATCATTCAGGCGGGCATCGTGCCGCGTGAACAGATCGAAAACAACGCGCAGTTCCGTCCCGAGATGGTGGGGGTGGCAATTCCCAATCAGACCTACTCGAATATTTCAGGGATTGACATCGTGCGGGCACCCAATGCCGCTGGTGAGGGAGAGTATTACGTGCTGGAGGACAACCTGCGCGTGCCCAGCGGCGTGAGTTACATGCTGGAAGACCGCAAGATGATGATGCGGCTGTTTCCAGACCTGTTTTCGGCCCATCGGGTCGCGCCCATCGCCCATTACCCCGACTTGCTGCTGGAGACTTTGCGGGCCAGCAGCCCG
Source organism: Rhodoferax sp. (assembly GCF_018063565.1). Taxonomy (GTDB): domain Bacteria; phylum Pseudomonadota; class Gammaproteobacteria; order Burkholderiales; family Burkholderiaceae_C; genus Rhodoferax. Next base: position 51,916 of record NZ_JAGPBB010000003.1, read on the forward strand.
GCCACCACCGCCGAACCGACGGTGGTGGTGCTGACACCCGGAATGTACAACAGCGCCTATTTCGAGCATGCCTTTTTGGCGCAGCAAATGGGCGTGGAACTGGTGGAAGGCCAGGATTTGATGGTCAAGGACAACTTTGTCTACATGCGAACAACCCGCGGGCCGAAACGGGTGGACGTGATTTACCGGCGCGTGGATGACGATTTTCTCGACCCGACGGTGTTTCGACCCACTTCGACATTGGGTTGTGCCGGCCTGATGGACGCGTATCGGGCGGGTAATGTCACCATCAGCAACGCGGTTGGCACCGGCATTGCCGACGACAAGTCCATTTATCCCTATGTGCCGCAGATGATTGAGTTTTACCTTGGTGAGAAACCGATTCTCAACAATGTCCCCACCTTCATGTGCCGCAAGAAAGACGATTTGGCCTACACGCTGGCCAACCTGAAGGATCTGGTTGTCAAAGAGGTGCATGGTGCGGGGGGGTATGGCATGTTGGTTGGCCCCGCTGCCACAGCGGCCGAGATTGAAGATTTCCGCAAGGCACTGCTGGCCAATCCCAGCGGCTACATTGCGCAGCCGACCCTGAGTTTGTCAAGCTGTCCGACCTTTGTCGAAAGTGGTATTGCGCCACGCCATATTGACCTGCGGCCTTATGTGTTGTCGGCCAAAACGGTGCAAATGGTGCCCGGAGGGCTGACCCGGGTCGCGCTCAAGGACGGCTCGCTGGTGGTCAACTCCTCACAGGGCGGTGGCACCAAAGATACCTGGATTCTCGAAGACGATGCCGCGCCAACTGAAGCTGCTGTACCGGCGCGCCAGGCGCAGCAGCAGTCCAGTTGACTGAAACGACACCGGTTGCCCCATTTTGTTTTCTGAAAGCGCGTATGTTGTCAAGAACCGCCGATCACCTTTTCTGGATGAACCGTTACACCGAGCGTGCCGAAAATACGGCCCGACTGCTCGATGTCAACTACCAGACCTCGCTTTTGCCACAGTCGGAGGCGGTGGCGCTTGCTGGCTGGCAGGGTCTGCTTTCCATCAGCGAACTGTTGCTCAGTTACCGGGACAAACACGGTGACATCCGTGCCAAGGAGGTGATGGACTTCATGGTGAAGGACGAAAGCAATCCATCGTCCATCCTGTCGTGTCTGGGTGCTGCCCGAGAAAATGCCCGAGCCGTGCGGGGCACGCTGACCACCGAAGTCTGGGAAACGCAGAACCAGACCTGGCTGGAGGTCAAGCGCATGATCAAAAACGGTGAGTTTGAGCAGGATCCCGCGCAGTTTTTTGAGTGGGTCAAGTTTCGCTCGCATCTGTCGCGCGGGGTAACCGTGGGCACCATGTTGATGGATGAGGCCTTGCATTTCATGCGTTTGGGCACCTTTCTGGAGCGGGCAGACAACACCGCACGGCTGGTGGATGTCAAGTTCCACGCTGTTGAGAGTGACTTTTATGGCACGGCCAACGAAAAAGATCAGGAGTATGACTTTTACCACTGGAGCGCCATCTTGCGCAGCGTCAGTGGGTTTGAGGTGTATCGCAAGGTTTATCGCGACGTGATTCGCCCGGAGCGGGTGGCTGAACTGCTGATATTGCGTTCAGACATGCCACGCAGCCTGCATGCCAGCCTCAATGAGGTGGTGAGCAACCTGCGCATGGTGGCCAATGACCAGTCGGTTGAGACCCACCGCCGGGCCGGCAAACTGCGTGCCGAATTGCAATACGGACGCATTGACGAGATTCTGGCGACCGGTTTGCACGCCTATCTGACCCAGTTTCTGGACCGGATCAATGACCTGGGTGCCTGTATCAGTCGGGACTTTCTGGTGCCCATGCCTGGCTGATGCAAGGGCCACTGCACTTGGCTCTACGCCAGGTGTTTGCTGCTCAAGCTTGCCTTCCGGCCAGATCTCGCGCTGCTTCTGGGGCATACTCGTGCCTGCAAACCCGCAGGTCTTGCGGTGACCAGCGGACAGAACTGAAAGAGATTTGGATGAAAACCCAACAGATCAATCGCGAGCTTGACGCCGCTCGCGATTCCGGGCCGGTCAGGGACATTGTGATTCCACCCTGTCCGCAGCTGCTTGCGCAACTTCAGGTGGAATTGAATCAGGCCGACCCCGACCCTTTGGTGGTCGCCGCGATCGCCGGCAGTGATGTGGCGATGGCCGCGGCACTGATTCGGATTGGCAACAGCTCACTTTATGCGCGCCGCGAGCCGGTCAGTTCGGTCGGGCAGGCGGTTTCGATGTTGGGTGTGCGGCCAACCGCTGCGGTGTTGACCGGATTTTTGCTGCGCAATGCGATTGCGCTCGATCCTACCCTGATTGAGCACTTTTGGGAGTCGTCCAACCGCCGGTCGTTGGCGATGGCGCATATTGCGGCCCAGATGTATGGCGTGGACGTTGAGGTGGCCAGGACTTGTGGCCTGTTTCTGCATGTGGGCATACCCGTCATGTTGCAAGGGGTCAAAGGTTATCGTGGCACGCTGGCTGAAGCCATGGCGCGGCAGGACCGTACCTTTACCCAGACTGAGAACGCAGCCCATCGAACCGATCACGCGGTGGTTGGTGCGATCGTCGCCAGAACCTGGCGTTTGCCAGCGGTTGTTGGCCACGCGGTTCGCTTGCATCACGATTTCGCCGTCCTGTCTGACACCACATTCGAACTGCCGGTGCGTCAACTGGTCGCCGTCGCCGCCATTGCCGACCACCTTGTGTCGCGCCATGAAGGTGTCGCAGATCAGCGCGAATGGCGCCATTTTGGTGCTGATTGCATGTCGTTTTTGCAAATTGATGCGGCTGAGGTCGAGTCCTGGAGCGACGTGTTGTACTCGGCGTTCGAACGCGTGGTGGTGTCCTGAGGCAGGGAGGCCTAGTCTCGGCGCTCGTAGAGGAGCAGTTTTTCCCTGGCGTCACCCCGATGCCGGACGGTGCCACGCAATTCCCATGGTTCGGATGACGCTGCCAGGTAATTCAGTACCTCCGAATCACCCAGCAACCAACGGCACTCCGCTTGCTGGACGATCGGTTTGAGCGTCAGTCCACCATGATAGGTATACGCCGCCATCTGGCCGCGGCTCAAGCCCAGCGTGGACACACAGGCGGGTTTCTGCGGCATCAGAACGGTCGTTTGTGCCACCAGGGGCAGGTAGCTGCGTGCAAAGTCCAGCAGCGGCAACCACAAGGTCATGAGCAACAGCCAGCACAGGGCCGCCCCCCCGGCTGGCAAGACCACACTTTTCCAGATCGCGGCACGGTGCCTGCCTGCACGCCAAAAAACCAGCCAAGCCCATACGGCAGTAGCCGTAAGTGCTATTAGAAATGAAGATAAAACAAAACTGTGGCTGAACCCCGGGGCCAGTCGAGCCACATTGAGCGCCGGCTTTGCCGGTATGCCAGTCTGCATGGACAACCAAACGACCCAGATGATGATGGCGCAACCACTGAAAAAGATCAGCGTGAACCAGTCAATCAGTGCCCCGACGCTGCGGCTCAGAGTGGGCAGGGCGAAGGCCGCCAGGGCAGCCAGCGCCGGCAAGGCCAGCAGCAGGGAGCGATCTGCAGCCGTGGTCAGCAATGTGGCCACACTGGCCACAACCACAAACCACAGGGGAATCCAAAGGTGTCGGCTGGTGAGCCGGGACCCACGCAATTGATGCCGCCAGCGCCACACCGTCCAGCACGCCAGTGGCCAGGCAGGCCACGTGAACCAGAGGAACAAGCGCCCCAAACGGGGCCAATCCAGCCACGTTGGCCAAGCCACGCTCCAATGCCACAGGTGCAGGTAAGTTGCCAGCAGGGCGCAGCCCAGTGTCATGGCAAGCACCCCGCTTGCCCGCAGCTGGCGATGTTGTCGCAAGGCGTCGTTGGGACCCAATTCCAGCCAGTAAATGCCCGCGCATCCCAAACCCAGCAACAAGGCCAGCGTGGGTGCGCCGGAGAGGGTCAGACCCATCAGACCCACGGCAGCTCCCAGGCCGGGAGCAATGGGCCGGTATGGCAGGGCTGCGGCCGCGTAGAACAACAGGGCGGCAAAACAAAGCTGCGCCAGCGCGGGAGTGGTCTCGTGCGCCAGTTGCGCCAACCCCAAGCTGGCGATCATGGCCAGCACGCCACCATCCGCCAGTGCCCGGGCGTAGTCGGTGGGTTCCGCCTCGCCACCAAAAGCAAACGCAAGCGGTTGTGCCAAAGGGCTGCGCGCCAGGTAATAGGTGCCGTACCAGGTGGCCATCAAGGCCAGCATCAGCAACAGCATGAACGGTATCCGTGCCGCCAGGTCAGGCGCTATGCCAGCGGGTGCCAGCATGATGGCCCAGGCGCCCAGCCAATAGGGCAAAAGTGCCGAAACCTCGGGCAACAACCCACCCATCACTGGTTGCCACCAGTCGGTGGTACCCTGAGCCAGGGCCAGCATGTAGCCAAAACTGCTGATGTCGGCGTTCTTCCAGGGCCCCCGGCCGACAAAACCCGGCAGCACATAAGCCAGGCAAAACAGCCACAAGGCCAGCCTTGGCAAACGCATGACGGCGCCTTGGGCAACGATGGCAGGGGTGGGCTGGTTCACGATGGGGTGGGGCAACGCGCGTCGGTGACAAAGAAAAAGGCAGCGCGGTATGACCCGGCTGCCTTGTGCGGCGACGACTGGGGCCAGTGTTTACTTGGCAGCGGTCTTGCCGAAACGGTTGCGGAACTTCTCCACGCGCCCGCCCATGTTGTCGACCGATTTTTGGGTACCGGTGTAGAAGGGGTGCGATTCGCTGGAGGTGTCGAGCTTGTACAGCGGCAGATCGCGACCGTCTTCCATCTTGATCATCTCCTTGGTGGAGGCGCAGGAACGCGTCACAAACTTGAAGCCATTGGACAAGTCCTGGAAACAGATTTCACGGTAGTTGGGATGGATGCCTTTTTTCATTTCGATTACTTTCAGTTGTGCCAGCCGCGTCGGCCCTTGCACCAACCCCGGTGCAATTCAAAGCCAGTCGTACTTAGCGCGAAAAACGCGAGATTATAGATTAACCGCCGCGACGCATCAGCTCGAAGAACTCGCTGTTGGTTTTGGTGGCTTTCATTTGTTTCAACACCATCTCCATGGATTCGATCTCGTCCATGTTGTAGAGGAACTGGCGCAGGATGCGGGTTTTCTGCAAGATTTCGGGCTGCAACAGCAGCTCTTCACGGCGGGTGCCGCTGCGGTTGAGCTGGATCGACGGGAACACGCGTTTCTCGTACAAACGTCGGTCCAGGTGAATCTCGGAGTTGCCGGTGCCTTTGAACTCTTCAAAAATCACTTCATCCATGCGACTGCCGGTGTCCACCAGGGCGGTGGCGATGATGGTGAGTGAGCCACCTTCCTCCACGTTGCGTGCCGCGCCAAGAAAGCGCTTGGGGCGTTGCAAGGCATTCGCGTCAACACCGCCGGTCAGCACCTTACCGCTGGATGGCACCACATTGTTGTAGGCGCGCGCCAGTCGGGTGATGGAGTCCAGCAGGATCACCACGTCTTTTTTCAGCTCCACCAGGCGCTTGGCACGCTCGATCACCATTTCGGCCACATGCACGTGGCGTGCCGCTGGCTCGTCAAACGTCGAGGCAATGACTTCACCTTTGACGGTGCGCTGCATTTCAGTCACTTCTTCGGGTCGCTCATCCACCAGCAGCACCATCATGTGGCTGTTGGGATAGTTGGCTGAGATGGCGTGGGCAATATGTTGCATCATCACGGTTTTGCCGCTCTTGGGCGGAGCCACCAGCAATGCGCGCTGTCCCTTGCCAATGGGTGCAATGATGTCAATGATGCGCCCGGTGATGTTCTCCTCGCTCTTGATCTCCCGCTCCAGACGCATCTGCTCCTTGGGAAACAGCGGCGTCAAATTTTCGAACATCACCTTGTGCTTGTTCTCCTCAGGACCGCCACCGTTCACCTTTTCGAGCTTGTTGAGGGCAAAGTAACGCTCGCCATCCTTGGGCGTGCGCACTTCGCCTTCAATCATGTCGCCTGTATGCAGATTGAAACGGCGAACCTGGCTCGGGCTGATGTAGATGTCGTCGGTGGAGGCGGTGTAACTGGTGTCGGGGCTGCGCAAAAAACCAAAGCCGTCGGGCAGGATTTCGAGCACACCATCGGCAAAGATCTGCTCACCGGCGCGGGCGCGTTTCTTGATGATGGCAAACATCAGCTCCTGTTTGCGCATCCGACCAGTGTTTTCAATTTCGAGATCTTCGGCTTGCTTGAGCACTTCCGACACGTGCAGTGCCTTGAGTTCGTTTAAATGCATGAAATGACGCAGTCTGAATGAGGAAACGGGGGAGTAGGGATGGCCAGACTTGTGGGGTAGAGTCTCTGGGGCCTTTGCCAGGGTCTCAGGCTAACCTGGATCAGGGTGCCTGAGTGGCGATGATTATGACAGGAAATTGCCCTGATCCGGGATCAGGGCAAACCACCGGGTCATGTCCGGCAAAAAAATTAGCCGAGTTGTTGGTCAATGAAGGCGGTGAGTTGCGCCTTGCTCATGGCACCAACCTTGGTTGCGGCAAGCTGGCCACTCTTGAACAACATCAGGGTTGGAATACCCCGAATACCAAACTTGCCGGGAATCTCACGATTTTCATCCACATTCATCTTCGCGATTTGCAGTTTGCCGGTATAGGCGCTGGCCACCTCATCGAGTATCGGTGCGATCATTTTGCAGGGGCCGCACCATTCGGCCCAATAATCCACCAGAACGGGTAATTCGGAGAGAAGGACGTCACCCTCAAACGAGGCATCGGACACATGTTTGATCAGTTCACTGGCCATGATTTTTCCTGTTGGATGTTTTTGAAAATTGTGGAACCCCGAAATTGTGACAGAAACCGCCGTCCGGCACTACCGACGCGGTGGATGCAGCACCAAGTTACATTCACGCTTCACGCTTCGGTGTGCGCAGCGCAACAGATTGATCAACCAACGGGCAAAAACGCCGATGCATAAAGTGATGGTGGTGGGTGCCGGTCCAGCCGGTTTGATGGCGGCAGAGACACTGGCGACGGCAGGTTTGGCGGTCGAGGTTTTTGACGCCATGCCCAGCGTCGGACGAAAGTTCCTGCTGGCCGGCAAAGGTGGACTCAACCTCACACATTCTGAACCGGCGGATGTTTTTGTCACGCGTTATGGCGAGCGTCAGGCCGAGGTGGGTGCCTGGCTCGCTGATTTTGATGCCCAGCGGGTACAGGACTGGGCGGCCGGTCTGGGTATCGGGTGTTTTGTCGGCAGTTCGGGGCGGGTGTTTCCGCAGGACATGAAGGCTGCACCTTTGTTGCGCGCCTGGCTGCAGCGGCTGCGTCACCCGGCAACTGGTCAGGCCGTGCGGTTTCACATGCGACACCGCTGGAACGGCGGGATGCAGGTGTGCCAGGACGGGCAGATACTGCTTGACTTCGAAACACCCCATGGAATGCAGCAGGGAAAAGCACATGCCGTCGTTCTGGCGCTTGGTGGTGGCAGTTGGGCACGGCTCGGTTCGGATGGGGCATGGGTGTCGTGGCTGGCGTCCAAGGGGGTTGCCGTTGGGCCATTGTTGCCAGCCAATTGCGGTTTTGACCGACTGGGTGGTTGGAGTGCGTTTTTCGCCAGTCGTTTCGCCGGCTTGCCGTTTAAGTCCGTGGCGATCCGGGTGCCCGCACCGGAAGGCGTGTGTTTCGAGCGCAAGGGCGAGTTTGTTGCCACGGCCACGGGTGTTGAGGGCAGTCTGATCTACGCTGCCTCCAGATGGTTGCGCGACGATATTCTGGCGCATGGTCAGGCCATGTTCACACTGGATCTGTTGCCGGACATGGCGGCGTCGCGGGTATTGGCGGAGGTTTCTCACCCGCGTGGCAGTCGTTCGCTGAGCAGTCACCTGAAGAGCCGACTGCATCTTGATGGCATCAAGACAGCCATTCTGTATGAACTGCTGAGCAAGTCGCAGCTTCAGGATCCGGTACAACTGGCAGCAGCCATCAAAGCGTTGCCGATTGCATTGCACGCCACCCGTCCGCTGGATGAAGCCATCAGTTCGGCCGGCGGTGTGAGGTTTCAGAGCCTTGATACCACCCTGATGTTGTCGGCGATCCCGGCGGTATGGTGCGCCGGCGAGATGCTCGACTGGGAGGCTCCGACAGGCGGATATTTGTTGACAGCGTGTCTGGCCAGCGGTGTGCGGGCCGGGCGTGGTGTTATACAGTTCTTGCAAGGAATATAGCCGAATAGCCCATATATATTATGGTTTTATTGCTATAAATTAGATATTAATGGAGTCTGAAAGTATGTCGATGCCAAAGTTCAAGCCTCCGATCCGTGGATCGCGCCAGTTGGGCCAGCGGAACGCGGCGCAGGCGTTGGAACTTGCCAGATCATCACTGGCGCAGGGTGACTTGGCTGCAGCCGAAAAAGTGCTATCGGCCTTGCTAAAGGCACTACCCAAACAACCCAGCGCGCTGCATTTGATGGGAGCCTTGCACAACATGCGGGGTGACTCTGCAAACGCACTGACGCTGATGCAGCAGGCCGTTCAATTGCAGCCCCAGGATGCCAACATCTGGAACGATATTGGTCTGGTTTATGGCAGGTTGGAGCGGGTCGACGACGCCATCCTCGCCTATCAGCGATGTATTGCCCTGGCCGGCAAAACCATACTGGCGGCAAAGGCGCTGGACAATCTGGGGCGATTGCAACTCCAACACGATGCGTCTGCGGCTGAACAATCATCTCGTCAGGCCACGGAGTTTGCGCCGGGTTTTGGGCTCGCCTGGTACGGACTGGCGCAGGCGCTGATCGTTCAGGACAAGCTGGAAAATGGTTTACAAGCGGCACTTCATGCGGTGCGCTTGATGCCCAAAAGTATGGCCAGGGAGGTGTTGGCTGACGTCTTGTCGAAGCGTGGTCATCAACAGGCCGCCATAGACTTTTACCAGCAAATGCTGCAAGACGATCCTGATAACCCGCGGGTGTTGCATCACCTCAAGGCGTTGACGGACCCGCAGTCCCCTGAGCGTGCCAGCAACGCTTACATCGCCTCTACGTTTGATGGTTTTGCGGCCAGTTTTGACACTAAGTTGGCGCGTTTGCACTATCACGCGCCGCAACTTGTGATCACGGCCTTGGCGTCCCGCTATGCAGATGCGCGAAACGCGCTGGATGTGGCCGATGTCGGTTGTGGTACGGGTTTGTGCGGACCTTTGCTGTCACCTTGGGCGAAGAGTCTGGTTGGTGTTGATCTGTCTTCCGGAATGCTCGACAAGGCGCGCCAACGGGCCGTCTACACCGAACTGCATCATATGGAACTGTGTCAGTTTCTCGGTGGGCAGCCGCAGGCTTTTGACGTCGTGGTATCAGCCGACACGCTGGTTTACTTTGGCGATCTCACCGAGGTTCTGGCCGCTTGCCAGCATTCACTGCGGTGCGGTGGTCATGCATTTTTTACTGTGGAGGCATTGATGGATGACGCCCTGGCGCATCGGCTGGCACCACATGGCCGCTACGCACATAGCGGGAGCCATGTGCGTGACGCTGCGCAGGCGGCTGGGCTGGTGTTGTGTGCGATCGACCCGCACACCCTGCGTACCGAGCGTGGCGAGCCAGTCGCCGGGTGGGTAGTCAGTCTGCAAAAGCCAGCGTAGCGCTATTTGCGGCTTTGCAGATAGGCCTGCATCACCGCCTGACCCAATTCGATCACGGCCATGGCGTAGTAACTGCTCCAGTTGTAGCGGGTGATGACGTAGAAATTCCCGGTGCCGGCGACGTAACTGGCTGGCTCGGTACCATTCTGCAACTCGATCAGCGCCAGTTTGCCAGGGTACAACTGCGCGTCGGCTTCCAGCAATGCCCCCTTGGCCTGAAATTCAGCCAGGCTAAAAGTTGGCAGGATGTCAGGCGCCATCAGAGCGGTCATGTTCAAGGCGTCAGCATCCAGCTGTACCGGAAAATGTGTCGGTAGGTCCTTGACCCAGCCATGCGATCTGAGATAGTTGGCGACCGAGCCAATGGCATCGACAGGACTGGCCTGCAGGTCAATGCGACCATCAGCGTCAAAATCGAGCGCATACGCGGCGATGCTGCCGGGCATGAATTGTGGCAGCCCTATAGCACCGGCGTAACTTCCCAGCACACTGGTCGGTTCGGTCTGCGACGCATGCATGAGGCGCAGAAACTGACCCAACTCGCCTCGAAAATAGGCGCTTCGCTGCTCGGCACGCGGGTGACTGGCCGGAAAGTCCAGCGCCAGCGTTGCCAGTGCGTCGAGCACACGGTAGCTGCCCATATGCTGACCAAAAATGGTTTCAACGCCGATGATGCCGACGATGATCGCCTTCGGAACACCGGTCTCGTCCTCGGCGCGCTGCAGGTCTGCGTCATGGTTTTGCCAGAAAGCCACTCCCGCCCGAATGCGGATGGGCTCGACAAAGCGGCTGCGATACACCCGCCAGTTCTTGCGCACGCCCGCGGCCGGTGGTGTCACTGCTTTGGCCACACTTGGCAGGTAGTGCGCCTGCGCCAGTGCCTGACGCACCCAGTCAACGTCGATCCCCTGCTCTTGGGCGATCTGTTGCGCCAGTGTGATAGCGTCGCGGCGCTGTGCGTAGCTGGGGCCGGGTATCTCGTCGGTTTTTGAGGCCGTCCGGGTGGACTTGTTTTTGATGACTTTTGCAGCACTAGCGCTTGTGCAATATGAGATTGTTGCAATCATTAATATTGCGCTAAAGACTCTGGAAAAGATCGGTGGCATTGGAAATGGGCGGTGATGCGCTGTCAGCGAAACCGCTGAAAATCGCGACGGAGTGTAGCGAGCTGCTGCCGGTAACCGCCGATCGGGGGCGTCGGGTGCTTCGCGTAACGCAGGGTCTCCAGGCGTAGCAGCCAGTCTCCAAATGCTTGCCGCTCAGACTCAGGCATTGACACCAGAAGGTTCAACGAAGCGATCAGTTGTCGCGGTGTGCTTTGGGCGGGCAGGCACACGCCATTTTTCAACAAGCATTGGCGCGCCTGTGTCAGCAGGCGCAACCATGGGTCTCGGCGCTGTTGTTGCCAGGCCGCCCACGTCGCGCCCACGACACTGGCACCGACCAGGATGGCGCACAGAAGGTAAATCAGGTCTTCCCAGCCAGGTGCCCGCAGTCCCAGATGCTTGAGCAAATTCAGTTGACTGGACTGAGTGTAGTTGAGTACCCATTGGTTCCAGCCGTTGTTCAGTGCCTCCCAGGTGGCACGCAGTGTCGCCATCAATTGCGGGCTGACATTGCCCAACAGAGCGTTGGCCAGAATGCCGCGCGTCGCTGTCAGTCGGGTGAAGCTGCCGGTGCGTGCCGGTGCCACCGCACCGGTTGGGTCGACCCGAACCCAGCCCTGACCGCTGAGCCAGACTTCGGCCCAGGCATGGGCGTCGCTTTGGCGAACTGTCCAGAAATTGTCGACCGGGTTGAGTGCACCGCCCTGGTAACCGGTGACGATGCGCGCAGGCACGCCGGCGGCGCGCATCAGCAACACAAAGGCGGACGCAATGTGTTCGCAAAACCCGGCTTTACGGTCAAACCAGAATTCGTCGGCGCTATCGCGGCCATAAATGCCAGGCTCCAACGTGTAGGCATAGCTGCCCGAACGCAACCGCGCCAGTGCCTGTTCCACCAGATGTGACCCCAACCCGGGTCCGGCGGGCGCCTGCTGCAGCAGTTCATTGGCCAGCGCCTGAGTGCGTGGGTTGTAGCCGTCTGGCAGCGCCAGGTACGGTGCCAGCAGCGGGCCGGCCTGACGCGGGCCGTGTGAGAACTGCGGGTAACTGGTGACCTGGTAGCGCAGCAGTTCGGTCACTCCATGAGGATGCAACCACTGCAACTCGCTGGTCATGCGGGCTTGTCCCTGGGCCAAACGCGGTGCCTCGACTGCAGCGTCGAGCACCAGCAGCCAGGGCTGCTGGTTGGGTTCCAACGTGACTTCGTACCGTATGCCGGCTCCACTGACCTGCAGTCCGGCCCGCTCCGCTCCGAGCAGGGCCAGTATTTCAGCGTGTCGCCATCGACTTCCATCAAAATGCGACAGCACCGGGCCACGGAAATACAGGCTGTCCTGTGGCGGTGGCTCACCCTCGAATCTCACGCGCATGGCCACACTGTCGTCCAGTGCCAGCGTGGCGATGGTGCCCACCGCCATCTGACCCGACAACCCACTGCGTCCGGTCATGGCGTCGCCAGGCATGCCCCATAGTGGGGAAAGTCGGGGAAACAGCAAGAACAGCAGTAGCATGATCGGCGCACCCAGCAACATCATGCCACCCGCCACCCGGGCCGATTGCAGCAGTGGTGGCCGCCCCAGCGGCATATGGGCGTTGACCAGTGCGGTCAGCAGCCCCAGCAAGGCCAGCAACATGGACGCCGCAGTCAACAGGGACTGTGAATAAAAGAAGTTGGTCAGCAGCAAAAAGAAGCTGAGGAAAAACACCACAAAGGCATCGCGGCGGGCACGCAGTTCCAGTGTTTTCAACGCCAGCAGCACCACCACCAGTGTGACCCCGGCGTCGCGGCCAAACAGTGTTTTGTGACTGACCAGCGTCGCAGTGACCGCCAGCGCCAGCAACCCCAGTCGCCACCAGCCTGATGGCAGGGTTTGGCCGCGCCAGGCCAGCGTGGCACGCCACGTCATCACCAGCGCGGTCAGCGCCGACGCCCAGAGTGGCAAGGGATCCACCAGGGGCAGCAACACCCAGGCCATGACCAGCAGTAAAAACCAGGTGTCCCGGGTATCACGTGGCAGGTTCGACAGATCGGTGGTTTTCATCTCGGACCCGATCTCAGGCCAGTGCCAATGCGCGCAGGCAGCGTTGCAAGTGGGGAGCACCGCAGTCGGGCGCAATCTCTTGCGCACCGAGCTTCAGGCCGAATCGCCAGCCCTGCCGATCCGCCTGCAACACCCAGGCGCACAGGCGGCTGAGTTGTTGCTCCGGGTGACCCAGTCCGGTTTGGCTGCGCTCCAGCCACACGGCGCGTTGTTGCAGTTGCACCTGGTCTCGACTGATCAACTCCCCGGTTTTGGCAACTTTTTTCCACAGCAGGTACTTGAACGGGTCGCCACGCCGGTAGGCCCTGACACCGTCGGGCTCACCGGGTCGGGAAACCGCCTGTTGCGCTTGTGCGCCCGCTGCATTTGCAGGCAACATCGGCAGCGGTGGAGGCTTGGCCTCGGGTGTGGGGTAGACCAGTAGCTGCGCGGCCGGACGCCACAAGGCCCAGACACGAAAGCTGCCCAGCGGAAACAGCGTTTGTGCGCTGAGCATGGGCAAGGGGTGCAAGCCGCGGCTCGAGGCGTGCCAGCCCAATTGCACATGCGCGGTACCCGTTGCCGTCACGTCGGTGAACACCCATTGCTGCGCCGCATGTACACACAGCGCGATGGCGGGTCTTGGCTGTCGGCGCGGGTTGTGCAGACTCACGTCAATAATGGCCTTGGCGCCCATGAATACGGGCTCCGGTGCTATCAATGTCAAGGTAATTCCGCGCAGGTTGGCGTGGCTGACATGCATGGCAACGAGCGCACTGCCCCCCAGCAGAAAGGTCAGCAGGTAACCCAGATTGAGCTGGTAATTGATGGAGGCGATCAATAACACCAACAGGGTGACAGCAAGCATCCAGCCGGCACCCGTGGGCAAGATGTAGACATTGCGCTGGGTCAAGGTCAAACGGTCGGTCTGCGGCAAGCGGGCCTGCCACCATTGGGCCAAGGCGGCTCGTGCGGCGCGCATCAGGTGGTGAAACACGGACGGCGAAGCGGACGTTTTCAATGGGCTTGGCGCGTCAGGGAAGGGCAATGGCATCCAGCATGGCACGCACCTGCTCGTGCGCGCCACGCCCGGCGTCACCGCTGGGGATCAGCCGGTGAGCAATGGTTTGAGGCAGGATCGCCCGTACGTCGTCGGGGGCCACATACGGGCGTCCGGCCAACAGTGCCCGCGCCTTGGCCGCCCGCAGCACCGCAATGCCGGCCCGCGGGCTCAGCCCCTGCACAAACCACTGTCCGGAGCGTGTCGCCGCCATCAGGTCCTGCACATAGTCGAGCAAGGGTGCGCCTGCGTGGACCGCCTGGACCTGCTTTTGCAGGATCAGCAGTTCTTGCGCCGTCAATAGGCTGGGCAGGGCATCGACCAGTTCGCGCCGATCAACCCCCGCCAGCAGCGCCCGCTCGGCATCCCGGCTGGGGTAACCGAGCGAGATACACATCAGGAAGCGGTCAAGCTGTGATTCAGGCAGCGCGTAGGTGCCAATCTGATCCATCGGGTTTTGGGTGGCGATGACAAAAAACGGCACCGGCAGGGCGCGGGTCTGTCCTTCCACACTGACCTGCTTTTCTTCCATCGCCTCCAGCAAAGCACTCTGGGTTTTCGGACTGGCACGGTTGATCTCGTCGGCCAGCAGCAGTTGGGCAAACAATGGCCCGGGATGGAAAACAAAACGGTCGCTGCCCCGTTCAAACACCGAAACCCCCAGCAAATCACTGGGCATCAGATCGGCAGTAAATTGCACGCGCGAAAACTGCAGGCCAAAGGTGCGTGCCAGGGCATGAGCGAGGGTGGTCTTGCCAACACCCGGTACATCTTCAATCAGAAGGTGGCCACCGGCCAGCAAGCAGGCGACACAATCTTGTGTCTGGTCCGGTTTTCCGACAATCACCGTGTTAAGCTGATCGAGTAATGACTTGAGTTTTGCTTGAATGTCCATGGGACGACCTTACCAAAAAATGCTTTGAGGAGAGCACAGCGTATGACAATGACCGGATACTTTACCCACCCCAGCTGCCGCAAGCATGAAATGGGACCAGGCCACCCTGAATGCCCGGAGCGGCTCGATGCCATCGACGATCGATTGTTGATCTCCGGGCTCGATGTGGCGCTGGACCGGCGCGAGGCCACGGCCGCGGCCACCTCCGACATCGAACTGGCGCACGGGCGCATGTACGTGGCCGCCATTCGTGGTCTGAATGCCGAGCTGAAAGAAGAAATCACCGCGGGCGGCCCGACGCACTTGCAAATCGACCCAGACACCAGCGTCAACATCCATACCTGGACTGCCGCATTGAACGCGGCCGGTGCTGCCATCGACGCCACCGACGCGGTGATGGCAGGCGAAATGGAAAACGCCTTTTGCGCGGTGCGCCCGCCCGGACACCACGCCTGCCGCGAGAAGGCGGGCGGCTTTTGCTTTTTCAACAATGTCGCGATCGCTGCCAAGTACGCGCTGGAGCGGCACAACCTGCGCCGGGTGGCGATCATCGACTTTGACGTGCATCACGGCAACGGCACCGAAGACATCGTCAAGGGCGACGAGCGAATTTTGATGTGCAGTTTTTACCAGCATCCGTTTTATCCACTGAATTGGGACTTCTCGAATGCCCCTAACCTGTGCAATCTGCCGGTTCCTGCCTACACCAAAGGTGGCGACATCCGCGAGATGATCGAGGCGGCCTGGATACCACGCCTTGAAGAGTTCAAGCCGGAGATGATCTTTATCAGCGCCGGTTTTGACGCCCATCGCGAAGACGATATGGGTCAACTGGGTTTGGTCGAAAGCGACTATGCCTGGATGACCAGCCGCATCAAGGATGTGGCACGCCGCCATTCCAAAGGGCGCATTGTGAGTTGCCTGGAGGGTGGCTACGTGATGAGCGCTCTGTCGCGCAGTGTGGAGGCGCACATTCGGGTTCTGGCCGATGTCTAATGTGGCGACGGCGGATTTGTCCCAATGGTTTGAGGCACTGGTCCGTCCGTCGGCCCTGATCGAGTTGGGCGTTCTGGCGGCCTGCGCGCTGGTCGCCTGGTCTGTGACGCAACTGGTTGCCCGGGTGTTTGACGCTCACGATGGCAGGTCGATCATGTTTGGCCGGCGTGGCATCGACGGCGTGCTGTTCCCGCTGCTGCTGCTGTGTCTGGCATATTTTGCAGGCGTCTTTCTCAGTCATTGGGTTCCCAAGGCGGTGTTCAAGCTGGTGATCCCGGTGCTGATGTCTTTGCTGGTGATCCGTCTTGGCGTCAAGGTGTTGCAGGCGGCCTTCAGCGACACCCCGGCGGTGCGACTGCTGGAGCGCAGCATTTCCTGGGTTGCCTGGGTGGCGATGGTGTTGTGGGTGAGCGGATTGCTTCCGCTGCTGCTGGAGGAGATGGACCAAATCAGCTGGAAGGTTGGCACCAGCGTGCTGACGGTACGCAATATCGTGGAAGGCAGTCTGACTGCGGGGCTGGTACTGATTCTGTCGCTCTGGATTTCCTCGTCGATTGAGTCCCGGTTGCTGCGCAATGCCACCGGTGGTGAGTTGAGTCTGCGCAAAGCCATCAGTAACGCGGCGCGTGCCCTGTTGATGTTTGTCGGTTTGTTGCTGGCCTTGTCGGCGGTGGGTATCGACCTCACCGCGCTGTCGGTTTTGGGTGGCGCGGTGGGTGTGGGCATCGGTCTGGGTTTACAAAAGCTGGCGGCCAACTATGTATCGGGCTTTGTCATCCTGGCTGAGCGCAGCATGCGAATTGGTGACACGGTTCAGGTGGATACCTTCAACGGCGTGATTACCCAGATCAACGCGCGGTATACGGTGATTCGCTCACTATCAGGTCGTGAGTCCATTGTTCCCAACGAAATGCTGATTACCAGCCGGGTTGAGAATCACTCTCTGGCGGATACCAAGGTTTGGCAGTCGACCATCATTTCGGTGGGTTACGACAGCAACGTGGACCAGGTCATGGCCTTGCTGAAGCAGGCCGCATTGGGACAAGATCGCGTGTTGCGTGATCCGGAACCGTCGGTTGCACTTTCCAATTTTGGTGCGGATGGTCTGGAGTTCACCTTGGGTTTCTGGATTGGAGATCCCGAGAATGGCAGCATGAACATCCGATCATTGGTCAATCTGGAGATTCTGCGTTTACTTCGTGAAAATAGGGTCGAGATACCATTCCCGCAGCGCGTCGTCCATCAACGCTAAAGCGTGCCTATAATAAAAGCACGGTCGTTCTATTGTGCATTTTTTCGTTTTGCCAGCCTGGCCGGGCGTGGTGAGGTGCCAGACGCATAAAATACGCAGATTGACGTGCACGTCAATTGAAACAACGGTGGCACGGTGGGTGGGTCAGCAAATTCTTAACTTTTCTGGAGATGAAAAAAATGAAGGTCCTGGTCGCAGTCAAGCGCGTGGTGGACTACAACGTGAAGGTCCGGGTTAAATCGGACAACACCGGTGTGGACATTGCCAACGTCAAAATGAGCATGAACCCGTTTGACGAAATCGCCATCGAAGAAGCCGTGCGCCTGAAAGAAAAAGGGGTTGTCACCGAAATTGTGGCGGTCTCCTGCGGTGTCACCCAATGCCAGGAAACCCTGCGCACCGCCATGGCCATTGGTGCCGACCGCGCCATCCTGGTCGAATGCACCGAAGACCTGCAACCGCTGGCGGTGGCCAAACTGCTCAAGGCGCTGGTCGACAAAGAGCAGCCTGGTCTCATCATTCTGGGCAAACAAGCCATCGACGATGACTGCAACCAGACCGGCCAGATGCTCGCGGCACTGGCTGACCTGCCCCAAGTCACCTGCGCCAGCAAAATCGAAGTAGCCGACGGCAAAGCCAGCATCACTCGCGAAATTGACGGTGGCTCCGAAACCCTCAGCGTCACCCTGCCAGCCGTGATGACCGCCGACCTGCGCCTGAACGAACCGCGCTACGTGACGCTACCCAACATCATGAAGGCCAAGAAAAAGCCCTTGGAAACCCTCAAGCCCGCTGACTTGGGCGTTGATGTGGCGCCGCGCATCAAAACCCTCAAGGTCACTGAGCCGCCCAAGCGCAGCGCCGGCATCAAAGTGCCCGATGTCGCCACGCTGGTAGCCAAACTCAAAACGGAAGCCAAAGTCATCTAACTTCCAAGGAGCAGATTCATGACAACACTTGTAATTGCAGAACACGACAACACGTCGCTCAAACCCGCCACCCTGAACACCGTTTCGGCCGCCGCTCAGTGCGGTGGCGAGGTTCACTTGTTGGTTGCTGGCCACAACGCCAGCACCGTAGCAAGTGCCGCCGCGCAGGTGGCCGGTGTTGCCAAGGTGCTCCACATCGACGCCGAGAGTCTGGCCCATGGCATTGCTGAAAACGTCACGGCGCAGGTTCAAGCGCTGGCGGCTGCCTACAGCCATATCCTGTTTGCTGCCACGGCTTCAGGTAAGAACATCGCCCCACGGGTGGCGGCGAAGCTCGATGTGGCGCAGATCTCCGACATTACCAAGGTGATCAGCTCTGATACCTTTGAGCGCCCCATTTACGCGGGCAACGCCATGGCCACGGTGCAAAGCGCAGACGCGATCCGCGTGATCACCGTGCGTACAACGGCATTTGACCCTGCAGCCCAGTCTGGACAATCACCAGCAGCTATTGAAGTTATATCGTCTGTGCCCGCGTCGGCCAAAACGGTTTATTTGGGTAGCGAGATCGCCAAGAACGACCGCCCCGAGCTCACGGCAGCCAAGATCATTGTCAGCGGTGGACGGGCCCTGGGTTCGCAAGAGAAGTTCAACGAGGTCATGACACCGCTGGCTGACAAGCTGGGAGCTGCCATTGGCGCCAGCCGTGCAGCAGTCGATGCAGGCTACGCCGCCAATGATTTGCAGGTGGGCCAGACCGGCAAGATTGTGGCGCCGCAGCTCTACATTGCGGCCGGTATCAGCGGGGCTATTCAGCACCTCGCCGGCATGAAGGATTCCAAGGTGATCGTGGCCATCAACAAAGACCCAGAGGCACCGATCTTCAGCGTGGCTGACTATGGGTTGGAGGCTGATCTGTTTGTCGCGGTGCCGGAGCTGGTAGCCGCCCTGTAAGGCAACCTCATCACAGGGCATCCATCGCGATGCCCTTTTTTTTCGCCCGGGCCGGGTGCCCGACTTGAACAAGAAACTACCGGAGAAGACTCATGAGTTACATCGCCCCCCTGAAAGACATGCTGTTCAATATCAAGTACCTGGCCAATATCGATCAGGTTGCACAGTTGCCCGGCATGGAGGATGCTGGCTTTGACACTGCCCAGGCGGTGTTGGAGGAGGCCGCCAAATTCAATGAAGGTGTGCTCAGTCCACTCAACTGGATCGGTGACCAGCAGCCCACCTTCTGGAGCGATGGCGCAGTTACCGCCACGCCGGGGTTCAAAGATGCCTTCCGGCAATACACCGAAGCGGGCTGGCAGGGATTGCAACATCCGGTGGCGTTCGGTGGGCAGGGTTTGCCGAAGACCATTGGTTCTGCCGTGGGTGAAATGCAGAACTCTGCCAACATGAGTTTCGCTTTGTTGCCGCTGCTGACAGACGGGGCGATTGAGGCACTGCTGACGGCGGGGTCGACCGAACTCAATGCCGCCTACCTCGAAAAGTTGGTCAGTGGCCAGTGGACCGGCACCATGAACCTCACCGAGCCGCAAGCCGGCAGTGACCTGGCGGCCGTGCGCACGCGCGCCGAGCCGCAGGCTGACGGCACTTACAAAATAGCCGGCACCAAGATTTTCATCACTTGGGGCGAGCACGACATGGCCGAGAACATCGTGCATTTGGTGCTGGCCCGCGTGGTGGGTGCCCCTGAGGGAGTGAAAGGCATCAGCCTGTTTGTGGTGCCCAAATTTATGGTCAACGCCGGCGGTGCCATAGGCGCGCGCAACGACGTGCACTGTGTCAGCATCGAGCACAAGATGGGTATCAAGGCGAGTCCCACCTGCGTGCTGCAATTTGGTGACCACGGTGGCGCGGTCGGCTACCTGGTCGGTCAGGAAAACCGTGGTCTCGAGTACATGTTCATCATGATGAACGCTGCACGCTATGGTGTCGGCGTTCAGGGTATCGCGATTGCCCAGATGGCCTATCAGAAAGCAGTGGCGTTTGCCAAAGATCGGGTGCAGAGCCGTCCCGTAGATGGATCTCTGAAGGTGGCCGGTCCGATCATTCACCATCCGGATGTCAAACGTATGCTGATGACGATGCGTGCCTACACCGAGGGTTGTCGTGCGCTGGCCAGCGTGGCGGCTGCGGCATACGATGCGGCGCATCACTGTTCAGACGCTGAAATCCGCAAAGAGAATGAAACCTTCTATGAGTTCATGGTGCCCCTGATCAAAGGCTACAGCACCGAGATGAGTCTGGAGGTCACCAGCCTGGGGGTGCAGGTGCATGGTGGTATGGGTTTTATCGAGGAAACCGGTTGCGCCCAGTATTACCGCGATGCCAAGATCCTGACCATCTATGAAGGCACGACGGCCATCCAGGCCAACGACCTGGTGGGTCGGAAGACCTCTCGCGATGGGGGGCAAACCGCCAAGGCACTGGCGGTGCAGATTGAAACTACCGAAGCCGCCCTGGTGGCCAGTGGCAACGCTGACGCTCTGGTGATGGCCAAGCGACTGGCCGCAGCGCGACTGGCGTTTGTCGACGTGGTGAATTTCGTTGCGGGCAATACCAAGGCCCTGCCCAACGAAGTGTTCGCTGGCAGTGTGCCCTACCTGATGCTGGCCGGCAACCTGATGGCGGGCTGGCAAATGGGGCGAGCCATGCTGGTGGCACAAGAGACTATGGCGCGTGGCGAAGACGTGGCGTTTATGCAAGCCAAGATCACCACGGCGCGCTTCTATGCGGACCATATCCTGACCAAGGTGCCAGGTTTGCGCGACAGCATTGTGGATGGCGCCAGCTGTGTGACCGCGTTGGCGCTTGAGTCGTTCTGAGTTCACGCCGCTTGGGCAACACCCGGCCCAGCCTGAGCAAGGTGACCCTGCCGCTGGTCGGGGAATTTCTGCTGGGTATCAGCGTGGCGATGACGGGTCTATACCTGGCATCGCATACCTCGGATGCAGCCGCCAGCACGTTTGGCCTGACCCAACAAGTGCTCGAAACCCTGTTTGTGGTGTTTCGTGTGTTGGCAATTGGCACGGGTATCCTGGTCACACAGCGCCTGGGGGGCGGCCAGCCTGATCAAGCGCGTGAAATAGCCTTTGCCGCCGTGGGTGCCAGCACTTGGGCGGGTCTGGCGGTTGCTTCCTGGTTGCTGCTGGGTGACCAGTTGACGCTGGATATTCTCAATGCCCCGGTTGAGTTGAGGCCACAGGCGTCACTCTATATGGCTTTGCTGGCACCCAGCATGGTGCTCGAAGCCTGCAATCTGTGCATGGCCG
Organism: Rhodoferax sp.; assembly: GCF_018063565.1. Lineage (GTDB taxonomy): Bacteria > Pseudomonadota > Gammaproteobacteria > Burkholderiales > Burkholderiaceae_C > Rhodoferax. Next base: position 73,103 of record NZ_JAGPBB010000003.1, read on the forward strand.
CGGTGTTGCGGGCGCATTTGTATGTACGCGAGTCGTTGTGGATCATGCTGGCCATGCATGGCAGTCACCTGTTGCTGGCATTTTTGTTCATGCGTGGCTGGGGTGCTTGGGCGGGCTGGGGGCTCAACGGTTATGCCGTCGCCTGGATGATCAGCCGTAGCATCGGCCTGAGTCTGCACATCTGGCTGTGGCGTTCACGAATGGGGTTTCGCCCCACCTGGCACCATGGCTGGCGTGTATCGGGCAGCAAACTGTGGCCAATTTTGCACATTGGTCTACCGGGAGCCGCACACGAGTTGATGTATCGGATGGCCTTTCTGGTGTCATTGTCGGCCACGGCTCGCCTTGGGGTATCCGCGCTGGCGACCCATTCGTACACGCTGCAAACGCTCAAGTACGTGGCCCTGATCAGCATCGCGCTGGGCTGGGCCTGTGAAATCATGGTCGGCCGTCTGGTGGGGGCCGGGCGTCTGCGTGAAGCCGACCGCATGGTCCGCAAGGCGGTGCGCAACGGCTTGCTGGCGTCGGGTGCACTGGTGATTTTCGCGGCATTGGTGGCTCCCTGGTGGATGCAGATCTTTACCCGTGATGTGGTGATCATCGAAACGGCGCAAACCCTGCTTTGGCTGTCGGTGATGCTGGAGCTGGGGCGGGTTTTCAACCTGGTGCTGGTGGGTGCGCTTCGGGCGACCGGTGACGTGCACTTTCCGGTGCTGGCAGGATCTGCGTCGATCGTGCTCTTTCTTGGCGTGGGTTCCTATTTGCTGGGGCGCACGTTTGGCCTGCCCGGAATCTGGATGGCATATGTGCTGGATGAGTGTGTGAGGGGTGCCTTGATGTGGTGGCGCTGGCGGCGTCAAGCCTGGCTGCCATATGCCAAACTGATCCTGCGGCGCATGCGCAAGAGCCAATCGTCGCACACGCCTGCGACCCAGACTTAAGTAGCTTTCGGTTCTTTTGCCTTTGCGTGCTTGATTGGCAAGGTTCTCAGCTATCAATCATGGAGTATCTTAGGTTGGCCAGGTCGATCCCTGTTCCGGCACCTGCGCACGCCAACCGAGTTCGCGCAGGATACGGCTGCGCAGGGTATCGGCGGGACCTGCTTCTCCGTGCACCACATATACCTGACTGGGTGCCCCTGGCATGGTGCGCAACCAGGCCAGCAATTGATTAGCGTCCGCGTGGGCCGAGGCCGACTGCATTTGCACCACCTCGGCATTGACTTCGACATCGCGCCCATGGATACGCACGGTTTTGGCACCGCTGGCCAGCGTGCCACCTCGGGTGCCAGGTGCCTGGTATCCGGTGAGGATGATCATGTTTCGGTGGTTGCTGGCGTAATGGGCCAGGTGGTGCAGCACGCGACCACCGGTGGCCATGCCGCTGGCCGACAGGATGACCATCGGGCCGTGGCGGCTGGCCAATGCGCGCGATTCATCGGTGCTGTTGATCATGGTGGCATGGTGGGTCAAGGCTCGGGTGTCTTGCTTGCTCAGGCGGTGTTCGCCCGGATGGCTTTCAAACAGGTGGGTCGTGTGGACCGCCATCGGGCTGTCCAAAAAGACGGGCAGCGAATTTGGCAACTCGCCCTTGACTTTCAACAGATGGATGGCGTGTAGCAGCGCTTGCGCCCGCCCGACGGCAAAAACCGGTACCACTGCTACACCACCGCGCTTGGCGACACGATGCAGGGCAGGTGCCAACTCTGCCAACATGTCTTCGTGCGGATGGGTGCGGTCACCATACGTCGACTCAATCAGGACCGTATCCGCTTGTGGCGCGTCTTCGGGTGGGCTCATGATCAGGTCATCTGGTCGCCCCAGATCCCCGGAGAACAAAATGCGTCGACCTGCCAGTTCCAGCAGCACACTGGCGGCACCCAGAATGTGCCCTGCGGCCGAAAAGCTGAACTTCCAACCAGGAATGGGTGTGAAACTCTTGCCAAATGCCACTGTCTTGATCAATGGCAAGGCGTCCAACGCGTCTTGCTGGGTGTACAGGGGCAGTGCGGGTGCGTGCTTGCTGAACTGGTGGCGATTGGCAAACTCAGCGTCTTCTTCCTGGATGTGGCCACTGTCAGGCAGCAGGATGCGGCAAAGGTCGCGCGTACCGGGCGTGGCGTAGACGTGGCCGGCAAAACCTTCTTTGACCAGAAGCGGCAAATACCCACTGTGATCCAGGTGGGCGTGGGTCAGTACCACCGCATCCAACTGGCCGGGGGCAATGCTCAAGGGCGTCCAATTGCGCTGGCGCAACTGTTTGTAGCCCTGAAACAGGCCGCAATCCACCAGCACGCTACGGTCCAGGTGTTTGACCAGGTACTTGGATCCGGTCACCGTGCCGGCGCCGCCCAAAAATGTGATGCTGACGCCCATGGGTTTCCTCCTGAGTTGCAAAGAAAATGCCGCGCAATCCGAAGATTATTGCGCGGCCCATGGGGCGCGACGCTGAGGCTCGCGCAGAAAAGTGAGGTTAACTGAAAAAACTCTTGAGTCGATCGGTCCAACTGTCACCGGTCGGAGAGTGTTTGGCACCGCCCTTTTTCAGCGATTCGTCAAGTTCACGCAACAGCTTGCGCTGGTGCTCCGTCAGCTTGACCGGCGTCTCAATCAGGATATGGCAGTACAAATCGCCGGGGTAACTGGAGCGAACACCCTTGATGCCCTTGCCACGCAGCCTGAACTGCTTGCCGGTTTGGGTACCTTCCGGGATATCGATGGCTGCTTTGCCGGCCAGCGTCGGCACATCGATCTCACCACCGAGGGTCGCGGTAATGATGCTGATCGGCACCGAGCAATGCAGATCATCGCCATCGCGCTCAAAAATGTCGTGTTTTTTGAGGCGAATTTCAATGTACAGGTCACCCGGTGGGCCGCCGTTGGTGCCCGGCTCGCCGTTGCCCGCGCTGCGAATGCGCATGCCGCCGTCGATGCCGGCCGGAATCTTGACTTCCAGTGTCTTTTGTTTCTTGATCTTGCCCTGACCGTGGCAGGCCGGGCAGGGCTCTGGTATGACCTTGCCTGTGCCACGGCAGGTGGGGCAAGTCTGCTGCACACTGAAAAATCCTTGGCGCATCTGCACCGACCCGCTGCCACCGCAGGTGCCGCACGACTTGACCTGGGTGCCCGGCTTGGCACCGCTGCCGTGACAGGTGTCGCAGTTGTCCCAGCTGGGGATGCGAATTTGCGCGTCCTTGCCTGCTGCGGCTTCTTCGAGGGTGACCTCCATGGCGTAGCTCAGGTCGCTCCCCCGGTAAACCTGACGGCCACCACCGGCGCGCCCACGTTGCTGGCCAAACATGTCGCCAAAAATGTCGCCAAAGGCTTCAGCAAAACCACCGTAGGCTTCGGCACCACCGGGTCCACCGCGCATGTTCGGGTCAACGCCGGCAAAGCCATGCTGGTCGTAAGCCGCGCGTTTCTGCGGGTCGGAGAGCATCTCGTACGCCTCTTTGCACTCCTTGAACTTTTCTTCGGCTGCCTTGGCCGCATCACCCTGATTGCGGTCGGGGTGATGCTTCATCGCATGTTTGCGATATGCCTTTTTGATTTCGTCTTCAGAGGCGTTTTTGGGTACGCCCAAAACCTCGTAGTAATCTCGTTTAGCCATGGTCTATTCGTGCCTGGTTGCAATACAAACGCCGCGTTGACGGCACAAGGCGATCAACGCGGCGCAAGTTGTTTGGGTCAACAACAGAAATCAAGTCCGCAAATCAGGACTTCTTCACTTCTTTGACTTCAGCGTCAACCACATTGTCGTCCTGCGCGGCGCTGGCGCCTTGCGTTGCGGAATCTCCGGTTGCCTGGCCGCCCGCCGATGAGGCTTGTGCCGCTGCGCCTTCCTTGGCCTGCATATCTGCGTACATCTTTTCGCCGAGTTTCTGGCTCACGGTCATCAGCGCATTACTCTTCTCTTCAATAGCCGTCTTGTCGCTGCCTTTGAGGGCTTCTTCGAGGTCTTTCATGGCCGCCTCGATCTTTTCTTTTTCGCTGGCATCAATCTTGTCGCCGTACTCGGTCAGACTCTTTTTGACGCTGTGCATGCTGGCTTCGGCCTGGTTGCGGGCTTGCACCAGTTCGAGTTTTTTCTTGTCGTCGGCAGCGTTCAGTTCGGCGTCTTTCACCATCTGCTGAATTTCGGCTTCGCTCAGACCCGAATTGGCCTTGATGGTGATCTTGTTTTCTTTACCGGTGCCCTTGTCTTTGGCACCCACGTGCAAAATGCCATTCGCGTCGATGTCAAACGACACTTCAATCTGCGGCAAGCCACGCGGTGCTGGCGGAATGCCTTCGAGGTTGAACTCGCCCAGCAGCTTGTTACCCGTGGCGATTTCGCGCTCGCCCTGGTAGACCTTGATGGTCACCGCAGGCTGGTTGTCATCGGCAGTCGAGAAAGTTTGCGCAAACTTGGTCGGGATGGTGGTGTTCTTGGTGATCATTTTGGTCATCACACCACCCAACGTCTCGATGCCCAGCGACAGCGGCGTGACGTCAAGCAGCAAAACGTCCTTGCGGTCGCCGCTGAGCACTTGACCTTGAATGGCAGCACCCACGGCCACAGCTTCATCAGGATTCACGTCTTTGCGTGGCTCTTTGCCAAACAGCTCTTTGACCTTTTCCTGTACCTTGGGCATGCGGGTCATGCCACCGACCAGAATCACGTCATGGATGTCGCCCACGCTCACGCCCGCGTCCTTGATCGCGGTACGGCAGGGCGCAATGGTGCGCTCAACCAGCTCTTCCACCAATGCCTCAAGCTTGGCACGACTGAGCTTGATGTTCAGGTGCTTCGGGCCGGACGCGTCAGCGGTCACATAGGGCAGATTGATGTCGGTTTGCGAACTGCTGGAGAGTTCAATCTTGGCTTTTTCGGCGGCTTCTTTCAGGCGCTGCAAGGCCAGCACGTCTTTGCCCAGGTCAACGCCTTGCTCTTTCTTGAACTCGGCAATGATGAAGTCGATGATGCGCTGGTCAAAGTCCTCGCCACCCAAAAAGGTGTCGCCATTGGTGGAGAGCACCTCAAACTGCTTTTCGCCATCCACATCGGCAATTTCAATGATCGAGATATCAAACGTGCCACCGCCGAGGTCGTACACCGCAATCTTGCGATCCCCTTTTTCGTTCTTGTCCAGGCCAAAGGCCAGCGCCGCAGCAGTTGGCTCATTGATGATGCGTTTGACGTCCAGCCCGGCGATGCGTCCGGCGTCTTTGGTGGCCTGGCGTTGCGCATCATTAAAGTAAGCGGGCACGGTGATCACCGCCTCGGTCACCGCTTCGCCCAGGTAATCTTCCGCAGTTTTCTTCATCTTGCGCAGCACGTCGGCGCTGATCTGCTGTGGCGCCATGCGGTTGCCGCGCACTTCCACCCAGGCGTCGCCGTTGTCGGCCGCGGCAATTTTGTAGGGCATCAGGTCGATGTCTTTTTGTACTTCTTTTTCAGTGAACTTGCGGCCAATCAGCCGCTTGACGGCGTACAAAGTGTTTTTCGGGTTGGTGACCGCCTGACGCTTGGCAGAAGCACCCACCAACACTTCGCCATCTTCTTGGTAGGCAATGATGGACGGTGTGGTGCGTGCACCTTCAGCGTTTTCAATGACCTTGGGGGTGTTTCCTTCCATGATGGCCACGCAGCTGTTGGTGGTGCCCAGATCGATGCCAATGATTCTTCCCATGATGAACTCCTAAATTTCAGATGTGTATAACGTGTGGATGACTTGCCGCATTTCAAGCGGATTGCGGAACTTACTTTGGCGCCGAGACGGTCACCAACGCGGGCCGCAGCACGCGTTCGGAAATCAGGTAGCCTTTCTGCAAAACTGTCACCACGGTATTGCTTTCCTGGTCCGAGGGCACAACACTGATCGCCTGATGCAGATGCGGATCGAACCGGGTTGCGGCTGTCGGGTTGATGGCAATCACCTTGTTGCGTTCCAGTGCTGACAGCAATTGGCGCAGGGTGGCCTGGGCACCTTCACGGATGGTATCCAGGCTGGCATCCTTGACGGTTAACCCAGCTTCCAGGCTGTCGATAACCGGTAGCAGGCTGTCAGCAAAACTCTCCAGCGCAAACTTGCGGGCTTTCGAGACGTCTTCTTCGGCACGGCGACGAACATTTTCGGTGTCCGCTTTGGCGCGCAAAAACTGATCCGCCAGATCTGCGCTCTTGGCCTGCAATTCAGCGAGTTCCGCCTGGCACTTCTCCAGAGCCTGGGTCTCATAGCTGGCCAGCGCATCAGCAATGTTCTGTGCGTCTTGCGGCGCAGGTGCGCCAGCTGGCACGGCGCTGGTACTGGCCTCGTTCTGGGAGGCGGGTGATTTCGGGTCGGTCATTCGGTGGGTATTTAAAGACAAAGATGACTTGACTTGGAGGCGCGACAAGCCATTTCAAGACCCTTCGTCACATTTTTCACGACTGCGGCGGCGGCGTGCCCCCCCCGGCGAAACACCAGGGCCTGAGGCCAAAGTTCGCGGTCAGCGAACGGCAAGTAACTCGACGTCAAATTTCAGAGTGGCGTTGGGTGGTATGACCCCACCTGCACCGCGCGCACCGTAACCCAAAGCGGCGGGAATAATCAGCGTGCGAGCCCCACCCACACGCATACCCTCGACACCCTCATCCCAACCCTTGATCACCATGCCAGCACCTAAATGGAACACAAACGGGCTCTGGCGGTCCTTACTGGAGTCAAACTTGCTGCCCTGCACACCATCCTGGTACAGCCATCCGGTGTAATGCACCTTGACTTCCTTGCCATGGGTGGCCAGATCGCCCTCGCCAACAAGTGTGTCTTCGTAATTCAGTCCGGATTCAGTGGTCGTCATGATTCAGGTATCGCTGGGTGATGAGATGGAATTCAAGTAGGTCGGTGAGTGCCGGTTCAGGCCGTTTTTTTGGCCTGATTGGCAACCCATTTGGTGGCAAAAGCAGAGAGGTCACCCATGCGCTTGAGCAGGTCGGCGCCACTGGGCGTCACCAGGTAACCCTTGTTGCCATGGGTAATCAGTTCCGCTTCGCGCAACTCCTTGATCCGGGTGTTGAGCGTATTGGGGGTTATGCCGCCCACACTGTCCTGCAAATGGCGAAAGGTCTGCGGGTGGCCATCACGTAAGGCCCACAAAACACGAATGGCATAACGTGATTCGAGCAAACTCAGCAATTGACCAATGGCGGCATTTTCTTTTGAACTCATAGGGCAAATCTCCTTGGGGTGTGGGTGGTCAGGCATCAGGCAGCTGCTACGCGCCATGGACAGCAGAGTCAGCGCAACAACTTCAAATCAATTTTTGTGAACTATATCTCAAAATGATACTATGCTACATGTTTTGTAGCTATTTAGTCAACAATAAGCGCCAGAAATTTCGAAATGCAGGTCTTGCCACCGGGCTGATGAGCTGCTACCGTTGGCACCTCAATAACTCAGTACCGTGACCGACACGCCGGATATGAATATCAATTTTGAACAGGTCCACAACTATTTTGAACGCATCGTGTTTGAGGATGTGGCTTCGCAGGCCGTGCAGTACCCGAACTATAGCGCCGACATGCTCGCCGACGTCGCCTGTGTGGCGCTCAATCGTCTGCCAGCGCGTTATGTTCGCCATGATGTCGACATGATGTTCTATCTGACCGAAAAAGAGCGCCATGCGATCGACGAGTCGGTCCGAGAGGCGCTGGCATTCGCCTTTTCGTTTGTCGGCGAGCGCATGGCCCTGCTGGGTCGCAACACTTGAACGTCCGGTGTGCTCAAACCGCGCCCAGCGCCTGTTCCAGGTCTTCGAGCAAATCGTCGATGTGTTCGATGCCCAATGACAAGCGCACCATATCGGGTTTTACCCCGGCTTTGGCCAGTTCTTGCGGGTTGAGTTGGCGGTGCGTGGTTGACGCTGGGTGGCACGCCAGCGATTTGGCGTCACCAATGTTCACCAGGCGGGTGAACAGTTTAAGGGCGTCCTGAAAGCGTGCACCTGCCTGCAGACTGTCTTGCGCCTTGAGTCCAAAACTGATGATGCCGGAGGCCCGCCCCCCCAGGTATTTGCAGGCTTGTGCATGGTCTGGATGGTCGGTCAGTCCTGCATAGTTGACCCAACCCACTTTGCTGTGAGCCTGCAAAAAACGGGCTGCTTTGAGTGCGTTGTCGCAAATCCTGTCCATGCGCAGCGGCAGCGTTTCGATGCCTTGCAGTAACTGAAATGCGGCGGTCGCGCTAAGAGCTGCGCCCATGTTGCGCAATGGCACCACGCGGGCACGTCCAATGTAGGCGGCTGCGCCCAACGCTTGGGTGTACACCACGCCGTGATAGCTGACATCTGGCTCATTCAGGCGTTTGAATCGTTTGGCGTGCTCAGCCCAGGGGAATTTGCCTGAATCCACAATGATGCCCCCCAGGGTGGTGCCATGGCCGCCCAGGTACTTGGTCATGGAGTGCACCACGATGTCCGCACCGTGTTCAAAGGGGCGGCACAGGTAAGGGCTTGGTACCGTGTTGTCGACGATCAACGGGACACCGTGAGCGTGGGCTACCGTTGCAAGCGCCGCCAGGTCTGTGACGTTGCCAAGCGGGTTGCCCACTGATTCGCAGTAGATCGCTTTTGTGCGCTCGTCGATCAGCGCCGCAAACGAGGCCGGATCCCGGTAATCGGCAAAGCGCACTTCGATGCCCATTTGCCCAAAGGTGTGTGCGAACAGGTTGTAGGTGCCACCATACAAGGTCGATGCCGAGACGATGTTGTCGCCCGCTTCGGTGATGGTCTGAATCGCGTAGGCGATGGCGGACATGCCGGAGGCCACGGCCAGAGCGCCAATGCCGCCTTCCAGCGCGGCCACACGTGCCTCCAATACACCGCAGGTCGGATTCATGATGCGGCTGTAGATATTGCCGGCCACTTTCAGATCGAACAGGTCGGCACCGTGCTGAGTGTCGTCAAAAGCATACGCGACCGTCTGGTAGATCGGCACAGCCACTGCCTTGGTGGTCGGATCGGGGGTGTAGCCGGCGTGGACGGCCAAAGTCTCAATTTTCATGAAAATTACCTTCAGGTTGGGAGTAAATGGGGGTTGCAGGGCGCATGCAGGGTGCTTGGGTCGAGGTGCTCAATCCTGGTTTGATTTGTCTGGGACGACAACGTCCACCACCGCCCCTACGGTTTTTGCCGCCACTTTGACCCCGGTGGCCACCACAGTGACCGCCGCATCGGCAACGGCTACGACGGCACAGGCTTGCAAGCTCAGGCTCAGTGCAAGGACAGTCAAAACTCGAAGCGAGACAGGGGCTAGGAACATATTCGGTGGCGGGCGCAGGCCCAAGTGCATTTGATACGGACGGACGGGTATTGTGCCGAAATTCCTGCACGCCGGTGTTACATTGCGGCGCATGAAAGATTTAGCCGGAAAACACATCGTATTGGGCCTGACGGGCGGAATTGCCTGTTACAAATCGGCCGAGCTGTGCCGTTTGCTGGTGAAAGCCGGAGCCAGCGTGCAGGTGGTCATGACGGCAGCAGCCGAGCAGTTCATCACACCGGTGACCATGCAGGCACTGAGTCAGCAACCGGTTGTCCTGTCGCAATGGGATGCACGCGAGGCCAATAACATGGCGCACATCAACCTGACGCGGGCGGCCAGCGCATTATTGATTGCACCATGCAGTGCCGATTTTGCAGCCCGCCTGGCGCAGGGCCAAGCAGATGACTTGCTCAGTCTCATGTGTCTGGCGCGGCCAGCCTCCCGTGTGCCTTTGCTGCTGGCACCGGCCATGAACCGTGAGATGTGGACCCATCCCGCCACCCGGCGTAATCTTCAGCAGGTGGCTGACGATGGTGCGGTGGTGCTGGATGTCGGCTCGGGAGAGCAGGCCTGCGGTGAAACCGGTGACGGACGTATGTTGGAGCCGCAGCAGTTGTTGGATGCGTTGATTTCCCTGTTTCAGCCCAAAGTTTTATGGGGGCAACATCTGTTGATCACCGCGGGACCGACCTACGAGGCGATTGACCCGGTGCGCGGACTGACCAATCTGTCGAGTGGCAAGATGGGGTTTGCCATCGCGGCGGCGGCCGCTGAGGCCGGCGCGACGGTGACCCTGGTTGCCGGCCCGGTCAGTTTGGCGACACCGCCTGGCGTTGGGCGGGTGAATGTGCAATCAGCAGCGCAAATGTTTGCCGCGGTGTCTGAGCAGGTCGAACACGCCACGGTCTTTGTAGCGGCCGCTGCGGTGGCCGATTGGCGGCCAGATACGCTGGCCGACCAGAAGATCAAAAAAGACGGCACCGGCGAAACGCCGCTGATCCGTTTTGTTGAGAACGTTGACATTCTGGCGACAGTGGCCCAATCCCGGCGTGCCAAAAGCGGTGCAATGTTCTGTGTCGGTTTCGCCGCCGAGAGCCACGACTTGCTGGCCAATGCACAGGCCAAACGACTGCGCAAGGGTGTGCCACTGTTGGTGGGCAACATTGGACCAGCGACGTTTGGCCACGACGACAACAGCCTGTTGTTGGTGGATGCGCACGGCAGCACGGAATTGCCGCGTCAGAGCAAACGTGCACTAGCTAGATTATTGATAGCTGAAATCGCAACAAGGATAAGTGCTAAAGGTAAATAATGCTGGAAATTGATGTCAAAATTCTGGATCCTCGCATGGCCGGGCAGTTGCCGACCTACGCCACCTCAGGCAGTGCCGGTCTGGACTTGCGGGCTTGCCTGCAAGAGCCACTCACGCTTGTCGCCAATGCATGGCAACTGGTTCCGACCGGTATTGCCATGTTTCTGAATGACCCAGCTTACGCGGCGCTCATCCTGCCACGCTCAGGGTTGGGTCACAAACATGGCATCGTGTTGGGAAATCTGGTAGGTTTGATCGATAGCGATTACCAGGGGCAGCTGATGGTCAGTGTCTGGAATCGCAGCGATGTGCCATTCACCGTGCAACCCATGGAGCGCATCGCGCAACTGGTCATCGTCCCAGTCATGCAGGCCAGGTTGAATGTGGTCACCGAGTTCCCGCCCAGCGCACGGGGTGAGGGCGGCTATGGATCAACCGGTAAACACTGAGGCCTTCTTCACGCGGTCAAGCCGCGATAACCCATGTACAGCGCCAACAGGTAAAGAATCAACGCAAATACACGCTTGAGTTTCTTGACGGGCAGCCGGTGCGCCGCCGCGGCACCAAACGGCGCGGTGATCACACTGCAGCTGGCGATCACCACCAGCGCAGGCAACCAGACGTAGCCTAGTGAAAACGCTGGCAAATCGGGAAGACTGTATCCGCTGACCACATAGCCCAGCACATTGGCCAGGGCGATTGGAAAACCCAATGCCGCGGATGTGGCCACCGCGTTATGAATGGCCACATTGCACCAGACCATGAAAGGCACACTGACAAAACCACCGCCGGCACCAACCAAACCTGACAGGAAGCCGATCAAGGTGCCGGCACCGACCAAGCCGGTGGTGCCAGGCAGAGCCTGAGTTGGTGCAGGTTTGCGATCAAGGAACATCTGGGTGGCCGAGAAGCCCACAAATGCGGCAAACAGCAGCGCTAGCGACGACCCTTTGAGCACGGCAAAAACGCCCAGACTGGCGATGGCCGCTCCCAACACAATGCCCGGTGCCAGACCTTTGACGATGTCCCATCGCACGGCACCCCGGCGATGGTGTGCACGTACGCTGGAAATGGAGGTGAACACAATGGTCGCCATCGATGTGGCAATGGCCATTTTGATCGCCAGCGGTGTCAGCACACCACGCCCAGTCAGAATGGCACTGACGAAGGGAACCATGATCATGCCACCGCCGATACCCAGCAATCCAGCCAGAAACCCGGTGACCAGACCCAACAGGGCAAGCTCAATGACCAGGCTGACTTCAAAGGGCATAAGGGGAGGGAGAAGTAGATAAGGTGTCTGCCGTGCCACCGGACCCGCAACCTGAACCGGGGTTCAGGTGGGCCAGGTCAGCGATGCCTTGGGTTCATCTAACGCGAGACGATCACGCCAGCTTCACGATGTTCCTAGCCCAAGCTCGCAGAGCATTGGTTCAAGGATATATAGAGCCCGGTGAAGCACTGCAGACAATTTAATTCTAGTCCTGCAAAAGCAGTTTGTGGCGCTGTTTCCGAATTTTCAACGAGAAATCTGCACATAGATCTCATTGGCTTTGACCATATCGAGCTCCATGCGGGCCTTTTCTTCCACCATTTCAAGACCTTCTTTCAGGTCGCGCACTTCAGCTGCCAGCTGACCGTTGGCCATCTGGGCTTGCTGGTTGTGGCGTTGCTGCAGATTCAGTTCGTTTTGCAACTGCGCCACCTGGGGCAGGCTGCCACGGCCCAGCCAAAGCTGAGCGTGGATCAACACCAGCAGGCCGAGCAGCAAGGCGGGGACGAGGCGGCGGGCCATGCTGGGTGCTATTTAGCGCAGGTTGTAAAACGCCGCACGGCCGGGATAGCTGGCGACATCACCCAGGTCTTCTTCGATGCGCAGCAACTGGTTGTACTTGGCCATGCGGTCAGAGCGGCTCAAGCTACCGGTCTTGATCTGCCCCGCATTCATGCCGACGGCAATGTCGGCGATGGTGGAGTCTTCGGTTTCGCCCGAGCGGTGGCTGATGACGGCGGTGTAGCCAGCACGTTTGGCCATTTCGATGGCGGCAAAGGTCTCGGTCAGCGTACCAATCTGGTTGATTTTGATCAGGATGGAGTTGGCAATCCCCTTGTCGATGCCTTCCTTGAAGATTTTGGTGTTGGTGACAAACAGGTCGTCACCCACGATTTGCACGTTTTTGCCCAAGCGGTCGGTCAGCACCTTCCAGCCATCCCAGTCGCCTTCGGCCATGCCATCTTCGATGCTGATGATCGGGTATTTGTCGACCCAGGTAGCCAGCATGTCGGTCCACTCCTGGGCGCTCAACACCAGGCCTTCGCCTTCCAGGTGATACTTGCCGTCCTTGTAGAACTCGCTGGCGGCGCAATCCAGACCCAGGGCGATGTGTTCGCCAGCCACAAAACCGGCTTTGTCGATGGCTTGCAAAATGAGCTGGATGGCGGCTTCATGGCCCCCTTCGACCTTGGGCGCAAAGCCACCCTCGTCGCCGACGGCGGTGCTGATTCCCTTGTCGTGCAGGATTTTCTTCAAGGCATGGAACACTTCTGCGCCGTAACGCAGGGCTTCGCGGAAAGACGGTGCGCCCACCGGAATGATCATGAACTCTTGCAGGTCCAGGTTGTTGTTGGCGTGCTCACCGCCGTTGATCACGTTCATCATGGGCACCGGCATCTGCATGCCACCCATGCCACCGAAATAGCGGTACAGCGGCAACCCAGATTCTTCAGCGGCAGCGCGGGCCACGGCCATGGAGACAGCCAGCATCGCATTGGCACCCAGACGCGATTTGTTGTCCGTGCCGTCGAGGTCGATCAATGTCTTGTCCAGGAACGCCTGCTCGGAGGCATCCAGGCCCAGCACAGCTTCGGAAATCTCGGTGTTGATGTGCTCAACCGCTTTGAGCACGCCCTTGCCGAGGTAACGGGTTTTGTCACCATCGCGCAGCTCGATGGCTTCGCGGCTGCCGGTGGAAGCACCACTTGGCACAGCGGCACGGCCCATGGTACCGCTTTCGAGCAGTACATCACACTCGACTGTGGGGTTACCACGCGAGTCCAGAATTTCACGTCCGACGATATCGACGATTGCACTCATTGGCTTCTTTCAGTAGTTAAACAAAGGAAAAACAGGTTGGCCGAGGCTGGCATTGCATCAGACAGAAAAGTCATTTTCAAGAAAACCGCACTTTTTTGTGACGGTATCGAGCGCCAGCAGGGTCTCCAGCAGCGCCTTCATGTGCTTGAGCGGCACGGCATTAGGTCCGTCACTCAAGGCTTGGTCGGGGCTCGGATGGGTTTCCATGAACAGGCCGGCCACGCCAACGGCAACTGCTGCACGCGCCAGCACCGGCACCATCTCGCGCTGGCCGCCACTGCTGCCGCCAAGACCGCCGGGCAACTGCACGCTGTGCGTGGCATCAAACACCACAGGCGCGCCGGTGGTGCGCATGATGGCGAGACTGCGCATGTCGCTGACCAGGTTGTTGTAGCCAAAGCTGGCACCGCGTTCACAGGCCATAAAGTTGTCTTCATTCAGGCCGGCTTCGCGGGCAGCGGCGCGCGCCTTGTCGATGACGTTTTTCATGTCACCGGGCGCCAAAAATTGACCTTTCTTGATGTTGACCGGCAGGCCGCTTTGTGCCACAGCGCGAATGAAGTCGGTCTGGCGGCACAAAAAAGCCGGTGTTTGCAGCACATCCACCACGGCGCTCACCTGCGCAATCTGGCTCTCAGAATGGATGTCGGTCAGTACCGGTAGACCAAGTTCACGTTTGACCTTGCCCAGTATCTCCAGCCCACGGTCGATGCCTGTGCCCCGAAAGGTGCTGCCGCTGGAGCGGTTGGCCTTGTCGAAACTGCTTTTAAAAATAAACGGAATACCCAGGCTCGTGGTGATCTCTTTCAGCGTGCCGGCGGTGTCGATCTGCAACTGCTCGGACTCGATCACGCACGGTCCGGCGATCAGAAAAAACGGTCGGTGCAAGCCGATGTCAAAGCCACACAGTTTCATCAGGCCACAGCTTTCAAGGGTGCGCTGGTGCACTGATTGTCCAGGGCCGCCCGAACGAAGGCATTGAACAGCGGGTGGCCCGCCCATGGCGTGGACTTGAATTCGGGGTGAAACTGAACACCGACAAACCAGGGATGGACGTCTTGCGGCAGTTCAACGATCTCAGTGAGATGCTCGCGCTGGGTGAGCGCTGAAATCACCAGTCCCGCCTTGCGCAATGCGTCCAGGTAGTTCACATTGGCCTCAAAACGGTGGCGATGGCGCTCGGTGACCACATCACCATAAATCTTGTGCGCCAACGTGCCGCGTGTGACATCCGAGCTTTGTGCGCCCAGCCGCATGGTGCCACCCAAGTCAGATTCCTCACTGCGTACTTTGATGCTGCCGTCAGCGTCTTTCCATTCTGTGATCAAAGCAATCACCGGGCTGGGACAATGGGGCGCAAACTCGGTGCTGTTGGCTTCTTTCAAGCCCGCAACATGGCGTGCAAACTCGATGGTGGCCACCTGCATCCCCAGGCAGATGCCCAGGTAAGGTATCTTGTTTTCACGAGCAAAACGCGCCGCACAGATTTTGCCTTCGACTCCCCGCACGCCGAAGCCACCCGGCACCAGAATGGCGTCGAAGCGGGCCAGCTTGGCTGCGCTGTCTTCGGTGATGGTTTCGGATTCGATGTACTCGATCTTCACCCGCACATGGTTTTTCATGCCGGCGTGGCGCAGAGCCTCGTTGAGCGACTTGTAGCTGTCGCTCAGTTCCACGTATTTGCCCACCATGGCAATCGTGACTTCGCCTTGTGGATGGGCCAGTTCATAGACCAGATCGTCCCAGCGCTTGAGTTTGGCCGGCGGCGTGTTCAGGCGCAGTTTGTCACAAATCAGGCCGTCGAGCCCCTGCTCGTGCAACATGCGTGGCACCTTGTAAATGGTGTCTACGTCCCACATCGAGATCACGCCCCAGTCAGGCACATTGGAAAACAGCGAGATTTTCTGCCGCTCTTCATCAGGAATCGGCCGGTCGGCACGGCAGATCAGCGCATCGGCCTGAATGCCGATCTCACGCAGTTGCTTGGCCGTGTGCTGGGTGGGTTTGGTTTTGAGCTCGCCGGCAGCCGCGATCCAGGGCACATAACTCAGGTGCACAAAAGCGCTGTTGTTGGGACCGAGCTTGAGGCTCATTTGCCGCACCGCCTCCAGAAACGGCAGTGATTCGATGTCACCCACGGTGCCGCCAATTTCGACAATGGCCACATCGACCGCCTCGGGCGTGTCGACACCGGCACCGCGCTTGATGAAATTCTGGATCTCGTTGGTGACATGGGGAATCACCTGCACCGTTTTACCCAGGTAATCACCATGGCGCTCTTTCTCCAGCACACTCTTGTAAATCTGCCCGGTGGTGAAGTTATTGGCCTTCTTCATGCGGGTTTCAATGAAGCGTTCGTAATGGCCCAGATCCAGGTCGGTTTCTGCGCCATCGTCCGTGACAAACACCTCCCCATGCTGAAATGGTGACATGGTGCCCGGATCCACATTGAGATAGGGGTCCAACTTGATCAAGGTGACTTTGAGGCCGCGCGATTCGAGGATCGCGGCGAGTGAGGCGGAGGCGATTCCCTTGCCCAGGGAAGACACCACACCGCCGGTGACGAAGACGAATTTGGTCATGTCGAGGCGAGCTGCACGCTCTTGGAGCTGGAAAAACAGATTATAGAGGGGCGCTTTGCGTTGGCCGTCGCCCCGGTCACTGTGGTTGCTGCCAGGCTTGAACTATCATTTGCGCGAGGGTCGCGCGGGCGCGCGACCCCGTCAACAGGGGTGCAAGTTGGATCAGCTCGATTGTGTGGTGGTGGGCGCCGGTGTGGTGGGGCTGGCGGTCGCGCGCGCATTGGCCTTGGGCGGCCGCGAGGTGCTGGTGCTGGAGTCGGCCGACCGCATCGGCACCGGTACCAGTTCACGCAATAGCGAGGTGATTCACGCCGGCATTTATTACCCGGCCGCTTCGCTCAAGGGCAGTTTGTGTGTGCGTGGCCGCGACATGCTCTACGCCTATTGCGCGGCGCGCGGTATCGGGCATCGGCGCTGCGGCAAGCTGATTGTCGCCACCGAGGTCACGCAGCTTGACGCACTGGCGCAACTGGGGCGCCAGGCGATTGCCAACGGCGCAGGCGAGCTTCAGCCACTGACCCGACAGCAAGCCCGGCAGTTGGAGCCACAACTGCGCTGTGAAGCGGCGTTGCTGTCGCCCCAGACCGGGATTGTTGACAGTCATGGGCTGATGCTGAGTTTGCAGGGTGATCTGCAGCACGCCCGTGGTGAAATTGCCTTCAATTCGCCCTTGGCGCATATGCAGTATCGTCAGGGTGCTATTGTTTTGAAGATGACTGATGGTACCGTCGTGGCAAGCAAAAGCCTGGTCAATGCGGCCGGCCTTAACGCGCTGACCTTGGCTGCCAGCTGCCGCGCGCTTGATCCGCAGCAACTGCCCCAGGCGTTTTACGCCAAAGGCAGTTACTTCACACTGGCCGGGCGCTCGCCCTTCAGCCGCCTGGTGTATCCGGTGCCGGAGCCGGGTGGGTTGGGTGTGCACCTGACGCTTGATCTGGGTGGTCAGGCCAAATTTGGTCCGGACGTGCAATGGGTCGATTCGCCTGAGGATCTGGCGGTGGATCCGGCACGCGGCCAGCGCTTTTATGCCGAAGTGCGCCGCTATTGGCCCGACCTGCAGGAGGGCACTTTGCAACCTGGCTACGCCGGAATACGGCCCAAAATCAGCGGCCCCGGTTCACCCGCTGCTGACTTTGTGATTGCCGGGCCAGCCAGTCATGGGGTACCCGGCCTGGTCAATCTGTTTGGCATCGAGTCGCCGGGCCTGACGGCGTCGCTGGCGATTGGTGAGCATGTGGCAGCGCTGCTTGCTCCCTAAAATAGTAGCATAAAAGTGAATTTGGATAAGCGCTAGAACGTGTTTCTTATCAGAATTGCGGCTTGGCGCACCAGCGCTGGCCCCTGGTAGATCAGCCCGGTATAAATCTGCACCACATCGGCACCGGCGCGGATTTTGCTCACCGCATCCGCGGCGCTCATGATGCCGCCTGCGCCGATGATCGGAAACTTCCGCCCGAGCGCTGCACGCAACTGCGTCACCACCTGGTTGCTCATACCCAGTACTGGCGCACCCGACAGGCCACCGGCCTCGTCGGCATGCGCCAGGCCCTTCACCGCATCGCGGTTCAGCGTGGTGTTGGTGGCGACCACGCCCCAGGCGTTATTGACCTGGCCGGTGCTGTCGCTGCCGTAGCGCAACAGGGTTTGCGCGATGACGCCAATTTGCTCGGCGTCCAGGTCCGGGGCAATCTTCAAAAAAATCGGAATGCGTCGGCCCTGCTGCTGTGCCAACCGTTCGCGCCGCTCCGAGATCGCGCCCAGCAAGGCGTCCAGCGCGGCGTCGTTTTGCAGGCTGCGCAGATTCTTGGTGTTGGGGCTGGAGATATTCACCGTCACATAGTCGGCATAGGGGTAGACGCCGTCCAGACAAGTCAGGTAATCGTCGGTGGCGCGCTCAATCGGCGTGGCGGCATTTTTGCCGATATTGAGCCCCAGCCGCATCGGCGTGCCACTGGCATTGCCGGCACCGGTGCGTTCGCGGTGCAAGCGCGACAGCTGAACATTGGCGACGAAAGCGGCCAGCCCTTCGTTATTGAAACCCAACCGGTTGATCAATGCACGTGCTTTTGGCAAGCGAAACATGCGGGGTTTGGGGTTGCCGCCCTGCGCCAGGGGGGTCACGGTACCCACCTCGACAAAACCAAACCCCATCGCGCCCAATCCGTCGATGCAGCGGGCGTTCTTGTCCAGCCCGGCGGCCAGTCCGACGCGGTTGGGAAAGTGGATGCCCGCCAGATCAACCGGATCGTTCACCCGCGTGCTGGCGTACGCCCAGCGCAGCGCGGAGCTCTGGGTGCGCGCTAGCGATTCCAGCGTCAGCTCGTGCGCGGCCTCGGGGTCCAGACCAAATAAAAACGGGCGCGTCAGCGCGTAGGGGATAAGAGCCATTGGATAATTCCTGCTGGTAAAACCGATCAACTACAAGGATTTTCCCCGATGACGCAAGCGCCCAACCCCGCCGCAGCTGTTTTGTCGCAAGACGAGCTCAAAACCCTGGTGGGCCAAGCCGCCCTTAAGTTTGTGGTGCCGGGCGAGATCGTGGGTGTGGGCACGGGTTCGACGGTCAACAAATTCATCGACGCGCTGGCCACCATCAAAGACCAGATTGAGGGCGCGGTGTCAAGCTCGGTAGCCAGCACGGCGCGCCTGCAAGCGCTGGGCATTGCGGTGTTTGATTGCAACGAGGTGGCCGAGCTGTCGGTTTACATCGACGGCGCCGACGAAATTGACGCCAGCGGCTACATGGTCAAGGGCGGCGGCGCGGCACTCACGCGCGAGAAAATTGTGGCGGCCCAATCGCGCCGCTTTGTCTGCATCGCCGATGAGTCCAAGCTGGTGCCTGTACTGGGCAAGTTTCCGCTGCCGGTGGAAGTGATCCCGATGGCCACGCAGCGTCTCAAGCGTCAGTTTGAGGGCATGGGCGCGCAGGTGACGCTGCGGCTCAAAGATGCTGCGCCACTGGTCACCGACAACGGTCAACATATTCTGGATATAACCGGCTTGCAGATCACCGACCCGCTGACCTTTGAGACTCAGGTCAGCCAGTGGCCGGGTGTGGTCACGGTCGGCGTGTTTGCGTTTCAAAAGGCGCAGGTCTGCCTGTTGGGCTCGGCCAGTGGCGTCAAGACACTGAATTTTTAACCCGCCCTTTCATTCAAAATTCAAGGAGCCACGATGAGCGACCAAACCAAATACTTATTGTCCGAAGGCCAGATGCCCAAAGCCTGGTACAACCTGCAGGCCGACTTTCCCAAGCCACTACCCACGGTGCTGCACCCCGGCACGATGCAACCGGTGGGGCCGGACGACCTGGCGCCGCTGTTTCCCATGGCGCTCATCATGCAAGAGGTGACGACCGAGCGCGAGGTCGAGATCCCAGAGCCGGTACGCGATGTCTACCGCCTGTGGCGCCCGGCGCCCATGTACCGGGCGCATCGGCTGGAAAAAATCCTCGGTACCCCCGCCAAGATCTTTTACAAATACGAAGGTGTCAGCCCGGCCGGCAGCCACAAACCCAATACGGCGGTGGCGCAGGCGTTTTTTAACAAAGTGGCGGGTGTGAAACGCCTGGTGACCGAAACCGGCGCGGGCCAGTGGGGCACCTCGCTGGCGTTTGCGGGGCAGTTGTACGGCATGGAAGTCGAGGTGTTTCAAGTGCGCGTGTCGTACGACCAGAAGCCGTATCGGCGTGCCATGATGGAAACCTATGGCGCACGCTGTGTGGCGTCACCGTCGATGGAAACCGCCTACGGCCGCTCGGTGCTGGCCAAGCGGCCCGACCACCCGGGCAGCCTGGGCATTGCGATCTCTGAAGCCGTTGAATTGGCCGTGCAGCGCGAAGACACCAAATACGCGCTGGGCTCGGTGCTCAACCATGTACTGCTGCATCAGACCATTATTGGCCTGGAGTCGATGCAGCAGATGGAAATGGCCGACACCTGGCCCGATGTGGTGGTGGGCTGCACCGGTGGTGGCTCCAACTTTGCCGGCATTGCCTTCCCGTTCATTGGCCATGGGCTGCGCGGTGGCCCCAAGCCACGCATCGTGGCGGTGGAGCCGGCGGCCTGCCCGTCGATGACCCGCGGCAAATACGCTTACGACTTTGGCGATACGGCCAAGATGACCCCGCTGACAAAAATGCACACGCTGGGCAGCCAGTTCACCCCGCCGGGATTTCACGCCGGTGGCTTGCGCTACCACGGCATGGCGCCGATGGTGTCGCACTGCAAGGAACTCGGCTTGCTTGAAGCCGTGTCGTACCACCAGGTGGAGTGTTTTGAGGCCGGTGTGATGTTTGCGCGCGCCGAAGGCATCGTGCCGGCGCCTGAAGCCAACCATGCGGTGAAGGGCGCGATTGCAGAGGCGCTGCGCTGCAAGGCCGAGGGCAAATCGGAGACGATTCTGTTCAACCTGTGCGGCCACGGCCACCTGGACATGGCAGCCTACCAGAAGTACTTTGCCGGTGAGTTGACGGACGAAAAGTACGACGAGAGCGAACTGGCGATGGCACTGGCCGGGCTTCCCAGCGTGCCGGACGGTTTGTGACCGCGCTTGAGCTGCGTCAGGCCGTGTCGCTTGACTGACGCAGCCAGTCGCTGCCTAGGGTGGCAGCAATTTCCGCGAGACAGGCTGGCGCCTGCACATCCATGCAGACCCGCGTGTGAGGAATCTCCTCATGCCAGCCGTGTTGCGGATAAGTCACCGCCTTGCGTTGCATCATGGTCTGACCCTGCGCCAGGCCGTCAACTGCTACGCGCACCCGGCCACGTTGCAGCGTAAACAGTTCCGGGTGGGTCAGCACCACAAATGCCAGTACATCGTGCCCATAGCAGCCGACCACCTGGCCGACCAGCGGGTCGTGCTGACCATAAAAGGCACTGTAGAACCGTACGGCGTGCAGCAAGGTGTCGGCAGCCGGATGCTTGTGCTGCGCCGCGATCTGCTCGAACAACTGTAGCGGCACGATCACCTGGTGCGTCACATCCAGCCCGACCATGGTCAGCTCCCAGCCGGCGGTGAAGACGATGTCGGCGGCGTGCGGGTCGTTCCAGATATTGGCTTCAGCCACCGGCGACACATTGCCTGACTCGATCACCGTGCCGCCCATCAACACCACCTCGCGTACCAATCTGGGTAATTCGGGCTCCAGCTGTAGCGCAGCGGCCAGGTTGCCCAGCGGCCCCACCGCCACCAGCGTGATCTCGCCCGGCTGCTGGCGCGCCATGTCCACCATGAACTGCGCAGCACTGCGTCGGTCGACCTGCCTGTGACAAGGCTGGCGCTGTGGCAGATTGCCCAAGCCGTCAGCACCATGAATAAAGTCGGGTGGCGGCTCGGCCGTCTTGACCGAAGGTCGGTTTGCGCCTTGCGCCACCGGGATGTTCCGCCCCGCCAAGGCACAGAGGTACAACGCATTGATGCTGGCCTGCTCGACCCACACATTGCCAAACGTGGTGGTGATGCCGATCACATCGATGCCGGGGTGCGCCAGCGCGTAATACAGCGCCATGGCGTCGTCGACGCCGGGATCGGTGTCAAAAATGACTTTGCGTGGGTGTGGATTGGTCATGGGTTTTTGATTTGAGCCGGCACAGGTCAAGCAAAAAAAGCGGTGCGGGCCGCTGGCAGACTCGCCGGCTGACAAATGTTAGCTGTTTTGGCCGTAACGCTTGTGACTTCGAGCCAGGCGCGTTGGCTGAGCAGGGTACGCCCCGACGTCAAATCTCGTACTCCAGCAGCCAGAAGTTTTGCAACTGTTGATAGCGAATGGTCTTGGCAACCGGCTCAAGCAGCGCACGCAGTTCGGTCTCGGTCGGAAAGTTTTTCAGCACGCGATGAACCGATCCGTCCTGCAAGCTGCGCTGCTGAAAGGTGTCGCCGTTGGTGTCAGTCTCGGCAATCGGAAAATCACGCAGTTGCACCTCGTTGTTGTCCAGCAGCAGCACCCGAGCACCGGGCTGCAGCAAGGCGTGCAGTCCGGCCAGAAAACGGCCGCGCGCTTGAACCGGCACATGCGAGAACCATAGGCCGGCAAACGCTCCGCCAAAAGACCCCAGCCGGGCGGGCAGTGCATAGGCATCGATATGGTGAAACGCCACGCCTTCGGTGCCAGGGCGCAAGCGCGCGAAACCCAGCGGCTCGGCGCTCAGGTCGGTGGCGACCAACTGCTTCGCAGCCGGCGCGATGTGCTGGGTCCAGTAGCCGGTGCCGCAGGCGATTTCAAGCACGGTGCGTCCGCGCAACCGCTCAGGCAGGTGGGTTGTCAGGAAAGCAATGTCCTCGCGCCGCTCGGGTTTGCTGTAAACCGCATCGTAGTAGGGCGCTCTGGCAGCGTAGTACGCCAACATCTCCACTGAGTTGAGAGACATCACGGTGTGTTGAGCTGAGTTCGAGGCGCACCATGTGGATGCCGCCGAGACCGAGCTTTACCCAAGACCACAGTAGCCACGCAAAACATCGATTGCGTCCTCCGACGGCTCGGGCTGGCTGGCCAGAAACGCCGCCACTGCACTGGCTGACGGTATGCTGGACTGCGCACCTGCCAGGGTGCACGCCAGCGCACCAGCGGCGCTGGCCTGAAGCATGGCTTCGGTGATGGTGTCCCCGCGGGAAAGGGCGGCAGTCAACACGCCACAAAAGGTGTCACCCGCACCGGTGGTGTCCACAGCGTCAACCGGGAATGCCGGTTGCACAAAAAAATTGTTGCCCAGACGCGCGACACAGCCGCGCGCACCCAAAGTGACCACCACACAGGGCACCGCGACCTGTGCCAGATTGGTGATCAAGCTGACCGGGTAAGGCACCAGCGCGGCGAGCTCACCCTCGTTGACGATCAGAACGTCCACCGATGCCAGCAACTCGATCGGCAAGGCTTCGGCCGGGGCGGCATTCAGTACCACCCGAACACCCTGCGCATGGGCCGACTGGGCGTAGGCGATGACCGTGGCCAGCGGAATCTCGAGCTGCATCAACAGGTGGCTGAAACCCGTCAGGATGGGCAAATGCTCAGCCTGCAGGCACAGATTGGCCCCCGGTGCGACTGTGATCGCGTTCTCGGCACTGTCTGCTACACAAATAAAAGCGCATCCGGTAGGCTGCTGTTGCGATGGAACCCGATATAGCCTAACACCCGCGGCACTGAGCGAATCCAGCAGCGGGGCGGCAAAGTGGTCATCACCCACGCACAGCAGCATATGGGTGGTGGCCTGACCGGCCCTGGCGCAGGCTACGGCCTGGTTGGCGCCTTTGCCGCCCGGGTAGGTTGTGAACGTCTGCCCGAGCACAGTCTCGCCGGGTGTGGGGATGTGGTGAGCGCGCACCACAAAGTCCAGATTGGCAGAGCCAGCAACCAGAATCATGTCCTGAGCCTCATTAAAAATGACAGACGGCCATTATGGCGCGCAGGTTTGGGGACCCTGATTCGTGGCATAGTTCACGCTTGAAATTCCATGCAGCTCCTGTTGGAGCGTTTTCTCAACTATTGAAAGAGTTTTGCCATGACACTGAAATCCGCTTTCCGTTTGACTGCTTTGGCATTTGCCGTTTTGGGTAGCCAGGCGCTGCTGGCTGAGCCGGCGGTGGTGTTTGATATGGGGGGCAAGTTTGACAAGTCGTTTAACGAGGCTGCCTACAACGGCATGGAAAAGTGGAAAAAAGAAACTGGCAAAAAGTACCTGGAGTTCGAGATTTCCAATGAGTCACAGCGCGAACAAGCACTGCGTCGCATGGCGGAAAAGGGTGCCAGCCCCATCATCGGCATCGGTTTTGGCCAAGCCTCGGCGATTGAAAAACTCGCCAAAGAGTTTCCCAAGCTGCAATTTGCCATCATCGACATGGTCGTGAATCAGCCCAACGTGGAGTCGGTGGTGTTCAAGGAGCAGGAGGGCAGTTTCCTGGTGGGCGCCATGGCGGCCATGGCCAGCAAGACCGGCAAGGTCGGCTTCGTGGGCGGCATGGATATTCCGCTGATTCGCAAGTTTCAGTGCGGCTACGAGCAAGGCGCCAAGTACGCCAACCCCAAGGCAGAAGTGTTTGCCAACATGACCGGCACCACCGGTGCCGCGTGGAACGACCCGGCACGGGGAGGTGAACTGGCCAAGGCCCAGTTTGCCAAGGGAGCTGACGTGGTGTTTGCTGCTGCAGGTGGCACCGGCATTGGCGTGTACCAGGCAGCCAAGGACAGCAAGAAGCTGGCCATCGGTGTTGACAGCAACCAGAACCATCTGCAGAGCGGCACCATGTTGACTTCGATGGTCAAAGGGGTGGACGTGGCGGTGTACAACGCGGCCAAGGGTCACAAACCCGGTGTGACCGTGCTGGGTCTGAAGGAAAACGGCGTTGGCTACGCGCTCGATAGCCACAATGCTAGTCTGGTGAGTGCCGACATGAAGAAAAAGGTCGATGCCATGAAGGCTGACATCATCAGTGGCAAGATCAAGGTGGCTGACTATATGGCCGACAACGCCTGCAAGTATTGACTAAATCTGTAGCTTGAAACATAAGCTGGATAAGCGCTGAAGGCCTAAAACATGCCTGAAGCGAAGGGAGTCAGTTTGAAGGGCTCATGGATCGTCTCCGTGCGCTGCGCCCATGCCTGACCCCTCGACGATCGCCGTTCGCATGCGGGCGATTCAAAAGCGATTTGGCGCCGTGGCTGCCAACGCTGATGTCGAGCTGTCTGTGCAGGCCGGGACGGTGCATGGCATCGTGGGTGAAAACGGTGCTGGCAAAAGTACGCTGATGTCGATCCTGTACGGTTTTTACGAGGCTGACGCAGGGCAGATTGACGTGTTTGGCAAACCTGCCCGCATCCGCAATGCGGATGATGCGATTGCCTTGGGCATTGGCATGGTGCACCAACACTTCATGCTGGTTGACACACTCACAGCGCTTGAGAACGTGATGCTGGGTGCCGAACCGCACTGGCTGTTGTTGCGTGCCGAAAGACAGGTGCGGGACCGGTTGAACACCCTGATGGCCTCCACCGGCCTGCAGATCGAGCTCGACAAGCGGGTGGCAGACCTGCCGGTGGGTGATCGCCAGCGCCTCGAGATCCTCAAGGCCCTGTACCGTGGTGCCAGGGTCCTGATTCTCGATGAACCCACGGCGGTGCTGACCCCTCAGGAAACCACCCAGCTGTTTGGTGTGCTGCGTCGTCTGCGGGAGCAAGGCAGCACCTTGATCCTGATCACTCACAAGCTCAAAGAGGTGATGGCTTTGTGTGATGTGGTGACGGTCATGCGTGCTGGTCGCGTGGTGGATGACGTGTCCATTGCGCAGGCCTCCGTCGAAAGCCTGGCGCAGGCCATGGTGGGTCGCAAGGTGAACATGGGGCGCCTGACCGACACACCGACCCAGGTCGGTGAGGTGTTGCTGCAGGCCAGTGGTCTGGCGGTTAGTGACAAGCTGGGGGTGCAGCGGCTCAAGGACGTCTCGCTGTGCCTGCGTGCCGGTGAGATAGTGGGGGTGGCGGGTGTGTCGGGCAATGGGCAAAGTGAGCTGATCGATGTGTTGTCGGGTTTGCTGGTGCCCGATGAGGGTCAGTTGCATCTGCTGGGTCAAGACTTTGCTGGCCTGCGATGGCTGGATCCGACGCGGGCACGTCAGCTCGGGCTGGCCCATGTACCCGAAGACCGCCATGCGCGCGCCTTGGTGATGGCGTTTGCTGCCTGGGAATCCGCTGCACTGGGCTACGATGATTTGCCCAACTACGCCCGCCATGGCTGGATGAAGCACCGTGGCATGCGTGCAGCGACGCTGGCGATGATGCAGCGTTTTGATGTGCGCCCCGATGATCCGGAGTTGCTCAGCAGCAAGTTTTCCGGGGGGAATCAGCAAAAGTTGGTGCTGGCGCGTGAACTCGGCCGCGCGCCGAGAGTTTTGCTGGTCGGCCAACCCACCCGGGGCGTGGACATTGGTGCCATCGAGTTCATTTACAGTCAGCTGCGTGCGCTACGGCAGGCGGGCTGCGCCGTGCTGGTGGTGTCAAGCGAGCTCGATGAAATCCTGGCGCTGTCGGATCGGGTGGTGGTGATGAATCAGGGGCGGGTTGTCGGTGAGCTGCCTATTGCACAGTGCTCAGAATCAGCCCTGGGGCTGCTGATGACGGGGGGGCAGGCATGAACCGTACGTTGCCACGATGGGCTGATTTGTTGTTGCTGCCGCTGGTCAGCCTGCTGGTGGCGCTGGCGGTGGCTGGTGGGGTGGTGGCGCTGGTCGGGCAGAACCCGCTGCAGGTGATCGATGTGCTGGTGCAGGGTGCCTTTGGAACGGCCCGGGGCTTGAGCTACACCCTCTATTACGCCACCACTTTTGTGTTTACCGGGCTGGCGGTGGCGGTGGCCTTTCATGGTGGTTTGTTCAACATCGGCGGTGAAGGTCAGGCCATCATGGGAGGGCTGGGTTCCGGCCTGGCGGCTTTGTGGTGGTCTGCGTTTTTGCCTGCCTGGCTGATGCTGCCATTGATGATGCTGTCGGGTGCCTTTTTTGGCCTGGCATGGGCCGCCGTGCCGGCCTATCTGCAAGCCTATCGGGGTAGTCATGTGGTGATCACCACCATCATGTTCAACTTCATTGCCAGCAGTGTGCTGGTGTATCTGTTGGTCAATCATCTGCGACCAGCGGGCAACATGTCGGTTGAAAGTGCCGAGTTTGCCGCGTCGGCCAAGTTGCCCGGAATCCATCACGCACTGGCCTGGCTCGGGTTGGATTGGCCCGCGTCACCTCTGAACTTGAGTCTGGTCCTGGCCTTGCTGGCTGCGTTGCTTGTGTATTTCTTCTTGTGGCATACCCGCGCCGGCTATCGTTTGCGAGCGGTGGGTTCCAGTCCGAGTGCGGCCCAATACGCTGGCATTCGGGCACCCCGGCAGGTCCTGGTGGCCATGGCGATCTCTGGGGCGCTGGCCGGACTGGTGGGCATGAACGAGATCGCCGGTGTGAGTCATAAGCTGCTGCTCGAGTTCGTCAGTGGCGCCGGCTTTACCGGTATCGCGGTGGCCCTGATGGGACGTAACCACCCCTTGGGCATTGTGCTGGCCAGTCTGCTTTTTGGCGCGCTGTTTCAAGGCGGGGCTGAAGTAGCGTTTGAGGTGCAGGGGTTCAGTCGGGACATGGTGGTGATGCTGCAGGGTTTCATCGTGCTGTTTTCGGGTGCCATGACCTATGTGATTGCACCGCAGTTGGCACGGGTGCTGGGCTGGTTCAGTCGGGCACCCACTGACTCGGGAGCCCGTCATGGATGAGACCTTGCTTGGGGCCATGTTGGCGTCGACGTTGCGGGTGTCGACGCCGCTGATTTTTTGCGCGCTGGCGGGGATGTTGTCCGAGCGCTCTGGCGTGGTGGATATTGCGCTCGAAGGGAAAATGCTGTTGGCGGCCTTTGCCGCTGGTGCTTGCGGCGCTGCTTGTGGGTCGACCACCCTGGCGCTGTTGGCCGCCATGGTGGTGGCCGTCAGTATGTCATGGGTGCATGGCCTGGCCTGTGTCAGCCACCAGGGTGACCAGGTGGTGTCGGGTGTCGCCATCAACATCATTGCAGCGGGCTTGACGGCGGTGCTGGGTGCGGCCTGGTTTTCGCAAGGTGGGCAAACCCCCCCAGTGAGTGATGCGGTGCGGATTTCGGCACTTTGGCCGGGTCTGGCCAGCGCCTTGAACAGTGTGCCCTGGATAGGCCGTATTCTGGGAGACGGCCTGCTGGGGCACAACGCTCTGGTGTACTTGGCACTGCTGCTGGTGCCGCTGCTGTGGTGGGGGGTGTTCAGAACGCGCATTGGCTTGCGCCTGCGCGCGGTGGGTGAGAACCCGCAGATGGTGGACGCCGCCGGGGTATCGGTGCAGCGGTTGCGCTACCTGGCGCTGACGCTCAACGGTGTTTTGTGTGGCTTGGCGGGCAGCTACCTGGTGCTGGCCCAAAGCGCCAGCTTTTCACCGAACATGACTGCGGGTCGTGGTTTCATGGCTTTGGCGGCGCTGATCTTTGGTCGCTGGCATCCGGTGCGGGCCCTGTGGGCGTGTTTGCTGTTTGGTTTTCTCGATGCGGCGGCCATCCGCTTGCAAGGAGTGCAGTTGCCGGGCCTGGGTGAAGTCCCGGTGCAGGCGATTCAGGCACTGCCTTATGTGTTGACAGTGGTGTTGCTGGCCGGCTTTATGGGCAGATCGGTGGCACCCAAGGCGCTGGGCATTCCGTACAGCAAAGAACGCTGATCGCTCTGGCAAGCTCAGGCGCGCAGCGCGTCTAGCGCCTTGGCGAGTTGGGCCTCCACCGGCAACGGTTCTGCACCCATCCGTGCGGCAAGCAGTTCGGCACACAGTACCGAGAAGCTCAAGCCGCGCGAGCCCAGACCAGCACAGATCCACAGGCTGGGCTCAGGCCCGCCGTCCAGCGCACCAACCAGCGGCAGCCGATCGCGGGTGACACAGCGGGTGCCCTTCCAGCTTTGCACCTGCTGACGTGCAAAGTCTTGGCGCAAATCTTCTGCCAGCTCGGGCAACAACTGCTGCAGGTGCGCAAAATTGCGGCCGTGGTTGTCGGCATCGGTGCGTTCTGGCTGTGTCTCGGGTTGATAGGATGAACCGATGTACCACGCTGTCCCCGATGCGAGCGGCACGTGGGCGATCACGCTGCCTGAGCCATTGACAGGAATGATCGGAAAAGCCCGTTGCTCGGCTGTGTCTTCACGATGTTTCCCCCAACTCATCAGGCCCCGCATTCCATGGCTGGCGGGTAGCCGCGCCAGGCGCAGGGCGAACTCGGGCTCCTGTAACGCCAGAGAGTGCAGCAGGGGTTTGGCGCCGCAGGCGTTGGCCAGCACCACCCGATCTGCATGACAGATCAAGGTGCCAGTCGCATCCAGCAGCGCCCAGCCCTGCGCGCCGCGGCGCAAACCAGTGACTTGCGTCTGCGGCTGAAAATCCACCCCCGGCTGCTTTAACCAGCCCCGTACCAGCGCCGCCGGTTTGATCCACGCGCCCTGCGGGTGCCAAAGTGAGTCCGTGATGACGTTGTGCTCGGGCCACCCCTGCGTTGTCGGATGACCAGGTCTGACCCAGTCGCACCCAGGCGCAGGCCATGCTTTTGGCAACTGCGGTGAACCACCGACCTGGCGCTCCAGAACGCCATGGGGCCCCCAATCTTGCCCGGTGACCAGGTGTTGCCGTGCCTGTTGCAGCATCAAACGCACGCCGGCGCGCGAAAGTCGCGAAAGCTGGCAATCGTCGCTGGAAACATGCGCGACCACCAGACCGGCTGGCAAGCCGGAGGCGCCAGCAGCGGCTGTGGCGGACTGATCAAACACCCGGACTTGCCAGCCACGTTGCGCCAGTGCGGCAGCCACTGCCGCGCCAGCGAGGCCAGCACCCACAATGGCACAGGTCTGGATTGGCAGGGCGGTGGTCAGATCGGTTTGTCGGCTGTGCCGAATGGGCCAGGGCGGGTCGAACACCACATTCGGGCCGTCCTCATCGCCGTTCGGTCCGGGCGATGCAGGCCGGAAAGCAAAACCGCAGGAGGCCAATGCCGATTGCCATGCCAGCCGGCCAGGTACGGGTGCCCCATTGAATCGCAGCGTCGTGCCGCGGCGACTGCAGCGGGCCAGCGCCTTGGCGAGCCTAAGGCGAATGTCATGGCTGGCGTGTGCCGCATCAACCAGCGTCGCAGACAGGTACAAAGCATCTGCGGCAAACTGCTGCTGGCGTAACAGCGCCAGGGTGTCGCCAATGCACAAGGTCAGAATCACCCGACCCTGATTCAGCAGGAAGCGATGGAAACCGGGCAGCAAACCCAGCCACTGCGGCACCAGCGTTTTGGTCAATGC
Organism: Rhodoferax sp.; assembly: GCF_018063565.1. Taxonomy (GTDB): domain Bacteria; phylum Pseudomonadota; class Gammaproteobacteria; order Burkholderiales; family Burkholderiaceae_C; genus Rhodoferax. Next base: position 103,184 of record NZ_JAGPBB010000003.1, read on the forward strand.
AACGATGTCCGGGTCGGCCTCCGAGCCCAAAAACAACTGGTTGGCCGCAACCGGCTGTTGGCAGCAGGCCACGTAATGCAGCAGGCGTGGCGCGTGGGCGTCCTGCTTCCAGGCCAGCCAGGTTCGAAGGAACGCCTCGCCGTCGCCGAATTCCGTGTCAAGAACGCGCCAGCATGGCAAACCGTGCCAGCCGTGCTCTAACCACCGAGAAGCCAGAAAACTCAGACTTTGGGTGGGACGTAACCTTGCGCAGCGTCGGCACCGCTGCCAAAGAAATGATTTTCCATCTGTCGCGCCAAGTATTGCCGTGCCCTGGCATCGGCCAGATTCAGCCGGTTCTCGTTGACCAGCATGGTCTGATGTTTGAGCCAGTCAGCCCATGCCTGTTTGCTCACACTTTGCCAGATGCGTTTTCCCAATTCGCCTGGATATGGCGGAAGGTCCAGTCCTTCAGCCTCGATACCCAGTTTGATGCAGTTCACCGTGCGCGCCATGCTGTGCCTTTTCAGTTTTGGAGAAGGGGCAACTTTAGCAAGCTTTTGGTGGACTGCGTGGTCTGCGGTAAAATGCGACCCTATGGCAAAAGCAGATACCAAAACCAAAATTGTGGCCGATGGCCTGCGTTACAAATCCAAAGTCTCGGGGTCGCCTTTCACGGCGGCAACCTCGTTTGGTGCCGCAACCATGTCCTGCTTCCTGTGTGGCAAACATCGCGCACGCTCGCAGATGGTGTCCAAGAAGATCCTGGGCAAGTCGCAGGCGGTGTGTTCACCGTCTTGCAAGGCACTCGACGAAGCCAACAAATAGTGGTGGTGAATTCCCTGTTGTTGTGGCTTGACCACTCGGTCAGGCGTGTCTCGATGCTGATCGGCATGGTCAGTTTTGCCATGCTTGCATTTGGTTTGTACTTGCAGCATAGCCAGGGTTTGGACCCTTGCCCGATGTGTATTGTGCAGCGCTATGCTCTGCTTTTTGTGGCAATTATCGCTGTTCTGATAAGCGCTAGCGGCAGACTAGTCATGCAAACTGTGGGCTGGGTTGCGCTCTTGCTGGGTGCCGGATTCGGCGCGTTTGTTGCCGCAAGACAAAGCTGGCTTCAGTGGTTTCCACCTGAGGTGGCCACGTGCGGCCGAGACTTCTACGGCATGATTGAAAGCTACCCGCTGAGCCGTGCCATCCCGATGATCTTCAAAGGCAGTGGTGACTGCGCGGCGATAGACTGGACATTCTTGGGTGGCTCGATCGCCAATTGGTCCTTCCTCTGGTTCGGTGGTGTGTTGCTTGTGGCCCTGCTTGTATTGGGGCGCAAGGCGATGCACCGGCATCGCCCGTCCATCTAAATCATGGCACCACCCGGGTGCTCACCCCGTTCATACACCACGTGGGCGCGACCCACCAGCAGGGTGTCGAGCGCACCAATGTTGCTGATTTCCTTGTTGGTGTAGGGGAGTTTGTGCAGCACATAGCGCATGGCGTTCAGGCGTGCGCGCTTCTTGCAGTCTGACTTGATCACGGTCCAGGGTGCATCGGCGGTGTCAGTTTCGAAAAACATGGCCTCTTTGGCTTTGGTGTATTCGTCCCATTTGTCGAGCGAGGCCAGGTCGATCGGACTGAGTTTCCATTGCTTGAGCGGGTGCAGTTCACGTTCCTTGAAGCGGCGGCGCTGCTCCTTGCGGCTGACCGAGAACCAGAACTTGATCAGATGGATGCCGCTTTGCACAAGTTGGCGTTCAAACATCGGCGCCTGGTGAATGAACTGCTGGTACTCGCTCTCGGAACAAAAGCCCATGACCCGCTCGACCCCGGCCCGGTTGTACCAGGAGCGGTCCAGCAGCACAATTTCGCCCGAAGTCGGCAGATGCTGCACATAACGCTGGAAATACCATTGACCGCGCTCCGACTCGGTGGGTTTCTCAAGGGCCACCACACGGGCACCGCGTGGATTCAGATGCTCCATGAAGCGGCGAATGGTGCCGCCTTTGCCGGCGGCGTCGCGCCCCTCAAACAGAATGACGACCCGCTGTCCGGTGTCTTTGGCCCAGCTTTGCAACTTGAGCAACTCAACCTGAAGTTTGTACTTTTCAGCCTCATAACGTTTGCGCGACAACAGGTTCTTGTAGGGGTAACCACCGCTGCGCCAGTCGCTGGCCAGTTGCTCGTCAGGTGTGTCAGAGGCACCATTGGGATTGAGTTGGCTGCCCAACAGGACCTGGCGCAAGGCTGCTATGTCATCCTCGGAACTGCCTGCCAGCAGCGTTCGCAGGGCGTCTGACTTGTCTGTCGCGTGGGAGAGAATGTCCAAAATCGCGCTTTGCTGGCTGACCTGCGCCGCATCCAGGCTCGCTTGCACCGCGCGTTTGCCAATGCCGGCGCTGGATTTTGCACCCGTGGTGTCGCCGAGAACCGCGCGCCGCGTGACCATCGTCGGTGCGCTTCTCTTGCGCGTCTCTGTTCTGGCGGGAACCAGTTTTGCGGGGTTTGACGCCGGCGGGCTGGGCGTGATTTCGGCGTTGGGAGTGGGCGTTTTTTTCAGCTCTGGCATGACGGTCTCTTGAATTGGTTTTTTAGCTTGACCAGGGCAATTTTCGCTGCAAACTCGCCTTCATGTCAAACGCCTGTCCAATGGCAGGCTTGGCTTGGGTACACCGCCGGCTAAACAGGCAGCGTGTCAAAGGATTCGTAGGCTTTTTTCAGCCACGAGCGAACCCGTTGACGCTCAAGCATTCCCAAGCTGTCGTCGCCTGAGCGGTTGTTCACGGCTGCCCAGAAACTGACGTTTTGCCGGTCAATCTTGCGCATACTCGCTTCATGGAGTTGGGCCAGATTGAGTACCCGGGCACCCAGAGACAGTGCGCGCGCTAGCGCCGCAGAGCCATCCAGTTGAGAAAAATCTGTACCACGGCCGAGGTTGCGCACGATCAGGTAGTTGGGGCCGTTGCCATAGGTGTCGAGCAGTTTGTCCAGCAGGTCAACCGAGTCGTTGCCGGCATCCGCGACATGCCAGAAGTTAACGCTGACACCCAGATCAGCCAGAACACTCAGCAGCTCCGAGTCTTTGATCCAGCTCGCCAATGGCGCGGCGGTCTGGGCGGCCAGGTCCACAATGACCCGGGTCGCCTCGGCATCGCCGGGCTCAGCGTCAAACACGTTGACCACCTGGTCAAGCCCCTCGTAGCTGTCCACCAGCACCGGGCTGGCATAGTCAGCATAAAAGCGGGTAAACGAGGTGTGTGAGCGGTCGGTATCAAAACCCACAAAGGGTATGGACTGGTCGATGAAGTACTGGGCCAGCAGCCGTGCCACGACCGATTTGCCGACGCCGCCTTTTTCTCCACCGATGAAATTGAGAGAGCTCATGAAAAAATTTCCTGAAGATAGTGAGTTGACGGGCACCGTGCGCACCCGTCGCAAAAACCAAGCAAGTGTCGTGCTCAAACCTGCACAAAACGGGGGCATCAGCTGATATTTTTCACCAGCACCTGGCTTTTGCGGTCCCAGTTGTACTTGCGCTTGCGCGCCTCGGGTAGCCATTCGGGGTCGACCTGCACAAAACCGCGTTTGAGAAACCAGTGCATGGTGCGCGTGGTCAGCACAAAAATGCTCTCCAGCCCAGCCAACTTGGCACGTTGCTCGATACGCTTCAAGACCCGCTCGCCATCGCCCTGGCCTTGAACCTCGGGCGACACCGTCAACGCTGCCATCTCGGCGGTGCGTGCCTCCGGGTAGGTGTAGAGGGCAGCACAGGCAAAAATGACGCCATCGTGCTCGATCACGGTGTACAGGCCCACATCACGCTCAATTTCGGTGCGGCTGCGTTTGACCAGCGTGCCGTCTCTCTCGAACGGCTCGATGAGCTGCAAAATGCCGCCAACGTCATCCACATCCGCCTCGCGCAGGCTCTCCAACTTCTCGTCGACCACCATGGTGCCGATGCCATCATGCACGTACACCTCAAGCAGGATTGAGCCGTCCACTGCGAACGGGATGATGTGACTGCGCTCCACACCACCCTTGCAGGCTTTGATGCAGTGCTGCAGATAAAACGCAGTGTCGGTGGGTTTGTCCGCCACCGGCAAGTCGGCCAGCAGTTTCTCGGCCGCCTCCAGCGGTAGCTCGGTGTCGATGGGGTTGTCGTCACTGACAGGCTGGTGGATGTTGGTGGCGATTCCCGGTACTTCAGTGACAAAAATCAGTTTGTCGGCCTGCAACGCGGTGGCAACCGAGGTGGCCACCTCTTCCATCCCCAGGTTGAAGGCTTCGCCAGTCGGTGAAAAGCCAAAGGGTGACATCAGGACCAGGGCGCCCATGTCCAGTGACCGCATGATGCCTGCGGTGTCGATCTTGCGCACCACGCCTGAATGCTGAAAATCAACCCCTTCGACGATCCCCACAGGGCGTGCTGTGAGGAAGTTGCCGGAAATCACCCGCACCGTGGCACCTGCCATCGGCGTGTTGGGCAAACCCTGGCTGAACGCCGCCTCGATTTCGTAGCGCAACTGGCCGGCGGCCTCTTGTGCACAATCCAGCGCCACCTCGTCTGTGATGCGAACACCTTTAAAGTAGCGTGCGACGTGTCCCTTGGCTTTGAGCTGCTCGTTGACTTGTGGACGAAAGCCATGCACCAGAACCAGCTTGACCCCCATGCTCTGGATGAGTGCCAGGTCCTGCGCCAGATTGGGCAGTTTGCCGGCAGCAATGGCCTCACCGCAGACACCGATCACAAAGGTCTGGTGGCGAAATTTGTGGATATAGGGTGCCACCGAGCGGAACCACGGGACAAAGGTGAAGTTAAAAACAGAGCTCATACGGTAGGCAATAAAAGTTGCAGACGCTTGGGGGGTAACAGGCCGACAAAATCGCGGTCGAATGTGACCAGCACGTCTTGTTGTTGCAGCACACAGGCGGCGATCCAGGCTTCGGGCAGCGCGTTGGCGTTCAGACTCTGATCCAGACACAAGCCGCGCAATTTCGGCCATGCATCATGGGTGGGCAGCATGGCTGTCCCCGGGCTGGCCAGTATGCCATCGATGAATGCCACGGCCTGCGCGGTGGGTGTGGGCACCGAAAACACCTTGGGATGCGTCACCAGTCGCAGAAAGCTGGTGACCACTGCGCCCAGCAGCTTCAGGTCTGCATGGGCCTGAGCGTGGGTCATGGCTTGGGTCAACCATGTCAGCGCCGTTGCATGATGGGGGTGATCCGCGCGCGATGCGGCCACCAGCACGTTGACATCAGGGGTCATTCTTCAGTTGCCTGCAACATGGACTTGTTGCTCAGCGGGTCAATCCCTTGCTGCAGGCCGCTGGCACCGTCAAAAATCGGCAAAGCGATGGTCACGGCCGCGGGGGCAGGGTCGGTACCGCGGGCGTATTGCGCCAGAAACTCGCGCACTTTGGCACTTACCGAGGTACCTTGCTCGATCGCTTTGATGCGGGCTTGCCGAATCAGCTCATCATCCACAGAAATGGTCAGATTGGACATGGCGGCACTTCCTTCCAGTTGAAATCAGTGTAGCACGTGTTCACGTGTTGCTGTGAACCTGTTGACCAGTGGAAAACGCCCAGTCTGAAAACTCTTATTGTTCGCGCAAACGATCCAACTGAACCTGTAGGGCTGCTGCATTGAGCATGCCAAAGTGGGCATCGACGCGCTGACCTTTGGCATCGAAAAATAATGTGGTGGGCAAACCCCGGGAACCGACCGCCAGACCCAAGTGGCTGGCCGGGTCAAGCCACACCTGGCCCAGGTTAAGACCGGAGCGCTGTAGATACGCGTTCACCGGGGCCGGGGCCTCGCCTTGGTTCACGAACACAAACATCACTCCTGGCATGCGCTGCTGGGCAGCGACCAATGCGGGCATCTCGGCACGACAAGGCCCACACCAGGTGGCCCACAGATTGACCACCGCCGGCTTGCCTGCGACGAGTTGGGATAAAGGCAGCGTGCGCACGCCGTTCAGTTCGGTCAGTCGTACATCCGGCACCTGTTGCTGCGACGGCTTGGCTTCAGCCATCCACAGCACCGCCAGGCCAGTTGCCCAGACGACGGTGCCGCCAAAGGCTGCCAGCCCCAATGCGCGCCGCATCGTCGCTTGCTGCCAGCCACACCATGCCAGCCAGAGACCGGCAACTGCCCAGCCTGCCGGCGCAAACCAACCCCCATCGCGCACATCCAGCATGGCCCAGGGGGTAGCGAGGTAGGCGTCCGCATAGCGCATCAGATGGGCCAGACGCGCTGCCAAGAATCCTAGCGCTGCCGCCCCCCACAGGATGTTTTCGGCCTGTGGACCGACTGCCTTGGGTGCCAGGTGCCGTGCCAGGGTAACTGCAATCCACACCGACAACAGCAGCACCAAAGGCAGGACCGGCAGCGCCAGGGGGCCGATGGAGATGGAGAGCATGGTTGGCGGTTGTGGAAATGACGATGATTTGCTACTCTAAATATAGCTTATGGCGCCAATTTTCGGGGGTAGGATCGCAATTGACCATCTATCTTGTGACGGTGGGTTCGGTGTAACCGCTATTGGCTGACGGACATGTGCCGTCTTGCGTGTGCAAAGTTCAGATGCCGCACAGCAGCCCCACTGGGCGGCAACTCACACGGGAGAAGCAAAAGTCTGGGGCAACCGGTGGGTCTTTTGTGTATTTGTTGCTGCGGTTAACGCCTGCGCCGGAGTTTGAAAAGCGGTTTGTCGGGAAAACGGGCAAGGCGAGCCTGAAACGCCATTGACCGGGCAGCAGGCAGAGCCGACGTTTACCCGAGAGGCACGGGATTTGGATGTGATGTTCCACTGCCTACGCGCGACTGCCCGGTGGCGCCACGCCCTGCACCTCGCCCATCGCGAACAAGGCCTCGCCAAAGTGAAATGCCAGATTGTTTACGTCGTCGGAGTTAAAGGGCGCTCCCTGCCCATGCGCTGGCCGCACGGTTCGCCCGCTACGAAACTGGCGTTCGAGCCATTGTTGCAGGCGCGCTG
>NZ_JAGPBB010000108.1 GCF_018063565.1 Rhodoferax sp.
CAGCACCTCGCGGCTGTGCATACCCGGGTGCTCGCGTGCCATGGCAGTAATCAAGGCTTCGGGCACACCCAGCGCGTGTCCGACGTCACGCAGTGCACTGCGCGGACGGTAACTCACCACCACAGCGGTCAGGGCGGCGCGATCACGGCCATACCTCTGGTAGATGTATTGAATGACTTCTTCGCGCCGCTGGTGCTCAAAGTCCACATCAATGTCGGGTGGTTCATTGCGCTCACGGCTGATGAAGCGCTCAAACAACAGGCTCGAACGTGCCGGATCCACCTCGGTCACGCCCAGGCAGTAACACACGGCCGAATTGGCAGCCGAGCCGCGCCCCTGACACAGGATGCCCTGGCTGCGTGCAAAAGCCACAATGTCGTGCACCGTCAGAAAATACATCTCGTATTTCAGTTCGGCGATCAGGGTCAACTCATGATCGAGCTGATCGCGCACCTTGTCGGGCAGACCGGCAGGGTAGCGCCTGCTCGCCCCCTCCAGGGTGTACTGGCGCAAGGTTTGCGCCGGGCTCTGGCCCGGCAAAACCGCCTCCAGCGGGTATTGATACCGCAGTTCGTCCAGGCTGAAGTTGCAGCGCGCAGCCACGGTCAGGGTATTGCCAAGCAGCACAGAGGGGTAAATGTGCACCAGGCGATCACGCGTGCGCAGGTGGTTTTCGGCATTGGGCTGCAGGGCAAAACCACATGCTGATACGGCTTGACCCAGTCGCACCGCAGTGATCACGTCCTGCAGCGGTTTGCGCGAACGCACATGCATCAGCACATCACCGGCGGCCACCAGCGGTACGCCGGTGAGGGTCGAGATCTGGCTGAGTTTGTGCAACAGCAATGCATCATCCTGTCGCATCAGACAAGTCACTGCCAGCCAGACCTGTTGGCCAAACAGGCTCATGGCGCTTCTGCAGATGGCACAACCAGCTTCCAGACTCAGAGCACCTGGCAGCACCAGCAACACCTCACATCCGGCCAGGGTCGCCCAGGCCGGGTCGGGCCAGACCACCCGGTATTGCCCCTTGGCCGCACTGCGCCTTGCCCGGGTGATGAACTGGCACAGGTCGCCCCAGCCTTGCAGGTGATGTGGCAAGGCGATCAGGCCAAACTGGCTGTCACCAGGCCATAACGGCACGTCAAAGTACGCCCCTGGCAGCAACTTGAGACCGCACTTTTTGGCTCGGGTATGCGCCCGTACCAGGCCTGACACCGTGCACTCGTCCACCACAGCCAGTGCCTCATAACCCAGCGCATGGGCACGGTCCACCAGTTCCTCGGGGGTCGAAGTACCCCGACCAAAGCTGAAATTGCTGCGGCAAAACAACTCGGCGTAGTCTGGCGCCGCCAAGGGCAGCAAGGCTGGCACATCGACTGGCCGCATGGCTTCAGGCAAAAATACCATGCAGATACCAGACGTTGGCTGTCTGGTTGCCCCGCCCTTGCAGCAAACGCTCGCGGTAAATCCACACCAGAATGGTGCCGGGGTTTCGGGCAACAAAATAGTCACGCAAAGTGGTGTCCGCCACTTTGCCGGTGGGGTCTGGCCACCAACCCGCCTCCAGCCGTTGCGGGCCAATCAGCAGCGTCAGCGGCCCATCAAAACATGGGATCTGCTGATCACACACCAGCTGGATTGGTTCGGCCAGCAGCCAGGTGGGCAGCAGCGTGCTGGCCCATGCAGTGGGGACACCTGACATACCGCCAGAGTTTTTCAAGCTTTTTTGACCTCCAGCCCTTTTATCACCTTGAAATGTAGCTATTGATTGAGGAGCAGATGTGGCGGCCACCCATGCCTGCCGATGCTCTGGACGATGGTCCGCACAGGTTTGCAGGCGCAACACCTTGTGACAGCCAAGCCGCGCGCTCAGCCGTTCCAGCGTTTGCAACAAGCTGTCGCCCTTGAGTTGTTCAGCCGGTAACAGGCTGGCACTGCGGGCATGCCTGGCCTGCGTTTCGATTGTGCGCAGGCACAGCGACTGCACTGGTGCAGCCAGCTCGACCTGTGCCAGACGCTCGGCCAGCAAACGTTGCAGATGCAACATGTCGGCACTGGCCTGCGCCGTGCGAATCAGCACCGAACCTTCGGTCGCGGTGTTGCGCCGCGGGTCCATGCGCCAGCCCAGCTCGATGGCCAGCACGCCCAGCTGGCGCAGTTGCAACCAAGCCTGAAGTTGCGCCAGCAGGCGGCGCGCGCCAAACAGCAAGGCGTCGGCGCTCTCGACCTGGGTCACCAGTGCCAACCGGGAATCAAACACGTCGGGCAAGCTCAGCCAGGGGTAGACATCGGGCCGCTCCCCGTAAGCCTGATCCAGCGCTGCCAGCAAGTCTGCGCCAAAGCGGCGCGCCAGACCACCACGCGGCAAGGCCCGCAGTTGCCCCCAGGTGGTGCAGCCCATACGCGCCAAGGTACCCAGATGAGGGCGCGCTGCCAGCAATGCCAGCAGTGGCAGTTCGTCGGCTGGAAAAAGCGCTTTTTGGCCAGCGATCAGCCGTCCAAGCGCCAATAAAGATGTAGCACCCCGTGCATACGCCACATGGGCTATAGGCTTGCTTGACGTATAAATACTGCGCAGCAATGTGGCACGTCCACCCCACAACCGTTCACTGGCCGACACTTCGAGCAACACCACATCTGCCAGACAGGCCACCCTGGGCGTGTATTGCAACGCCCACCAGCCCAGCACCGTCACCGGGTCTGACAATGCATCGCCCAAAGCTGGCTCAGGCCGTGGCTGCAATGCGATCCAGTACATGGCTTTTCAAACGTGTGACCGGGGGCCGATCAGCTTGCTGCGTGGCCGCCACTTGCGGCCGGGCAAAAGCGGTCTGTCGGCATTGCCCCAGACTGAGTTGCACACTCAAAGGCGCAACGCGGGCCGGTAGCCAGAGGGAGTGGGCCAGGGGTGGACCACGGCGCTTGAGAATATGAACCGGCAAGTGGTCGCTGTCTGGCTCTGATCCCATCCCCGGATCGCCCAGTTGCAAGCGCAACACAGCAGGAGACGACTCGTGCTGCGCCAGCAACGGCCGCATGACAAACAACAGTTTGGCGTGTTTTTGGGCTGCCATGTGCAGGCGGCGCAAGTGGTCAGCGCGCACCCTGGGCAGCCACAACAGCAGGGCGTCCACCCCGGCACAGCGCAATACCTGCTCGGCTGCCCACAGTTGGTCGGCCAGCGTGTCGGCCCGGACCATGAGCAGTTGCTCAAGCCTGAGCCCCTGCGCAGCCAGACCCGGACCAAACGGCACAAAAGGCGCACCCACCAGCACCACCTGTTGTGACAGACCCCGCAGGACGGGCAGCAGCAAACGCCACTCATGCTGACCGGCTTGTGTCTGCAGGATTTCGCACATGGCCCCCACCGGCCAGCCACCGCCCGGTAACTGCGCATCCAGCAACGCATGACCGCTGGAGCGTGCCACGCCCTCGGCCACCGCAGCGCGCGCCAGCGCATCGCCAGACCAGACGGCATCACCAACATCTTCGAGCAGGGCAGAAAGGGCACTTGAAACCATGGCACATGAACACATTCAAAGCAGCATTAGACATCATTTAACTGTATAAATAAACAGTATTTTATTCAGCAATTTCTTTATCATTACCCGATGTCTGCAAACCCCACCCTGACGTCACCTCTGCGCAATCTGCGTCTTTCCTGGCAGCGCCAGTGGTCCAGTGTGGTGTTCATGCTGAAGTTTGGCGCGCTGGTGCTGGTGCTGTGGCTCACACCCTCGACCCACACCCCCGCCTACCGTGCCACCGCCGCGCGTTACATGGCCACCAGTGCCTGGCAGGTACTGCCATGGTTTACCGCACTGTCAGCGCTGCTGAGTCTGGTGCTGATCCGCATTGTGGTGGTCACCGCCCTGAGTTACGGGCTGTCGCAATACGCGCTGCAAATGGTGGTGCGGGTGCTGGTGCTGGAGCTGATTCCGCTGTCTGCCGCAATGTTTGTGGCACTACGGGCTGGCCTGGCGTTCAACGCCGGTGCGGCATCGGCCATTGCCAGCCCGCGTGTGCGGCGGGTGTCCGACCTGAGTCTGGAACAGTTACGCAGCGAACTCACGCCTCGTGTGCTGGCCGAGGCATTTTCGGTGCTGGCGCTGGCCATGATCAGCAGCATGATTGCACTGGTCTTGACCTACCTGATGGTGTATGGCCCCTCGCCCTGGGGGTTGCCGGGTTTTACCCGCGCGGTGGGACAGGTATTTGATTTGACGGTGTCCTTGAGTTTTGTCATCAAAGCCTTTTTGTTCAGCATGGCCGTGGCGGTGGTGCCGATGGCCGCCAGTCTGGAGCGTGACCCGGCTCTTGCGGGCAACGGCATGCAACCAGGCTCAGTGCGCCTATTCCTGGTGTTGTTGCTGGTGGAGGCGGCCTCGCTGGTTGTCAAGTACATTTGAATGAAATTAGGCTCCAGCGCATATTGACATTGCGCTACTAGCTATAAAGTTTGAACAATTCCCGTGCAGTTGCTCAATCCCAGCTGTAACCGCCATCCGCGCTGACTTCTTCGCACAGGGCTTCGAGCTCCTCAAGAAAAGCATCTGTGTCGTCTGGGGTCGCCTCGAACTTGCTGAACTCGATGTAGTTGCCGTCGTCATCCTCATCCTCGTCCCATTCGTATTCGTAGTCTTCACTTTCGGTGCAGTGGGCAGCGCAGAGTTTCTCGATTCTCTTGACCACCTTTTCGGCCTTGTCGGTGTAAATCCAAAAGCCTGTGAGCACCACTGACCGTTCATCAGCGCCTTCCTCTTCCTCTTCCTCCTCGTCTTCTTGTTCTTCCTCTTCATCAGCAGTTTCGTCGTCGGTCACCTGCCAGGCTTCGATCAGTGCCGCCACAAACTCGTCTTCGCTGTCTTCGAGTTGGTCGGTGCCCGCGATCTCAGTGATGCTGTTGACGATGCTGGCCAGCATGGTGGCAGACAGATGCTCGCCCAGCAGTTCGATGGACTCCTCCAGCAGTTCTTCATCGCCCACCTTGGCTGCTGCGCGACGCAGCAGCTTGTCAACCTGGGTGTTCACCCCCAGTGAATCGACCACAGCGGAGAAATAAGTGGCAATTTCTGCCAGTTCGTCGTTGCTGATGTCGCCGTCCGCCCCCGCTGCAGTGAGGAAAATGATCGCCATACGAAGTTCCAGCGGATGCTCACCCATGGCGTCGAGCAGGGTGCCATAGTCCTCTTCAGACATGTTGGCCAGTTCGGTATCAAAGTCGCCAATCAACGCTGTGTCGTCGCCCCAGCCCTCCTGGTCGAACTCAAAATTCTCCAGCTGGCGGATGATCCAGCTGTCACCGTCGTTGTACTTGGGGTTGACCAGGTAGTCATACGGGATGTAGCAATACCCCTTGTCGCCCCAGTCGGGACCCCACGAGTTGCGTACGATGAACACCCGGTCGGGGTCCGAATAGCCCACACACAGCATGGCATGGCCGCCGTGCGATTCGCGCGATGCCTCTTTGGGCGTGGGCAGGGGCACCACCCCTTTTTTGCGTTGCTGGTCAAACGACTCGTACAGCGAAATGCCGAAAATGATGGGGTGACCTTCGGCCAGGCAGGTCTTCCAGGCCGTCAGATTCACAGGCACCAGCTGCATGTCTTCCACTACAAACCGGGCGGCTTCTTCATAAGCCTCGTCGCTGGGACGTTTGTCGACTTTGGTTTGGGAAAAGGGCCAGCTGTCTTCGGCACACGCCCCATGGCTGCGCAGGCCCTCGATGGCGTCGGCAATCAGACTGCCGTTGTCGCCCTCGATACCACCCAGGTCACGGGCGTTGTAATAAATGAACAGGCGGCTGACGTCGTAGTCCCGCGCTTCGTGCTTCTTCACCAGGTATTCGTAGGCACCTGCGACAGCGTTGGCCACGCAACTGTTGGTGTTTTGCTGGTCTTCAATCTCGGTCAGATATTGCCGCAGATCCACTTTTGGCGGCAGCTTGAGATTCGGCTTGGCAGCGGAAAACTGTTTACGGTTGCTGAGTTTTTCCGGTGCGAAGCGGTAGCCCATGATTTTGCGTTCGGTGCCATCGCCTCGGGTCATGGTCCATGCGTCAGTGCTCATGCTTTTTCCTGTTGGGTTTCGAGTCAACCCGCATTTTGCCGAATTTCAGCTCTTCCTCTTCAGGCCGAAGTGCGGTCAGGCCGCTTGTGGGAAACTACAGATGCCATGTCCATCCAACCCAAGCCTGACAACCCGGAGTCCACCACCAGCCTGGAACGCAAAGCCGTGGCTTTGCTGACCGGGGTGGCCATCATTCTGGTGGGGTTTGCGCTATACGTGATGTTTGCCCGCGGCGTGTTTGAACGCACACAGGAGCTTGTATTGCTCTCAGACGACTCCGAAGGTGTCATTGTGGGAATGGACATGACGTTCTCGGGCTTTCCGATTGGCCGGGTGCGGCGCATCGAACTGGCAGACGACGGCAAAGTGCGCATCGTCATGGAGGTGCCCAACAAAGACTCCAGATGGCTGCGTACCAGCAGCATCTTCACGCTGGAACGCGGGATGGTGGGAGATACACGAATCCGGGCGTTCAGCGGCATTCTCACTGATCCCCCCTTGCCCGCCAACGCCGAACGCACCCTGCTGCGCGGCGATATGGCGGCCGAGATTCCGCGCCTGATGGCCTCGGTGCGGGCGCTGCTGGACAACCTGGAAACCATGACCGGCAGCGAGTCCAGCCTCAACACCAGCCTGGCGCACCTGATGGTAGTGACCGAGCGCCTGACCAGCCGCTATGGCATGCTGACCGGTGTTCTGGGAAATGAAGACAACGCCAGAAAGCTCATCTCCACACTCGACAGCAGCAACACTTTGCTGAAGAACGCAGACAGTCGCCTGTTTGGCAAGGGTGGTGTGGCCGATGACGCCCAAAATACCCTCAAAAGCACCCAGGCTACCCTGGCCGACAGCCAGAAGGCGATTGCCCAGCTGACTGCCTTGCTGTCTGACACACGCAACACCCTGGGCAAGGTCGACGCGGTGCTGGTTGAGGCCCAGGCCGTCGGTGCCAATGTACGCAGCGCCAGCACTGACCTGGGGCAATTGCGCACCGAGGTTGAGGTCAACTTGCGCAAGATCAGTCAGTTGACCGACGAGGTCAACCGCAAATGGCCGTTTGCGAGAGATGTGGAGATCAAACTGCCATGAGCCCGCAGATTGTTCACAGCACCGTGCTGGCCGTCGCGCTATTGGCGGGTGGTTGTGCCAACACACCGCCTGCGCCCAACTGGGAAGGCAGTGCGTTTTCTGCGCTGAACAGCTTCAGCACCGCCTACCTCGAAGGCAACAATCGGGTAGCCGACTTTGAATTTCAGCGTGCCCAGGGCGAGGTGGCCCGCACCGGGCGGCCCGATCTGATGGCGCGCCTGGCGCTGGTGCGCTGCGCCGCGCAAGTGGCCAGCCTGGAATTTGGGGGGTGTGCCGCTTACGCCGAGCGAGCGCTCGATGCCCGACCTGCCGAACAAAACTACGCTCTTTTTCTAGCCGGTCAGTGGGCCGACGTTCAAACCGATCAATTGCCCGAGACCTACCGCGACTGGGCCAGACAGGTACGCGCAGCTGCCCAGCACCCTGCCCCACCGGGCACGGTCACACCAACCCATCCGGCACAAGTCAGCACACTGGCGCAGATCAAGGAGCCACAGTCCCGTTTGATTGCCGCCGGAATACTCTTAAAATCAGAGCTTATAGTGCCCGTGGATATTGTGCTGGCAGCAGAAACAGCTTCAAGTCAAGGGTGGCGGCGCCCCTTGTTGGCATGGCTTGGGGTACTGCGCCAGCGTGCCCAGGCAGCGGGTGACGCCAAGGCCGCGGCCCAATTGCAACGGCGCATTGATCTGGTGTTGCAAAACCCGGCACGTTAGCTCGGCACGGCGTCAGCCTGACGCATAGGGCCAGGGTTGCCAGGACTGGACCTTGGGGTCAGTATCATTGACGGGGCATCAAGAGTATTCAAGGAGCGCCCGATGAGCAAAGACCTTTTTCCCCTTCTGCAACCCGTAGTCGCACTGTTAATATGGTCACTGGTGATATGGTTGTGGATGCTGGTCACCCGCATCCCTGCCATGGTGGCGCAAAAGGTGGTTCTCGACCCGAACGTGCCACCCAAGGATCTGACGCGGGATCTGCCAGCACGGGTGCGCTGGAAGGCGGACAACTACAACCACCTGATGGAAGCGCCCACGCTGTTTTATGCCGCTGCGCTGGTCCTTGCATTGACCGATCCAATGAACACCGTCGGGATTTTGGCCGCCTGGTCATATGTGCTGCTACGGGTCATGCACAGTCTGGTGCAGGTGCTGGTGAACCATATTCCCTCACGCCTTGCGCTGTTCGTGCTGTCTACCGGTGCGCTCGCCATCATGGTGTGGCAGGCGGCACGAGCGGTATTTGCATCGTGATGGGTGCAGTCGCAGGGCAGGCGCAGCGCCACCCAAGACTTTTACCCCGTTCTTGACCCACAAATTCGCAGACCGGAACTGGTCTTCTAACAATGGATTTAGTCAGTGGTCACTAAATTTTGCTGCACTGCAACAAAATCAAACAATTCATCGATATTTTCTTTACAATCCACGTTATGCTGCACTGCAACATAACAACCCGTCGGGGGTTGCCGTTGCGGTTGCCATATATCCATGAAGGAACCTGCCATGAACAACGCCTCCGAAAAACTCGTCGCCACCGCCAAAGCCGGCTTGACGGCCACGCAAGAGCTGGCAACCAAAGCCCAAGCTGCAACGCAAAAATTGGTGGACTTGAATATGTCGACCGCCAAGGCCACCCTGTCGGACTCGCTGGATCACGCCAAGGCCGTGATGGCGGCCAAAGACCCCCAGGCATTGGCAGCGCTGCAAGCCGGTCTGGCCCAACCAGCCGCCGCCAAGGCCACAGCCTACGCTGAAGAATTCCAGAAGATTGTTGCCGGTGCCAACGCTGAATTCACCAAGGCGGCGCAGTCCAATATGGACGACGTGCAAAAGGGCTTTGCCGCATTGATGGCAAGTGCCACCAACTCGGCCCCAGCCGGGACAGAATCGGCCATGGCCTTTTTCAATAACGCCATGACAGCCAGCCAGAACGCGTTTGCAAGTGCGCAGACCAGCGCCAAGCAAGCTGTGGAAGCGGCACAAGCCAACTTCACCGCAGTGACCACACAGGCCGTTGAGGCGGTCAAGAAAGCCAGCAAGTCTGCCTGATTGCCCGTCGAATTGACCCAAGAGAAACGGCACCCTGGGGTGCCGTTTCTTTGATTCGGCCTTTGACCGCCAACGGGCTTGGGAGCCAGGGCAACTCAGTCATCCACCGTTGCTGACGACACCAGTTCGTCGACAGCGGCGTCACTGCTCGCCAGCACAGTGAATGGATAGTCGGTTTCGTAGCGGGTGCCATTCTTCAGCACCCGGTGAACGCGCACCATCCAGCTGACCACTGATTGCACGGTCTTGACGCTTGCTGCCGCACGAGGCGGAATGCACATCTTGCCGTCGAACTGTTCGGCAACCACCACATCAAGATCGCTTCGCTCCAACAAGATCTTTTGATTGCTGGTTCGCGTGCCTTGACCATCCGTGCGTTCGCACAAGACGACCACTTTGAGTGATGACATGTAAACCG
>NZ_JAGPBB010000109.1:0-1324 GCF_018063565.1 Rhodoferax sp.
CTGGAAACAACCCAAGACATGCCAGAGCCTGGAAGATCACTGACGATGCAGGGCTTGCCATGTGCCATGGCTTCAAGCAGTACCACACCAAATGCCTCGGTGCGCTCGCTCGACGCAAGGCAGAAGGCATCACAACTGGCAAGCAACTGGTGCTTGAGTTCTTCAGAAACCTCACCGAGCAGTTGGACATGGGCACCGTCTTCATCGGATGCACTGGAGCGAACCAATGCCTGCAGGCTGGCCATGTCTTCACCGTGCCCAGCGATGATGAGCTGCAACTGATCTGATGCGCTGACTGCACGGATCAGGGTGTCAAACCCCTTGTAGTGTGCCAGTCGTCCAAGAGACAGCAGTCGCAGCCGTTTGGGAAGCCACGGCGTGGGTCCATGCTCAAAATCTGGCAACTGGGTATGAATGGCCAGTGGCACCACCACACATTTGGGTAGCCAGTGTTGCAACGGCTCACTGGCATAAAGGTACGGCAATGAGGTCACCACAATGCGCTCGCATCGCTCGAGCAGCGCCTGCTCAAAAGGGCGATAGAGCGTGTAGGCTACTCGCAGGGCCAGCCGCTCTTCCGATACCACAACATCAGAATGCCAGTGCACCACCCACGGAATTTTGTAAGCATTGATGAGTGTCAACGCCCAAAATGCCGACACATTGGGCAGATGAAGGTGCAAAACCTGGGGATGGAGTTGGTGTATGGCCCGTTTGAGCGCCGCCCTGAACCCCAGCGCGATGGGGGTGTAGATCAGATTGAGCTGCACCGGCACCCTGCGCAGCCAGTGCGGGTCATCGGGCAAGGGGTCACCATGAACGATGGCATGGCTGTCGATACCCTGTGAGCGCTGGGTTTGCACCAGATCCGACAAGAACGACTCCATGCCGCCCCGGTAAGGCGGAAAGAACTTGCCAATATGGAGCACACGCAGGGTCATAGGGGGGCGATGCTAACCGAGTCGGGTGCGGCAGTGGCAAACCAGAGTGGGCTGTGGCCAACATTTCTATGTGACACTTGGCACATGCAGTTTCCGATGATTGATGTGTTGCGCGCCGTGGCCGCCCTGCTGGTGATGGTTTACCACGTGACCGCGCTTGGGCAGTGGGGCCGTTTCAGTGAGGCAGTTTGGGGCTTGCCTTTCAGACAAGGATGGATTGGGGTCGATCTGTTTCTGGTGATCAGCGGGTTTGTGATCACCTTGAGTGCCGCCAAGGCCCAGGCACGCGACCCTGCCGGGTTCAAATGGGCCTTCATGCAACGCCGGTTGCGCAGGCTGCTGCCACTTTATGTTCTGACCTGCGTGATTTTTGTGCTGCTGGT
>NZ_JAGPBB010000109.1:1424-9591 GCF_018063565.1 Rhodoferax sp.
TCACCTTGAGTGCCGCCAAGGCCCAGGCACGCGACCCTGCCGGGTTCAAATGGGCCTTCATGCAACGCCGGTTGCGCAGGCTGCTGCCACTTTATGTTCTGACCTGCGTGATTTTTGTGCTGCTGGTGCGACCTGAGATTCTGTCGCGGCCCTATAGCCAGTTCTGGATGCAGGTGATCAGCCACGCACTTTTTTTGCAGAATCTGACACCCTACACGCACGGCGTGATCAACGGGGTGACCTGGTCTCTGGCGCTGGAAATGCAGTTTTACGTGGCGCTGGTGTTGTCGGTTGGCTGGCTGGTCCGGCTAGGCGCAGGCAAGACCTTGCTGATGCTGACAGCCATTGCCTGGGTCTGGCGCTACGGCACCACTTGGGTACTGCCACCTGGGCAAGCAATACCCCATTTGCAGGTGATCTACACCACCCAGCTACCAGGTACGCTGGACGAGTTTGGCGTGGGCATTGCTTTGGCGCTGGTAGTGCAAAATTCAAAACACCGGTTAGCGCCGCTGCTGGCACGGCGTTGGCGTAACTGTTTGGGGTGGCTGGTGGCTTCTGCGCTGTGCCTGACAGCGGCTGGGGCCATCTTTCTGCCACGCGGTAATTACTGGTCGTACTTTGGCATGGTGGTGTTTTGGCGCACCTTGCTGGCCATCGGGTTTGGCGCGGCGCTGGCGGCGATGATCAGTTGCCCGCTGCAGTCAAGTGGAGTGCTAAGGCCCTGGCGTTACTTGGGTACCATCAGTTATGGACTTTACCTTTGGCACTTTCCGGTGCTGATCTCACTGCTGACGCTGCCCGGACCGCGTGGCGGACGTCTGTTTGTGGTGTTGCTGAGTGCGAGTGTGGTTTTGGCCAGTTTGTCGTGGCATCTGATGGAGAAAAACTGGATTGACCAACGCCATGGCAGCAAGGCCGACGGATAGAGAAAACACGAGGTAAGGCCCGATGTTACGCTTTGAAAAGCATGCCGTGCTGGTGCCGCTGGCACTTTTGGCTGGATTGGTGGCTGTCAACCCGCAGGCTTCAAGCCCACCAAAACTGATTCTGGCCCCGATGGTTGGTGGCCTGGACTTGTGCCTGTTCAATGACAAAACGCAGATTCAGGCAATGCCGGACTCCAGATTCAAGGCGATGTGCCTGGATGCTGGCCAGGGGGTCGGGCAGATTGTGACCAAAACCCTGGAAAACATCAGCCCGGAAAAAGAAAACAGCCAGTTGCGGCTGGGTTACACCTTGCATGTGCCACTTTTCAGATTGCTGGAGGTGAAAGGTGAGCGCTTTGAAGTGAATGAAGCCTACCTGAAAGCGGTGATCAACACCATCCGGCAGGTGGACTACCCGGTGGTGGTTTACCTTTTTTCCACCCATTTCGAAACCGGCAGCCCGGTTGAGGCGGCACTGGCACGCAATGCCGCCAATTTGCTGCAAACCCAACAGGGAACACTGGGCAAAGCCAAGTACTACGGCATCGACATTTATCCCTGGAACTTCACCAGCACCGAGAACCCGGTGTCCAGAATCAGGGAACTTGCCATCACCCGTTTCATGCAGGAGATGTGTCATCTGGCACCCGCCGATCAAGCCAAAGTGATCGGGTTGACCGTGCTTGGTGAATTGCACCACCTGTTCCCAAGTTTTCAGGATGGCATGGGCTTTGGCGGTGACTACCTGATCACGGACTACAGCCCCGCCTCTGTCAGCGGGTTTCGCAAGTTTCTTGGGAACCGATTTGGCAGCATCAGCGCGCTCAATGCTTACCTGGACGCCCGCTTTGCGGGTTTCGAGCAGGTGCCCGCACCCGGCAAGGACATCCGTAAAGAGGCGTTGAACAACTATTTTGAGCACCTGGATGCTTTTGCCCATGGGGTTATTCCAGTGTCGGGATGGACCCAGGTAAAGGGCGGGACGATGGGTCAAGGACCAGTCTTGATCTATGTCAACGGCGAGTTGCTGGGGCAAACCGCTGCGCGCTACAGCCGGCAAGATGTGCTGGCAGCCCACCCGGAATTTGGCACGGCCGATGTCGGGTGGCGCTATGAGCTTGATTTTTCTCGCATGGCACCCGGCGTCCACGTGGTGGAGGTTTTTATGGCGCCCCCAGAAGGTCCGATGCTGCGCCTGGCAAAGCGTGAGTTTGCGGTGGTGGCGCGCGATCAAAGCCCGCCCCAACCGAGCCCGCAGGCGGTGCTGCCGCCCTGGCATGAGCCGGATGCCACGTTGCAGTTCAGCGTTGATTCGCCGAGTCAGGCTGCATCGTTCTATTACAACCCGCTGGCCGCTTTATGGCACCAATTCAGACAGCAGCAGATTGCCGGGTATCTGGATCATTTTGCCAAAGTGGCCCGACAAGGCTGCCTACCGGCTGGCAAGGTGTTTTCACATCAGATTGTGCCGTTTGCCAACCCGGGTTGGGACCAGAGCAAATATGCCACCGGGCGAGACCTAGCCGTCCCTCACACCATGCGACTGGGGGCAAGTCTGTACGGTGAAACGTCTTATGGTGCATCGTTCGGCGATTGGTTCAGCGCCACCGGCCGAAGCGGCTACGGCGTGACCGAGTTTCATCCACTCAAGCCCCTGACGCCACTGGCGCTGAAACAGATGTTTCAGACGCACCAACGCCATGGCGCAGAGTTTTTGTCTTTTTTTGTGAATGCCTACGGCCTGCGGGACGATCCGACCTACCACGGCAACCCGTTTTCACTGGACCTTGACAACACGCACGCCGGGTCAGATGTGTTGTTCAGATCGATACAGACCATCATGACCAAACCCTGATCCTAGCGCCTAAGCCAGGATTTGACCTTTCGTTGCGTGTGCATGGGCACCAACTTGGCCAACGGCGAGAGTAAAACCGTTGCGCGCAAGCGGATGATGGCCTGCAAGGCGGACGACTTGATCAGGGTTGCCGGATGGTTGGCAGGCTGGTAGTTGACAAACATGGTCAGCGCCTGCTGGATCTGCTCTGGCCCGGGTGGTGTGGGACAAGGCAAACCGGCAAGGTAGTTGGTGTAATAACCAAAGTCCTGCTCGCCCAGACTGGATGCATCGGGCGCGATGACGGGCGGTGTGGGCGCAACGCCCGGCAAAAAGTTGTGCTCACGCAAGTGCTCAAAGAAGCTCAGCCATTGGTCCGTGGGGGTTTGCCAGTCACACAGCCAGGTCCATGGCCGCCCCTGTAGCCGCTCAGGAAATGCCCCAATGTTGGGTGCCACCACGGGCAGACCGTGTTCAATGCATGCACTGAGGGTGTAGCTATAAGTCTCGGGCCAGATCGCCGGGAACCAGACCACATCGGGTTTGAGCCAGTCGAGCAACTGGGCAAGGTCTTCATCAGCGTAGGGGCCATGAACCGTCAGCCTGGCTTTGGGCTGCGTCTTGAGGTTGCGGTAAGCGTAGCCGAGCAAGTGAAATTCGAGCGCGGCGCCGCTGGCGGCGGCCCTGGCAGCCACAGCCTCAAGGACATCGGCACCCTTGATTTTGCTGAGTGCACCCAGAACGGCCACCACCAGTGGCTTGTTCTGGTTGAATGGGGGCACCGCAGGTACTGGAATCAAGGGCGGGTTGGGCAGCAGATCCACGTGCGGCTCGACACACACCCTGGCCGTGGGTGCATAGCGGTGCATTCGGCGTGCGGCGTCCTGACTGGGGGCGATGACATAGCGTGCACCGTTAAGAAGCCTCAGGTGACGTTGACGCCACACCACAATGTCGGAGCCGTCTGGTGCCGGATTGCGCTGCAGGCATTTGCGGCATTGGTCTATGCCCTCTTCCTGGCAGTAGTGGTCGGTATGGTCGGTGAGTGAGATTTGCGGGCAAATACTGTAATAGTCGTGGACGGTGCAGTCATAGGTCACACCCAGTTGCACGGGCAGATCGAGTATTTCAGGCAGGTGCCCCAAGACATGCTGGAAATGCAAGTGGCCGACCTGCAAGGATTGCAGAGTCTGCACCAGGTTGGGCAGTTCCTCGGGCAAAGAAAAATGCAGCTCGAACGCCTCGTGCTCACCCTCCAGGGTCAGGACGGCCCCTTTTGCTGCCGGCGTCAAGCGCAGCAGCGTTGCACGGTTGGCGAGGTGAAAGGCAAGCTCCTGAATGTGGCGCAGTGTGCCACCCTCACGATTGTGGGTCACGTTCAGGATGACCGGCTTGGCGGGATCCGACATGCGTGTCAGGTCAATGACCAAGCGAGACCACTGGGCCGGGTCTCTTTTGACGAATGCCTGAACGTCTGCTTCGTATTGCGGATGGAGCCGGTTGAGCGTTTCCATCGCCAGGAGTTCGCGCTCACTTTTGCTGTCGCCAAAACTGATGCCACCAGCGTGACGGACAAAAGTGTCAAGCGCGTGGAGATTGGTCCACCCGGCGGAGCTTGCACGAACGCAAAAGTCATTTTCTTCGCCGTAACCTTTGCCAAAGGCATCGACATCAAAAAGGCCTACTTCGTCCAGACACTGACGACGCAAGTACATGCAGAAACCAACACCGGTCGGCACCGAGAGGGTTTGACCAGCGAGGTTACTGGCAAAGAGTTGATCGAGCTGCTGCGTGTTGTAGCTCAGCGGCAAGTGATTAGGTTCGCAGAAACGGGGGTAGCTGCAGATGGTGGCATTGTTGGAAAACGGGGTCACCGTTGCCACCCGGGCGTTGCTGTAAGCAGCGCGCTGCAGGCGGTCAAGCCAGTCGTTGGCGACCTCGGCATCGCTGTTGAGCAGGAGAACATCGTTTTCGGCATCGAGCGACATGCCACGATTGACGGTGGCCACAAAACCGAGGTTCTCGGGATTGTGAAGCAATGTGAGACGGCTGTCGGTGTGCTCCAGGGACTGCAACCAGGCGACGAGTTCAGGCTCGGGGCTGCAATCGTTGATCACGATCAGACGCCAAGGGGTTTGGCAATGGGCGGCAAAAACGGACTCAATACAGCGGCGTGTGTCCTCAAGTCCGCGGTACACCGGTACCACAATGTCGACCGGGTGAGTGGGCAGTGACTGGGCCTGGCTCGTGATTGGTTGCGTTGCACGTTGAGTATCGTGTACGCCAGGGCTTGGCTGACGGAGGCGATCAATTTTCATTTTCAGATTGACCAGTGGCCGTGTGACCCTGAAGACAGTTGACGTTTCAATGGTCTGGAGGTGGTTCTGTAGTTGCTGGGTCTGGGCTTTGCTGACGAGAGCCGCTCTTCGGGTGGCAGATTCAGCGCGTCTGGATGCCTGGAGCTCAAGCATGATGGCGCGCTTGTGTTCCTGCTCTTCGCGCGTGGCATGTTCAGCCTGAGCAAGGTCCTGCTCCAGTTGCCGATGTGTTAGCTGGAGCTGATTGAGCTCATTCGTCACACGCTCCAGGTATAGATCGCGCTGGGCCAGTTCGGCATGGATCTTGGCAATCGCACGGCTGGTTGCCATTGCAGCGGCTGCATAGTCAGCAGACATGGGCCAACCCGCCTGCATTTCGAGTCTGGCACCTGACTGCGAGATTGACGTCAACACCGATGGCGGCAAAGGCAAAGTGAACCAGGGGTCGTCGCCATACAGGAACAGCAACGCATCATCAGCCAATGGCCATGGTGTCTGGAACAGGATCTGCTGGTGCTGCCCAAGAGCAAGCTGATCCAGTTCGGTGTGCCGCGCATCCCAATGCCAAAGCAACTCAGATTGTGGCGTCAGGATCCTGATCTGTCGCAGCTTGAAAAACCCGGGACGGTCCGCCGGATCCAGTCGCACGTCCGTGTAAGGACTGGTGCTTGCCGGGATGTCAAAGTGCAGCCACTGCCCATGTTCACCAATTTTGCCAACGGCTGAAATCTTGCCATCCTGCTGGTAGCCTTGACCGGATGCCAGGAAAAGCTCGACCGTGAACCCGGCACTGGCGCTGACCTGCTTTTCGGAAACCGGCGTCGGTGTGGTGGCCGATGCACCGGATGAGTCTGCGAGCGATGTGGGGCGAAGGGTTGTAATGAACTGGTAGCTCAGCGCGTCGGGCATGGACAGCAGATGACGCGCGACCGCCGGTGGCAGGCTGTCAAACTGCGGCTTGAATTCGGAGTCAAGCAGTTGACATTCAATGCAGCGGATCTCGAGTGGCTCCCATCCATGGTCCTGGAAGAAACGCATCAGGGACTGGCGGGTGAAGAATCGCAGGTGCGTGTGGTCCAGCAGGCCCTCGGGCCGGTAACGGAACTCGCCCTGAATCAGTTCTGCAAGCAAGCCGCAGTAGCCCACATTGGGCACCGAGGTGATCAATTGCCCCCCCGGCTTGAGCAACACTGCACATTGCGCCAGGAGGTGTTGGGGCGCTTTCAGGTGCTCAAGAACGTCGGCACAGATGATGGCGTCATAACATTGCGGTGAGAACAGATCGGCCAGCGTGACGGCATCGAGGTCGGCAATGTGGACCTGGCGGTAGCAGCTTTTTGCCAGATCTGCTTCAGCCGGGTTGAGGGTGACACCATCGGCATGGACAGAAAAGCGCTGCGCAAGATACTGCCCGAGTGCGCCAGAGCCCATACCCAGATCGAGAATGGTCTGACCCGGATGGATCAAACCGGCGATCAGCGAGAGCGAGTCCTGCTTGTTGGCATCAATGCGGCGCAGGTAGACATGCTGTGGAGGGTTGGAAACAGACATACGCCCAGATTATCTATGCTCAGTCGTGTGCCAATTTGGGGCGAGACCATTCGCACCTAAAATCGGTGCTCAAAAACAATTTCACATCGGCATGAACGTCACCAATTCTCAAAGCCGTCGCCTGACCGCGATGCTTCAGGATGTACAGAATCAAATTGAAAACAAATCACTGGATGTTGCCGCCAAATCATTGACCCGGCTCAGCAAAGATCACGGCAGAGATCCACGGTTGTTTTTGTTGGGCACGCAGTTGGCACTGGCTTCAGGGAACATGGGTGGTGCTTTGGCTTCGGCTCGAAGGGCGTATGACCTGGCACCGAAGTGGCATGTGGCGCAGATTCATCTGAGCGAGGTACTAACCAAGGTTGGCAAGGAGAAAGAGGCCCTGGCGTTGGCGCGGCTGGCGATCGAGCAGGTCAAGCTGATCGGTAGCGACAAGCAGGCACAGGCGCAACTGCTTAGAAAAGGCGCCACCGTTGCGCAGCGTTTTGGTGACTATGCATTAGCGACGCAATGGCTTGAGCGGGTGTTGCAGCTGACCCCGGACGACCTGACGGTGCGCAACGAGTTTGCAAGGTGCCTGACGTATGCCGGAAAACCGCAACAGGCCGCCCAATTGTTGAGCGAGATGCTAAATCAGCAACCCGACAATCCGGCTTTGCTGTTGAATCGACTTCGTGCCAATATTCTGGCTGGTCAGGCTGAGTTGGCAATCGCGGATGGTGAACGATTGGTGGCGATCGATGCGCTCAACGACGTTTATCGTTTCTACCTTCAAGTGGCACGCGGTGAAACGCCACCGACTCAACCTGAAGCGGTGATTAGCGAGTTGTTTGACGCTTATGCGGCACACTACGACGAACTGATGCTGAAAACTCATCGGGTGCCGGTACCCGATGCGGTTGCCAAGATGATCCTGGAATGGCATCCGCTCAAAGATGCCGATATTCTGGACCTTGGCTGTGGAACAGGCCTTTTGGGCGCTTTCCTGGGGCCAAACAAAGGGGTTCTGGTAGGGGTTGATCTCTCAGCGGACATGCTGGCGGTGGCAAATCAACGGCGTGTTTATGACCGTTTTCATGCAGTTAACCTCCTGGCTGCACTGGATGCCACGCCTGCCGACCTTTACCACGTGATCACGATGCTGGATGTTGTGAGCTACGTCGGCGATTTACAGCCTGTCGCCTCGAACGCACTGAAGGTGCTGACACCTGGTGGGAGGTTGGTGTTGACTTTTGAGCCGTTGTCAGACGGCACGGAAAATTACAAGTTATTCAATAATTTCCTGTTTGCCTATGCGCCTGCTTATGTCGAAAAACTGATGCAAAGCGCCGGGTTTGAAGGAGTTAGCCTGACTGAGCAGGTGTTGCGCTACGATGGGCAGGTCGAAGTACGCGGGTATATGGCGGTTGGACAAAAGCCGGTCACTTCGATCGAAACAGCCGCTCCGAAACCGACCAAAAATGCCAAGCGGGTGCGTCGAGGGCAATGACTGCATCGAGTTCTTGAAACAGCGTATCGGCCAGAGTCTGGAT
>NZ_JAGPBB010000110.1 GCF_018063565.1 Rhodoferax sp.
CCGCCATGCAATCTGACGACCCCACCATTGCCGAATTGTTAAGTGCGGTGCCAGCGCGGCCGCGCCTGCTGGTGGTGGATGACCAGCCGATCAACATCCAGGTCATGCATCAGATTTTTGGTTCGCAGTGCCAGGTGTTTATGGCAACCAGCGGGCAGCAGGCGCTGAATTTTTGCCTTAGCACGCCGCCCGACATCGTTCTGCTCGATGTGGTCATGCCTGGAATGGATGGATTTGAGGTGTGCCAGGAACTTAAGTCGCATCCTGAAACCAGCGACATCCCGGTCATTTTTGTCACCGCGCATACTGACGCACACCAGGAAACCCGTGGACTGGAACTGGGGGCGGTGGACTTCATTTCCAAACCGGTCAATCCTGCAGTGGTGCGTGCCCGGGTCAGAACCCAGCTGACGCTCAAATGCCAGTCGGATCTGATGCGCAAGCTGGTTTTTCTGGATGGATTGACAGGTGTATTTAATCGACGGTATCTGGATCAGCAGTTGCCGATCGAGGTGGCTCGAGCGGTGCGCAACCGGACACCGCTAGCGCTGATCATGCTGGATGTGGATTATTTCAAACGGTTCAACGACTGTTACGGCCATCAGAGTGGTGACGATTGTCTGCGCACAGTGGCAACCAGCGTCAGGGAAAGTTTGCGCCGCCCGGCTGATCTGGTTGCACGATATGGTGGTGAGGAGTTTGTCTGCGTGCTGCCAGACACCCCGTTTGACAGTGCGATGACGATCGCCGCCACGCTGGAGCGAAATGTAAGAAACAAACATGTTGCGCATCTCGACTCGGACTTCCAGGTCGTCACGGTCAGCCTGGGGGTCGCGGCCACCCATGGTGAATCTGCGTTGTCTGTTGCTGAATTGCTGGAAACTGCTGACCAGCAGTTGTATCGGGCCAAAAACACCGGGCGTGGCCGTGTCTGCGGCGCTACGATGAAAGGTCAATTCGCGTGAGTTCGGGTAAAGATATGGCCGCCTGGTCTGCCAGTTGGCCCGCGTTGCTGGCACGCTGGTTACCACGCAGCCTTGGTCATCAGGTGATGTTGCTCACCTCGGTCTGCCTGGCGCTTTGCATCATGGGCTACGGGTATTACCGGGCGGTGGAGGAAACAGCGGCGGCCAAGCACTCAATCACAGCGCAGATGCTTGGCCTGGCAAAAAACCTGGCCACCGTGGACGCATATCTTCTGCGCTCAGACGACCCTACACAAATCGAAGCGCTGACCTTGCACACGGCCACGGTTGACGGAATTTACTCCGTTCTGGTCACTGACATCAATGGCAAACCCTTGTCAGAGGTGGTCAACAAGAATGGTGTCTGGTCTCCCCGTTTTAACCCGGCTTTGCTCGAGGTGCCCGGCAAAACCCAGCCGGATGCCATATTTGAGACCGAGCCCTACAGTACGGTACAGCGCGACTATCTGGCAGGGACCGCCGGCACCATGAGTGCCTGGCATCGTATCGGCACCATGCAGGACCCTTTGGGCTGGGTTCGCATCAATTACCGGCTCGACACCTTTGACCTGATCGCCGGGAATATTCGTTGGGAGGCGTTGCAGGCGGTCTTGTTGGCTGTTGTCGGTACCTTGTCTCTGCTCTACCTGTTGCTGCGGCCAACCTTGCGGGCGTTGGAGCAGGCAACCGAGTTTGCCGGGAAGCTCAACACCACCATGGGTTCCAGGCTGGCGGTATCGCACCTCACGTCGGAGGTGGAGGCGCTCGGCACAGCACTCAATGCGCTGTCACAAAGGTTGCTTTCGGGACATACGGAACTGAGCAGTCAGAAGTTTGCACTGGATCAACATGCGATTGTCAGCATCACCGACCTGAACGGCAACATTACCTACGCCAACCAGCGCTTTTGTGATATCAGTGGCTATGAGGTGCACGAGTTGCTGGGGAAAAACCATCGGATCGTCAAATCTGACGCGCATGATGCTGCATTGTTCGAGAATCTATGGCAGACCATTTCTGAGGGGCGGGTCTGGCACGGCGAGATTAAAAACCGCCGCAAGGATGGCAGTGCTTACTGGGTCAATGCCACCATTGTCCCGTTATTGGGGCAGGACGGGCTGCCGCACCATTACATAGGCATTCGTACTGATATCACCGCCAACAAGGCGCTGGAGCATCACTTGCAGGCGGCGCGTGAGGATGCTGAGGCCGCCATGCGCGCCAAAGGGCACTTCCTGGCCAATATGAGCCACGAAATTCGCACCCCCATGAATGCCGTTCTGGGCATGCTCAAGCTGATCCAGAACACGGATCTGACCAAACGCCAACTGGACTATGTGGTCAAGGCAGAAAGCGCTGCACGTTCCCTGCTGGGGCTGCTTAACGATATTCTTGATTTCTCGAAGATCGACGCCGGCAAGCTGAGCCTGGAGTCGCGGGCGTTTCGTGTTGACAAGCTGATGCGCGACCTGTCGGTCATTTTGTCGGCAAATCTGGGAGCCAAGCCGGTTGAGGTGCTGTTTGACCTGGACCCAGCGATCCCCCCTGCACTGATCGGTGACGTGTTGCGCTTGCAGCAGGTGCTGATCAATCTGAGTGGCAATGCCATCAAATTCACGACGCACGGTGAGGTGGTGATCAGTATCCGGGTGACACACCGCAACGCCGACGCGGTGGGGCTGCGATTTGCGGTTCGCGACAGCGGCATTGGCATTGCGCCAGAAAACCAGAAGCACATTTTTGAGGGGTTTTCTCAGGCGGAGGCATCCACCACCCGTCGCTTTGGCGGGACTGGTTTGGGCCTGACCATCAGCCGCCGCCTGGTGACGCTGATGGGGGGCGAGCTGGCTCTGGAGAGTGCGTTGGGTGTGGGCAGCACGTTTTCGTTTTGTATCGAGTTGCCTCTGGCACAGGAGCGTGCGCGTCCCGCGATCAGTACCAGTGTGGCCACGCTGCCGGAAAACCTCAGTGTGCTGGTCGTTGATGACAATCCGACGGCGCGGCACGTACTTGGCGAAATGGCCAGATCCCTGGGATGGCAGGTTGATCTGGCGTCGGGCGGGGCGGCAGCACTGGAACTGGTTCAAAGGCGTCGGGATGCCGGCAAATCAACCTACCAGGCGGTTTTTGTGGACTGGCAAATGCCCGATATGGATGGCTGGGAGACCATTACCCGACTGAAGGCCGGGCGCACGGACAGCCGCAATCCGATCATTGTGATGGTGACTGCCAATGGGCGCGAGATGCTGGGACAGCGCAGCGCACAGGAGCAGGATCGACTGGATGGATTCCTGGTCAAGCCGATCACCGCTTCCATGCTGTACGACGCGGTCGCCGAGGCACTGGCCGACAGTGTTTCGCACACCTTGCCTGTGCAGGCCAGCCAGCCCGCAGCACAACCGCTGCTCGGCATGCGCCTGCTGGTCGTTGAAGACAACATCATCAATCAGCAAGTGGCTCAGGAGATGCTGACCAACGAAGGGGCGGCGATTGACCTGGCAGAGAACGGTCAGCTCGGCGTCGAGGCGGTGCAACGCGCCATTGCCTGTGGCCAGTGTTATGACGCGGTATTGATGGACATCCAGATGCCGGTCATGGACGGTTACACCGCAACACGCCTGCTGCGCCAGGATGCAGCGCTGACCAAGCTTCCGATCATTGCCATGACCGCCAACGCCATGGCGAGTGACCGCGAGGCGTGTCTGGCAGCCGGAATGGATGCCCACATCGGAAAACCCTTCAAGCTGTCCGAATTGGTGGATTTGTTGCAAAACCTGGCTCGGCCTGCGAACCGCTTGAGCATGATGGAGAGCACCGCGGCCGCGCGCCTGTCCCCCAGTCAGCCACCCGAGCCCGGACTGCCACGACTCGATGCCGTTGACATGGCTGGCGCGCTGGATCGTCTGGGTGGCAATTCAGCGCTGTATGCACGGGTGTTGGAGTCCTACCTCATTGACATTGCCGATCAGCCGGATTTGCTGGACCAGGCGCTTGGTTGTGCCGACTGGCCCGCAGCGCAGCGAATCCTGCACACGCTCAAGGGCTTGTCGGCAACGGTCGGCGCGAGCTACATGGCCGCAGTCGCCCGCAAAGCGGAGCTGACGATCAAGGCGGTCAATACACCGGGTTCGGACACCGATGCGCTGGATATTCAGGCGCTGAGAGTCGGGTTCAGGGCGGCGGTTTCGGCGACCCAGGCCGTGATGTCACATGTGGCCAAAAATTGCGTCCAGGATGGGCCGGACCAGGTGCCATCAGCTGGTGAATCGGTGGATGGCCGGGACGGCTTGCGTCAACTGTGGGTTCTATTGAAGTCCTCGGACATGGGTGCTTGTGAAGTGTTTGAGCGCTTGCAACAGCAAGCCCTCATTGCCGAAACCCCGGCGTTTACCAACCTGAGCTCGGCGATGGCGGCGTTTGACTTTGCGGCTGCGGCGCTGGCGTGTGAAACCTTGCTCAACGATCATTGAAACAGCGCTCCTAGAATTCTTGGGTAACAGCGACAACAGCGCAGGAGTAAAAAAATGGAACCGAATGCGTTTGATCTGGATGATCTGTTTGACCATCATCAGCGAGCGCCGCACCGGCTGGTACAAATTTTGCGCACCATTCAGGCCAGCAAGGGCTGGTTGTCGCGGCCAGACCTGACCCGGGTTGCCAACGCGCTGGAGCTGCCGCTGGCCCATGTGGAAGGTGTGGCTGGCTTTTATCATTTTTTTCACCTGACACCGGTTGGTGAGTATCGGGTGCTGTTTAGCGACAACATCACTGACCGCATGGGTGGCAGTGAGGAGTTGCAACGCCACCTGCGCCACTTGCTTAAGCTTGAGCCGGGTGGAGTGCGTGCCGACGGGCGAGTCAGTGTGGCCTCCACGTCCTGCACCGGCATGTGTGATCAAGGACCGGCGGCGCTTATCAATCACCGGCATGTCGTGACCCGGCTGACGCCAGGGCGGATCAAACACATGGCCGCGCTGATCGAACAGCGGGTGCCTCCTGCGCAATGGCCCGCCGAATGGTCAAAGGTGGACGACCAGATTCGTCTGGCCAACGTGAAACTTGGCGCTCAACCTGAGCCTGGCCAAGGCATTGCTGCGGCGTTGGCGCGTGGGCCACAAGGCATGCTTGAAGATATCAAACGTGCGAAACTGCGCGGACGCGGCGGTGCCGGGTATGCAACGGGCATCAAATGGCAGCTATGCCGCAATGCAGCAGGTGATACACGCTATGTCATTTGTAACGCCGACGAGGGTGAGCCTGGCACCTTTAAAGACCGGGTCTTGCTGAGCAGCTTTGCCGATACCGTGTTTGAAGGCATGACGATCGCCGCTTTGGTGGTGGGTGCCAAACAGGGACTGGTGTACCTGCGGGGAGAATACACCTATTTACTGGAACCCCTGCAGACGGTGCTGGCACGGCGGCGCGCTGCAGGATTGCTGGGCCGGGGCATTCAGGGCCGCGCCGGGTTCGACTTTGACATCGACATCCATGTGGGCGCTGGAGCCTATGTGTGTGGTGAAGAGTCAGCCTTGATCGAGTCCCTGGAGGGAAAACGCGGCACGCCACGCATTCGTCCGCCGTTTCCGGTAGAGCGTGGTTATCTCGGGCAACCCAGTGTCGTCAACAACGTTGAAACTTTCTGCGCGGCGACCCACATTGCGGTGCATGGTGGTGCCTGGTGGGCTGGCATTGGCACGGCGCAGTCCACAGGCACCAAGATTCACGCCGTTTCCGGCGACTGTGAGCGGCCCGGCCTCTATGAATACCCGTTTGGTACGCGTATTGGTCGCATTCTGGAAGACTGTGGCGCACGCGACACCCAGGCCGTACAGGTGGGTGGACCATCCGGGGTATGCCTGTCAGCGCTGGAATTTGGTCGGCGCATCGGCTTTGAAGATGTGCATACCGCGGGCGCTTTCATGATTTTTGATCGCACCCGCGACATGTTTGAGGTGGCGCTGAACTTCGCCCAGTTTTTTGCCCATGAAAGCTGTGGCTTTTGTACCCCCTGCCGGGTCGGCACTGAACTGGTGGTTCGTCGACTGGACAAGCTCAAGAAGGGTTATGGCTCGGGCGAAGATGTACAGATTTTGTATGAGCTGGACAAACTTATGCATGGTGCCACCCATTGTGGTCTGGGAGCCAGCGCCTGCAACTCGCTGCGCGACACCATCGCCAAGTTTCGGCCGGCCTACGAAAAACACCTCAAGTCCTTGCATTTTGCGCCCGGCTTTGACATGGACGCCGAGCTGTCGCAAGCCCGTCTTGCCACCGGACGCGATGACCATGGCGCTCACCTGGAGACATTGGCATGACCGACCACACACGCATTGACGCGCTCTCACCCGGCACTTTTACCCTGGACGGCGAAGAGGTCGAGTTCGGCCCGGGCGACACCATTTTGCAGGCCGCCACCCGCTCGGGCTATTACATACCGCACCTGTGCTGGCACCCGGATTTTGCCGCCAAAGGCTCATGCCGCTTGTGCACGGTGCGCATCAACGGTCGTATCGGTGCGGCCTGTGCCGTCAATGCGGCCTCGGGGCAGGAGGTGCAGAGCAACACCGACGAGCTCAATGCCCAGCGCAAAACCCTGCTGCAGATGATTTTTATTGAGGGCAACCACTTTTGCCCTTCGTGTGAGAAAAGTGGCAATTGCCGGCTGCAGGCCACGGCCTACGACATGGAAATGGAGGGGCCACACTTTGAGGAGTTTTACCCGAATCGCCAGGTCGACGCCAGCCATCCGGACCTGATGCTGGACCTCAACCGCTGCATTCTGTGCGGGCTGTGTGTGCGCGCCAGCCATGATGTGGATGGCAAGGACGTGTTTGCCATTGGCGGGCACGGCATTCAGACCCACCTGGTGGTCAACAGCGCCAGCGGCAAACTGGTTGACAGTGCCATTGCCACCACCGATCGTGCAGCGCACATTTGTCCGGTCGGGGCCATATTGCACAAGCGCCAGGGGTTTGCCACACCGATTGGTCAGCGCCGCTTCGATGGCCGGCCAGTGTCGCAACAAGTCGGGGAGGAAGCCTGATGAGCCCGATACCCAACCTGCCCAGTGTGCCCAACAGTGCCTTGTCACAAGGCGTCCCGATGCACCTGCCACGCAAGCTCAAACTTGCCACCGTGTCGCTGGCGGGCTGTTTCGGCTGCCATATGTCGTTCCTGGACATCGACGAGCGCTTGTTGCAACTGCTGGAACTGGTGGAGTTTGACCGCAGCCCGCTCACCGACATCAAGCAGATTGGCCGCTGCGACATCGGGCTGATCGAAGGTGGCCTGTGTAACGCCGAAAACGTACATGTGCTGCGCGAGTTCCGTGCCAATTGCAAAACCCTGGTGGCCGTGGGCGCATGCGCCATCAACGGGGGTCTGCCAGCACAACGCAACCAGCGTGATGTCGGGCAGATGATGCGTGACGTGTATTGCCGTCAGATTGGGGGAAGTGTCGGCAACCTGATTCCCAATGACCCCGAACTGCCGCTGCCGCTCAACCATGTGCACCCGATCCACGAGGTGGTGCATGTGGATTTTTTTCTGCCCGGTTGTCCACCCTCGGGTGATGCTTTCTGGGCATTTCTGAATGACCTGCTGGCCGGTCGCACGCCGCATCTGCCGCACGGCCTGATTCACTACGACTAAGGACGCGTTGCCATGAGTTTTGATCTGGAAACTGCTGCCAATCCCAAGGGTTTGCGCCGTGTGGCGATTGACCCGGTGTCCCGCGTCGAGGGGCACGGCAAGGTCACGCTATTGCTGGACGATGCCAACGTCGTGCAGCAGGCGCGCCTGCACATTGTCGAGTTCCGTGGTTTTGAGAAGTTCATCGAGGGCCGACCCTACTGGGAGGTGCCAGTGATGGTGCAGCGCTTGTGTGGCATCTGCCCGGTGTCACATCACCTGGCAGCCTGCAAGGCGTTTGACCGGGTGCTGGGTGCCATGCCAGTGCCCGCCAGTGCGGACCGGGTGCGCCGCCTGATGCATTACGGGCAAATGCTGCAGTCACATGCGCTGCATTTTTTTCACCTGTCGTCTCCAGACCTGTTATTCGGTTTTGACTCCGCCGTGGCGCAGCGCAACATCGTGGGCGTGGCACAAGCCCACCCCGAAATCGCCAGAAAAGGCATCTTGCTGCGCAAATTTGGCCAGGAGATCATCCGGGTGACTTCCGGCAAGAGGGTGCATGGCACGGGTGCGGTGCCCGGTGGCGTCAATAAACTCGTCACCGTGCTGGAGCGCGACACCCTCAAGGCCGAGTTGCCGCAAATGCTGGCCTGGGCGCAGGACTCGGTCGATATTGCCAAACACTTGCACGCCCAGAATCCGGCGCTGTACAACGCGTTCGGCAGTTTTCGCTCCAACCTGATGTCGATCGTGCGCACCGACGGTGCCATGGACTTGTACGACGGCGTGCTGCGGGTTCGTGACGACCATGGCAAGATTCTGGCCGACGGTGTTGCGGATCAGAACTACCTTGATTTGATTGAAGAAGAAGTGCGCTCCTGGAGCTACATGAAGTTCCCGCACCTCAAGAGCCTGGGGCGCGAGCTGGGCTGGTACCGCGTCGGGCCGCTGGCGAGGGTGCAAAACTGCGACTTCATCCCTAGCCCCCGCGCTGAAGACGAGCGCCAAGCCTTTGTGGCGTGGGGAAAGGGTGACCTGGTGAACGGGTCGCTGGCCTACCACTGGGCACGCATGATCGAGCTGCTGCACGCAGTGGAGGTGATTGGTGAACTGCTCGACGACCCGGCACTGCTCTCGGGCGACATGGTCAGCACGGGCGTGCGCGGTGCGCACGGCGTGGGCATTATCGAGGCACCGCGTGGCACGCTGATTCACGATTACGAAGTCGGCGACGATGATCTGGTGACGCGCTGCAACCTGATTGTGTCAACCACCCACAATAACCAGGCCATGAACGAGGCCGTGCGCTCGGTGGCGCGCGAGCACCTCAGCGGCCACGAGCTGACCGAGGGCCTGCTCAACCACATCGAGGTGGCCATCCGCGCCTATGACCCCTGTCTGTCATGTGCCACCCACGCGCTGGGACAAATGCCGCTGGATGTGACGCTGCTGGGTGCCGATGGCACGCAGCTCGATCGGGTGCAAAAGACATCAGGCGGCGGCCTCAGTCGCCAAGATGTTTGAGTGAGTTTTGATACAAATTAACGTCCAGCGCATATTCAGTATATGTTTATAGCTATTTTTAATATAGTAAAATTGACCTCGTGAATATCACGCAAGATGTTCGCGCGAGACCACTTCTGGTGCTTGGCTGGGGTAACCTCAGCCGCGGTGATGACGCCTTAGGCCCCTTGTGTGTCGCCGGCTTGCAGGCGCAGCTTTCGGCTGAACTGCAAACTCAGGTGGACTTTCTGGATGACTACCAACTTCAGGTGGAGTACGCGCTTGACCTGGTCGGGCGCAAAGCCGTGTTGTTCATCGACGCCAGCCTGAACGCCACCCTGGGTTTTGAAGCGCATGCCATAACGCCCTCTCGCGACACCAGTTACAGCAGCCATGCAGTCTCCGCCCAATCGCTGCTGCAGGTGTTTGAGGACC
>NZ_JAGPBB010000111.1 GCF_018063565.1 Rhodoferax sp.
GCAGTTCGGTCAGCCCGGTGTCGTCGTCAATCAGCAGTACGTTTGCGAACATGCGCCAATGGTAGTGGTGGTGCCGCAGCTTGCAAACGATGGCGCTGGCATTTACAAGAACTTACACGCCGCACGGTACGCAAAACCCCTGGGGCGCACTATGCTTTTACCTAGTCCAACCTTTGGAGAAGAAACATGTCCATCTCTGCTGTCTCGGGTTCTTCCAGCATGGCGCAACCTGTCAAACCGGCGCAACCGGTGGCACCAACTCCGCCGCCTGGCGGCAATATCGAAAACCGGCAGCCACCGGCAGAGCCAGCGCAGCCGGCCGCGCCAGCATCGTCAGTCGCGGCGACAGACACCGTGGGAAGCACCGTCAACACCTATGTCTGAACGTCTTAGGCAAGCCTCATCAAACGCTTGGCGTGCCAGTGCGATGGTGTGGACTTGACCGTGCCGCTTCATGTCGACGCTTTCTGTTTTGTAGCGGGTGGTGTTGTCGCCCAGTACGATCGCCGCCGGGCT
Organism: Rhodoferax sp.; assembly: GCF_018063565.1. GTDB lineage: Bacteria > Pseudomonadota > Gammaproteobacteria > Burkholderiales > Burkholderiaceae_C > Rhodoferax. Next base: position 517 of record NZ_JAGPBB010000111.1, read on the forward strand.
GTGGGTCTGGCAAGGCGCGTACTTAGCTGGTTTTGCCTTGTAGGATGCCGTATGCGTTCGACATGGGCGGTGGCTTTGTGCCATTTCGCCTCGATGTTTCCCGCGTGGCGACTCTAAGGCGCCAATTGCGCCGCTGCTCGACGCGCTTGAATTTGTCGAAGACCGGGCGCACTGGAACTACAAGTTCAGGTTTGGCTTGTTTCAGGTCAGTGATTCAGACATGCGGCTGATCGCGCAGGCCATGCAGGCGGATCTGGCTTTGCTTCACTTGTAATAGCTGGCAGCGCTTTCTGAATAGGGGCTACAGCTCTTAAACACGCTCAAAGTCGTCACTCATCCCTGTTGTGCTGCTCTTGGTGCATCTTGCTCAGTCGGCGATACGCGAAACGAATCCAGGGCCAGTGCGTCTGCTCAATGAAATCGACCCGAACTTCAACTCGTCACTTTACGGCTTCTGAAACCCGCGCCTCGGGATCGGGGTGGACATCACGATTGCCGTCCGCGTTTCGCCCCAACGGTTGATGTCGCCCAGAAAAGCCTCCAGCGCTGCCATGTCGGCTACCGCTACTGTCATCACGTAAGAGTCGGCACCAGTGACGTGATGGCACTCCAATACATCTGGCCGTGCGCGCAGAGCGTTCAGCAGGGCCTGTTTGTGCGGCTGCTGCGTGGTGATGCCAACGATGGCCTGCACCGGCCGTCCGGCGCGCGCCGGGTCCACATCCGCATGCACGCCACGCACAATGCCAGCGTCTTGAAGGCGTTTCAACCGTTCGGCTGTAGCCGAGATGGAAAGGCCTGCTGCGGCGGCCAGCGCTTTCAGAGGAGCCCGGCCGTCTTCCTGCAAGACAGAGAGCAATTTCCAGGCAGTGGGATCAAGCTGCATTTTCGGTAAGAAGCAATTTCTTCAGGAAATTTGCTTGTGTAAGTCGGTATTCTCCGAAATATAGCACTGCAATAATCTGAAGCGCCGGCCTAGAATTTCAAGCATGAACCTGCTCAGTGTCTTCGCGTCCGCGCTACTGATTGGCCTGTCGATCGCAGCGCCAGTCGGCCCCATAGGGTTGCTCACGATCCAACGTAGTCTTGAGCACGGGCCGCGCGCCGGGCTTGCCACTGGGCTTGGCGCTGCTTGCGCCGACATGGTGTACGGTGCCATTGGCGCGTATGGCGTCAGCTGGCTGATCGGAGCACTGGTCGCTGCACGCGTACCGCTGGCATTGTTCGGCGCCGCATTCTTGCTTTGGATGGCCTGGGGCCTCGTGCGCGCTCAGGCAACCGACCATGCCTCGATAGTGGCGCCAGCACGCAGCGACTGGCAGTACTTCGCGACCACATTTGCACTTACGCTGTCCAACCCTGCGACCATCTTCTCTTTCATCGCCGTATTTGGCACCTTGGCAGGACGAAGCGCTGTAGACGCACCCGGCACGATGGTGTTGGGTGTGCTGGTTGGCTCTGCGCTCTGGTGGCTATTCCTCTCCAGTGTGGTGGGCCGATTACGTGAACGCTTCGACTCGTGTTGGCGCCGCCGGATCAACCTTGCAAGCGCGTCGGTTCTAGCCGGTTTCGCACTTTGGCAATTGAGTTCGCTGTTCTGAAGACTCGAATGTCCGGTCTCGCGGCAAAGGCGAGGTAGCGCTGATCAAAAAGCCGTCTCTGATCTATACATGCCGATCTGTTGTGGAAGTACGTCATACCGATGACGCTTGTTGCCATTGATGCCCATTGAAGACCGCGCCCAGCCGACCATTCCATTGGTTGACCGAACGCAGAGCGCTGGCGCACAGATGCACCGAGCTACCACGGCTTATGCGCCCGCATTGCCATCCACACGGATTTTTCTCATTTACCCTGTCTCTCATCAGCGGCTAAATCGCGGTGAGCTTGCAGATCGCTTCCGGCACGTACTTGTGGTACGGTGTTTTTTGAAAACGGCTCTCACTGGTTGATCGACGTCAGGCGATTGATGGGCGGGCCGATGGGCTTGCTGTTCTGGAAGCTGACACCATAGCCATGCGGCAAGGTCACCACGCCGCGACGCAAAGCATCGTCGATCTCCACGGTGACCTCAAGCATCCCGTGCGCCGTGGTGATCTGACCTACCCACCACTTGCCAACGTAAGCGCTTCTGCGTCATCCGGATGCCGCGCAGGGCAATTCATCCTTTCCGACGCCATTGCGTCTGCCAGGTGACCCCACGCAGACCGCAACGATTCAGCGAAACAACACGTACCCAATGCGTGGGCGGTCGGCGCGGGCAGTCAGCAAGCCGGCACTGCGGCTGCGTTGCGGATGAAACCCAGGTCTTGCAGCGCCTGGGCTGCAGCATGGGGCAACGGCGTGTGGGGCTCGTCCCCCAGCAGGCCCAGCAACTTGTGGTTGTCCAGTGTGTGGGCGCGGTTCCAGAGATAGCGCATCTCCAGCAGCGCCGCCCAGGTGGGCACAAACAACGCGCCCATTCGCATCAGCGGCCAGGGCAACTGGCGGTAAGTCAGCTTTGCACCAGGCTTGATCCAGCCCTGCGCCTGAGCGATGGGTTCAATGGCATCGAGCCACTGCTGGCCGCTGATGGCGTGGCCAGCAAAATGAAAAATTTCAAACACGCTGAGCTGCTCACGCCGCGCGGCAACCAGCGCAAAGGCGCGCGCCAGATCGGGCAGATAGGCCCAGGCAGTCGTCACGTCTTTGTGTCCGGGATAGGTGAACTTGCCCTTTTGAATGTCTTTGACAATGGCCTGATCAAACCAGGTGCCCTTACCACTGCCAAAAAAATCACCCGCACGAATGACGATGGCTGGCACGCCACTGCGGCGGATGTGTTCTTCCATGGCGATGCGGATCTGCCCCTTGACGGTGTTGGCCTGCTGCGGTGTGTCTTCGGTCAGGATGGCAGGCATGTCTGCACCGAAGTTGTAGATGTTGCCCATGAACATCAAGGTGGCATGAAGCGCCCGTGTGATGCCGATGGCGGCCTCGGTCAGCGGCATTGCCTGCGCCTGCCACGCCGCGTTGGTGTAGGGCGGGTTCAGCGCATGGACCACGACGCAGGCACCTTGTGCGGCCCGGGCCACGGCAGCGGTATCGCGCAGGTCGGCTGCCAGCCACTTGATGCGGCAATCCGACACCGCTTCGGCTGGCACTTGCGCACCCGGGCGCATCTGCGCCAGTACCTGCCAGCCCGCATCAGCAAAAGCGCGCGCTGCCGCCAGGCCAAAGCGTCCGCGCGCACCCAAAATCAAAACCGTCGATGGCATGGTGTAACTCCTGAGAATGGCAACCGGTGTTGCAATAGCAGCCATTGTGAAATCAATGTCAATATTGCACAATTGCATGAATGTCGATAGCTGAAATGCAAATTTGCATATAAACCCATGAGCACGCTGACCCGGCGCACGTTTGACTGGAGCCTGGTGCGTTCCTTTCTGGCCGTGTTGGAGCAGGGCAGCCTGCTGGCTGCGGCCCGGGTTTTGCACACCAGCCAACCCACCCTGGGCCGGCACATGGCGGAACTGGAAAGCCAGCTGGGCGTGACACTGTTTGAGCGCACCGGGCGCGGCCTGCGTCCCACCGCTTTGGCGCTTGATCTGGCCGAGGCCGCGCGAGGCATGGCGGACGGTGCCGACCAACTGGCGCGTGCGCTTGCCGGGGCGCAGACGCTCGCCACCGGCACGGTGCGCGTCACAGCCAGCACCCCGGTCGCGGTGTATTTGCTGCCGACGATGCTGGCGCAGATGCGCCAGACGCTGCCGGGTGTTCAGGTGGAACTGGTTGCCAGCAACACCGTCAGCAACCTGTTACGCCGCGAAGCCGATATTGCGGTGCGCATGGTTCGCCCGGAACAGGATAGCCTGGTTGCCAAAAAGATGGGTAACGTGGCGCTGGGTGCCTATGCCCACCGCACCTACCTGGCGCGTAGCCGCCCGCTACGGCTACCAAAAGACTTGCTGGACCACGAACTGATTGGCGGCGACAGCGATACCACCATTCTCAACGGCTTCAAGGCGTTGGGCGTTGCGGCTACTCCGGACATGTTTGCACTGCGTACCGACGACCTGATTGTTCAATGGCAGGCGCTGCGGGTCGGCCTGGGCATCGGCTTTGTGCCGGCCTACCTGGCGGGCACCGACCCGCAGGTGCTGCCGGTGTTGCCTGACCTGCTGCACATCCCGCCGCTGCCGATGTGGCTGGCGGTTCACCGCGAAATACACACCAGCCCGCGCATCCGTGCGGTGTACGACTTTCTGGCCACTGCGCTCACCAGCGCCGCATCGACAGCGGTTGGAGCGGCGTGCGCAAAAACCGCCGACTGCTGATGCACACCAGACGGGCATGAAAGTGGGTGCTTGAAAATTGGGTGCGCGTAGCCCTTCTTGACAACGTAAAGGTGGGGGCAGTGGAATGCGACGCGACCACTCCGACACAAGTCTTCGGTGGTCAGGTAGTTCCCAGCAGGTCGGTTAGCCCGGCGTCGTCGTCAATCAGCAGGACACGTGCAAACATGCGCCAATGGTAGTGGTGGTGCCGCAGCTTGCGGCGGATGGTGCTGGTGTTTACAAGAACTTACACGCCGCATGGCACGCAAAACCTGTTGCGCGCGCTATGCTTTTGACCTCCAACAACCGCAGGAGAACAAGCATGGCCATCTCTGCTCTATCGAGTTCCTACACCATGGCGCAACCCGTCAAACCGGCGCGGCCGGCCGCGCCAACTCCACCGCCTGGCGGCAACATCGAAAACCGGCAACCCCCGGAAGAGCCAGCCCAGCCTGCAGCGCCAGCACGTTCAGCCTCGACCACCGGCGGCGTGGGCCGCACCGTCAACGTTTATGCCTGAACGCCATCGGCATGCCGGGGTAGACGTTGGCTGTGCCGTTGCAGTAGCGCGGGCTTGACCGCGCGATGAGTGGCCATGCCTTCGGTGCGTCAACGGCGGGTGCAGTGGCTCTCTGCCATAGCCGTCGGCCTCTGGGCCTGGCAAGGTGTGTTGCATGGCTGGTATGCCCTGGCGGGTGGTGATAGCCGCCTTTGGTTGCCGCATGGCGTGGCATGGCTGCATGACGGGGTGCTGCTGGCACTGGTGGGCGCGCTGGCTGCCCCGTTTGGGCGATGGGCATGGCTGATGCTGGCGGCATTGGGTGCTGCGTTGTCGGTCTATCCGCAAATGCTGGGCAGTTATCTGGCCACCCAGACCAACATTTTTGGCGCTGACCTGGCCACCCCTGGGGTGTTTCTGACACAGTATCTGGGTGTTGCGTTGCTCTGGCCGGCCGCCGGTGCGGTGTTGAGCGTCGTATGGACGGTCAGGCAACCGCTGATCTTGCGCAGTCGGCCTTGGTTTAAAGTAGGCGCTGCACTGGTTCTGGTGGGCGCTGCGCTGACCTTGCCGCGCTCACCGCATCCGGTCGTCGGCAGTCTCTGGCGCGAGGCAGCAGATCGGCTGACTGGCTCAGTGCGGGTGGTGCCGTCGCTGCGAATGGGCCTGCCGATTGGCCCGGCCACTGCGACGAATGCTGAGGTGATCAAGCTTGGGCCGATCCAGTTTCGCCATGTGTTTCTGATTGTTCTGGAAGGGGTACCGGCTGCTGACTTTGAGCGCGAGTTTGTGCGTCGGCCAAATGGCTTTTACGCGCAGGTGCAGTCGCAGGCGCGCTATTTCGGTCACTATTACTCAACCAATCTCGATTCCTATACCAGCCTGATTGCCATGCTCACCGGGCAACAGGTGCCTTACCGCGCCTACACGCAGCCGTCGGACTATGACGCAGTCAATCTCGCCCCCAACCTCACCCGCACGCTGCGAGCCAACGGTTTTCATAGCGCGTTTGTCAGCACCTACGCTTACCAGCCCTTTGTGCCGACACGCGGCGACTGGGACCAGGTACTTGATGGCAGCGACCTGGCGACCGGCCCGCCTTGGTTGTCGCTGGGCAGCAACCGCATGGAGCAAGCCACCGAGGACAAAGCCGCGCTGGCGCTGCTGCTGGACAACACGCTCAAGCACGAGCGCAATTTTGTTCTGCACGAGATGGTCTATGGTCACTCGCCCGAGTGGCAGGCCAAAACCGGCCAAACGCCGTGCGACTACTACGACAGCTACCTGACCGATTTGCGCAACGGCCTGGCCAGCCGGGGAACGCTGGACGACAGTTTGATCATCGTGGTGTCAGACCACGGCGACCGGTCCAAAGCCGCAGATGCCACCAACTACCGGGTGCCGCTGCTGGTGGTGGGGCGTGGCATTGCTCCGGCGGAGGATGTCACGCTGTACGCCCACCTCGATCTGCCCCAAATGACGCAAACCTGGCTGCAGGGGCTACCGCTGCCCGCCGGGCGCCCGTGGGTCAATCTGGTCGGCTCGACCGAGCGCTGGGTGTATGGCCGCATCACCACCGATGGGCAACATGTGCTGATCGACAACGCAAGGGGAGCGCTGTTGAGTCAATTCGGCAAGCTGAACCCAGCGGTGTTTCAGGCCGAGTTTCAAACCGGGCTGGACGCGTTTGCACAGCAATTTGGCGCGTATGCGGCGAGATGACCGAAGTGCTCAAGGTGCGTCTTGCGCAAAATGGGCCAGCGCCGGGTCAATCGGCTCCCAAGGCAGTGCATCAGTGAGCCAGCATTCCGCAGTGGGTGGCAGCAGCTCTGGCTGGTCCAGTGTGGCCACCGTGACATCAACGGTGCTGGGATGATCAGCCGTCGCGTAGGTCAGCGACGAGCCACAGCGTGGGCAAAACGACCGCATGACACCGGTCGAGGACAAAAACTCGCGTGGCGCAGCGCCGAGAAGCCGAAAGTCCGCCTTGTCAACAATCGCCCAAACGACACCGGCAGACCCGGTGGCTTTGCGGCACGAGGCACAGTGGCAGCGGCAAACAGTCAACGGGCTGCTCTGAATTTCGTACCTGACATCGCCGCACAGGCAGCCACCTTGAAGGGGTTTGTTCATTGATGCGCTTGCTTCAACTCGCCAGCAAGAGTCCGGTTCGTGCGAATCCAACGCCGAATCTTGGCACGCGCGCTGCCGTCGATCCATTGCCGAATGTCGCGGGTAGGGCTGTCCGCACACTGTTCCATGGCACAGCGACTTGCTGGCGAATCTGGATGTGCTTCATTTATGCTAGCTGTTAACGCTTTCTAAATATGGGCTACAGAACGAAAACACTCTCAATGATCATGTCATCAATGGCAATTTGACGGTGAATTCACAATTTCATACCAAGCACATAAGTCGACCTCATCCATGAACGTATTCGTAAATTTCAGCCCGCATTTATCAAGAATTCTCGCCGAGACAACATGATCAACATCAATATAGGCGCTGATGCGCAGAAGCTTCATCACATCGAACCCATAACGGATAAACGCCTTCGCTGATTCAGTGCCATAGCCTTTTCCCCAATGCCTTTTCATGAAGCGATAACCCAAGTCGTAGTTGTCCTGGCGACTGTTAAGTTCTTTGATGTATTTCAATCCGGCCCAGCCGATGAATTCGTTGGTTTCCTTTAGGACGGCTACCAAGCGCCCGACCCCGAATTCCTCATATTGCTGTATGACACTGTCGATCCGTTGACGGGCCTGGTCAATATGGGTCAGCGGTTTGTCGCCCGTATACAGAACCACGGCTGGATCGGAATCGAGTTCAAACATGACTTCAGCGTCGGAGGGCGTCAATTCACGAAAGAGCAAACGCTGCGTTTCAATCACTTTTTTCATGCTAGTCGCCTACGAACTCAAAAGCGCATTCTGAACGAAGGAACGCGGCGATTTTGACGGTCAAGGCAAATTCTGTAGGCAGTCCACGGTCAGGTGCCGAGCGGTCCCGGCTGAAAAATTGCTGGCTGGCCAGACGGCTACTGACACCACGCTGTCAGCAGGCCCCAAGCATCATTCGGGCCTCTTCAACACAACAGGAATGACCGATGAACAACGCACTGAGCTGGTTTGAAATCCCCACCACGCAACTCGATCAGGCGCAAGCCTTTTATGAAGCGGTTCTGCAACGCCCGATGCGCCGCGAGGCCATGGGGCCATCGCAGGGTGCCGTCTTTGCTTATGACATGGCTGCGGGTGGTGTGGGTGGCGCGCTGATGATGGGCCCCACGGCACCCGCGCTTGCGACCGGCGGCACGCTGGTGTATCTGGATGCGTCACCCAGTCTGGATGCCGCGCTGGAACGCACCCTGGTCGCAGGTGGCAAAGTGGCCTTGCCACGCCAGGCGCTGCCACCGGGCATGGGCTCTTTTGCCCATATCACCGATCTGGACGGCAACCGGGTGGGTTTGCATGCCCTTGTTTGACGGACCCCCGCTGCGCCACAACTGGATTGCCGTGGCCAGCGCCGGCCACGCGCGACTGGGCTGCGCCACGCCCGAGCGGGGTTTTATGCAAGTGTGCCACGGCAAATGTGCGCCGCTCAAGCGGGTGCTGCCGGGTGACCGGGTGGTGTATTACGCACCCACCGTCACCCTGGGTGGCAAAGACCGGCTGCAAAGTTTTGTCTCAATCGGGGTGGTGCTGCCAGGCGTGCCGTATGCGTTTGACATGGGCGGCGGCTTTGTGCCGTTTCGCCGTGACGTGGCCTATGTAGCGGCCCAAGACGTGCCGATTGCGCCGCTGCTCGATACGCTTGAATTTGTCGAAGACCGGGCGCACTGGGGCTACAGATTCAGGTTTGGCCTGTTTCAGGTTAGCGATGCCGATATGCGGCTGATCGCGCAGGCCATGCGGGCAGATCTTGAGTTGCTTTATTTGTAATAGCTATGTGCGCTTTTAAAACAAGGGCTAAAGCACCAAAACACCCTCGATTCCAGCCGTCCTGATGTGCGCTGGGTGAGGTGTGCCAACTGGCCCCTGGTGCGGGTACCGAGGCTCCATCAGCTGATGAAAACTTCGTTGGTCTCGCGCACGTGAATTCATGTGTTGAGGGGTAATATCAACCTGATTCCAGCCACTGGGTTGTCACCATGATACGAAACAGGTTGTTGGGCATATGCCTTT
>NZ_JAGPBB010000112.1 GCF_018063565.1 Rhodoferax sp.
GGCCTTTGATAGGCCGTCGTGGCCGCATCGGCTTGGTGTTGTACGCCGCATTGGTCGGTTGGTCACGCATCGCAGCCGGAATGCACTTTCCTGCCGATGTGCTGGCGGGGTGGGTACTTGGATTGAGCTGCACGGCGCTCGCCGGGTGGCTGATGCCGCTGGCCGCCCCTGTGTGGCAATCGGCTCGCCGCACATCGACTTGGGTCTGGTTCGCAGTGGCCGCCAGTTCTGTCATGACAGATCAGCTCGCAAAGTTCGCCATCACCCGCACGTTTGCCTACGGTGAACAGGTCGAAGTCAGCACCTTCTTCAACATTGTCCATGTCCTGAATCCCGGCGCGGCATTCAGCTTTCTGGCGAACGCTGGCGGCTGGCAACGTTACTTTCTCATGGCGCTGGGTCTGGTCGTTTCTGCTTGGCTGGGCCGCATGCTGTGCCAGCAGCGGCCACGCCTTGAAGCGGTGGGCTACAGCCTGATCCTTGGTGGTGCGCTCGGCAATGTCGTGGATCGTGTGCTGCGTGGATCGGTTGTCGATTTCCTCGACTTCCATTGGCAGCTTGTGCACTGGCCCGCCTTCAACCTCGCTGATGTGGCGATAACTATCGGAGCGCTCTGCCTGTTCTTGACGGTTGTACCGAAAAGCAGTAGAGGCACAGAGGCCGATGTGTCCGGTTAAGCTATACCCTAACTTGGCGTCAAGTGCTGCACTCGAAATGCGTCAGGATAGAGTATTAATGAATATTTATTGACACATGTAGCAAAGGCTTATAAATTCTTTCCTGACACATTTGTGCAGGAGACACCCTTGAAAGGTCAACGCATCGGGTACGTGCGGGTCAGCAGCTTCGATCAGAACCCGGATCGCCAGCTTGAGCAGGTCCAGGTGGACAAGGTATTCACCGACAAGGCGTCGGGCAAAGATACGCTGCGCCCGCAGCTCGACACGCTGCTGACCTTCGTGCGCGAAGGCGATACCGTGGTGGTGCACAGCATGGATCGCCTGGCGCGCAACCTCGATGACTTGCGCCGCCTCGTGCAAAAGCTCACCAAGCGCGGCGTACGAATTGAGTTCGTCAAGGAATGCCTGACCTTCACCGGCGAGGATTCGCCGATGGCCAATCTGATGCTGTCCGTGATGGGTGCATTCGCCGAATTCGAGCGTGCCCTGATCCGCGAGAGGCAGCGCGAGGGCATTGCGCTGGCTAAGCAGCGCGGTGCCTACCGGGGCCGCAAGAAAGCCCTGTCGCCAGAGCGTGCGGCCGAGTTACGTCAACGGGCCGACGCAGGCGAACAAAAGTCGAAACTGGCGCGCGAGTTCGGCGTCAGTCGGGAGACCCTGTATCAATACTTGAGAACGGATCAGTAAATATGCCTCGTCGTTCCATCCTGTCCGCCGCCGAGCGGGAAAGCCTGCTGGCGTTGCCGGACACCAAGGACGATTTGATCCGGCATTACTCGCTCAGTGATAGTGACCTTTCGATCATCCGGCAGCGGCGCGGGCCTGCGAACCGGTTGGGCTTCGCGGTGCAGCTTTGCTACCTGCGCTTTCCCGGCATTCTCCTTGGCGTCGATCAGCCGCTGTTCCTGCCCTTGCTGAAACTGGTCGCCGACCAGCTCAAGGTCGGTGTTGAAAGCTGGAACGACTACGGGCAGCGGGAACAGACCCGGCGCGAGCACCTGGTCGAACTGCAAACGGTGTTCGGCTTCCAGCCGTTCACCATGAGCCATTACCGACAGGCCGTCCACACGCTGACCGAGCTGGCCATGCAGACCGACAAAGGCATCGTGCTGGCCAGCGCCTTGATTGAGCAACTGCGGCGGCAGTCGATCATCCTGCCCGCGCTCAACGCCATCGAGCGCGCCAGTGCTGAGGCCATCACTCGCGCCAACCGACGCATCTATGAAGCCCTGTCCGAGCCGCTGTCGAACGGACACCGGCATCGCCTCGACGATCTGCTGAAACGCCGCGACAACGGCAAGATGACCTGGCTGGCCTGGCTGCGTCAGTCGCCTGTCAAACCGAACTCCCGCCACATGCTCGAACACATTGAGCGCCTCAAAGCCTGGCAGGCCCTCGACCTGCCTTCTGGCATCGAGCGGCTGGTTCACCAGAACCGGCTGCTCAAAATCGCCCGCGAGGGCGGCCAGATGACGCCCGCCGACCTGGCCAAGTTCGAGCCGCGGCGGCGCTACGCCACCCTCGTGGCGCTGGCCATCGAAGGCATGGCCACCGTCACCGACGAAATCATCGACTTGCACGACCGCATCCTGGGGAAGCTGTTCAACGCCGCCAAGAACAAGCATCAGCAGCAGTTCCAGGCTTCTGGTAAAGCCATCAACGCCAAGGTGCGACTGTACGGGCGCATCGGTCAGGCGCTGATCGACGCCAAACAGTCAGGCCGCGACCCGTTCGCGGCCATTGAGGCCGTCATGTCCTGGGACGCTTTCGCCGAGAGCGTCACCGAGGCGCAAAAGCTCGCGCAGCCCGATGACTTCGACTTCCTGCATCGCATCGGCGAGAGTTACGCCACCTTGCGCCGCTACGCGCCGGAATTCCTTGCCGTGCTCAAGCTGCGGGCCGCGCCCGCCGCCAAGGGTGTGCTTGATGCCATCGAGGTGCTGCGCGGTATGAACACCGACAACGCCCGCAAGGTGCCAACCGATGCCCCGACCGACTTCATCAAGCCGCGCTGGCAGAAACTGGTGATGACCGACGCTGGTATCGACAGACGCTACTACGAACTGTGCGCCCTGTCGGAACTCAAGAACTCCCTTCGCTCGGGCGACATTTGGGTGCAGGGTTCGCGCCAGTTCAAGGACTTCGAGGACTACCTGGTGCCGCCCGATAAGTTCACCAGCCTCAAGCAGTCCAGCACATTGCCGCTGGCCGTTGTCACCGACTGCGACCAATATCTGCACGACCGGCTGACCCTACTGGAAACGCAGCTTGCCACCGTCAACCGCATGGCGGCGGCCAACGATCTGCCCGATGCCATCATCACCGAGTCCGGCTTGAAAATCACGCCGCTGGATGCGGCGGTGCCCGACACCGCGCAGGCGCTGATCGACCAGACGGCCATGATCCTGCCACACGTCAAGATCACCGAATTGCTGCTCGAAGTCGATGAGTGGACGGGCTTCACCCGCCACTTCACGCACCTGAAATCGGGCGATCTGGCCAAGGACAAAAACTTGCTGCTAACGACGATCCTGGCCGACGCAATCAACCTGGGCCTGACGAAGATGGCTGAGTCCTGTCCCGGCACGACCTACGCCAAGCTCGCCTGGTTGCAAGCCTGGCATACCCGCGACGAAACCTATTCGACGGCGCTGGCTGAATTGGTGAACGCCCAATTCCGGCATCCCTTCGCCGAGCATTGGGGCGACGGCACCACGTCATCATCGGACGGCCAGAACTTCCGCACCGGCAGCAAGGCCGAGAGTACCGGCCACATCAACCCGAAATATGGCAGCAGCCCAGGACGGACGTTCTACACCCACATCTCCGACCAGTACGCGCCGTTCCACACCAAGGTGGTAAATGTCGGCGTGCGCGACTCCACCTATGTGCTCGATGGCCTGCTGTACCACGAGTCCGACCTGCGCATCGAAGAACACTACACCGACACGGCGGGCTTCACCGATCATGTCTTTGCTCTGATGCACCTCTTGGGCTTCCGCTTCGCGCCGCGCATCCGCGATTTGGGAGACACCAAGCTCTACATTTCCAAGGGCGAAACCGCCTATGACGCGCTCAAGCCGATGATCGGCGGCACGCTCAACATCAAGCATGTCCGCGCCCATTGGGACGAAATTTTGCGGCTGGCCACCTCGATCAAGCAGGGCACGGTGACGGCCTCGCTGATGCTCAGGAAGCTCGGCAGTTAAATGTAGGCCCCGGCGACCAGCAAGCCCAGGACCACGCCCACAAGCATGAGATTTCTGAGCGCAACCAGGATGAGCCGCGCCTGGTGGGTCCAAAGCTCCGAGCCGCGTGCAAAGTTTCCAACCGTTGTCTTCTCTTCCCGTTTGGCCATGCTATTTTTCCCCCGCGCTTTTCATCAGCTGAACACGTTTTTCAGCTCTTTCCTGCGCGTCGTACAAGTCCTGGGGATTGCGGGCTTCAACAATAATCGTCAAAAGCGACTCAATCAGGAACAGGCTCTTCCAGGCGTCATCGGGGAGTCCTGGCTGCTTGATCGCGTAGACGGTCTGGCTGATTTTGTCCGCGACAGTGGCCATCCGGTGATGGACCGTTTGCACCGATTCAGCCATGACCCCGGCCGTGAGGGTGTTTTGGATGTAGGTCGAAAGACTGACACCGGACTCCTTGGCTCGCTTGCGATAAAAGCCCGATGTCTCATGCGTGAAACGCACTGAGACGACTTCTGTGGCACCCGTTGTGGCTTGTTTTTTTGCCGCCATACCCGCTCCCCAACTAACTTGTTACAACTATATGTTTACAGATACTTACCACCTATGCTGACAGTTTATGTGTTGTTAATAAAAGGTCAAAATAGTTTTTGAAAAATTTACTATTTAGTTAGCTGTAAACATTAACAATATTAGGTGTAAACACAAAAAAAAGCCCGTCAATTGGATGTATTTTTATTTGCAATAAGTGTTGCGTTTTGTGTGACAAATTTAAGGGGGTACGGGGATGCCCCGGATTTTTTGAGGGAATCCGGCTGGCCTGCCAGTTTGAGGGGCGGCCAAGCGCTTGTGCGTGCGACCCATCCAAGACATCAAAACACCACTTTCCACCAGCAACGACCAGCTGACATGGGGCCATTCAACTGCTTTCGTCGATGTTTCAAGGCAGGTGGATGGGAGCGACACACGCCCCCTCAGCTCAAGCAACGGAGCTTCAGGCGACCCTTGTCGCCTGAAGATTTGCTGAACCCAACCGATTGTCCTGTTTCAATGAGTTGCCTCAAAGATACTACAAAAGTCAAAAGTCAAAAACATCATCCTTTTGAGATAATACTATTATCTGAGTTAAGATAAATTTTTATCCAACTCACTGAAAGTCAAAAAACATGTCAACAATCGAAATATCAGAAAAGCAAGCGCCTAAAGTCATTTCAATAGAAGACGAAATTGCCAAGGCCACGGAGAAACTGCGCAAGTTGCAGGAAAAGCAAAAGGAAATGCAGAAGAGGGAACGTGAGCGCTGCCAGAAAGCGGTGTTTGATTTCATCAAGACAGAAAAGCTCGACGGCATCAGCGTTGATGTTTGGACGGCCGCGCTGCCAGATATCAAAAGACTGTTGGGACTTGAAAAGCTCAAAAGTGCGGTGCAGGCGGCAGCGCCAAATTTTGAGGCCGCTTGAAAGTTTTCAACATCTCCGGCAAGACAGACTTACGCACATCAACGCGTAAATAGCCTGCCTGCGCCAAAATCATAAGATCAGGCTTTTGGTCATCCAAGGCCAAGACCACACCATCAGGACAAACGCATGCAGTACCGACGACTTGGCCGAAGTGGCTTGCAGGTCAGTGAACTCTCTTTGGGCTCCTGGGTGACTTATCACAATCAGGTGGACACGACCGCGGCGCGCGAAATGATGGCAGCAGCGTTTGATGCGGGCATCAATTTCTTTGACAACGCCGAGGTCTATGCGAACGGCCAGAGCGAAATCGTGATGGGTCAGGCCATCAAGGCGTTGAATTGGCCCCGGCTCAGTTACATCGTCTCGACCAAGTTCTTCTGGGGGCTCAACAAGTCCGGACCGACGGTCAACGCGAAGGACACGCTCAATCGCAAATACCTGATGCAAGCCATCGATGGCTCCTTGCAGCGCATGGGCCTGGATTTCATCGACTTGGTGTATTGCCATCGGCCAGATCCGCACACGCCAATTGAAGAAACGGTCTGGGCCATGAGTGACATGATCACTACAGGCAAAGCCTTGTATTGGGGCACCAGCGAATGGTCGGCACAGGAGATTCAGGCAGCCTGGGACATTGCTGAGCGGCACCATCTGCACAAGCCTGTGATGGAACAACCCCAGTACAACCTGTTTCACCGGCAACGTGTGGAACAGGAATACACCCGGCTTTACGAGACCATGGGTCTGGGCCTGACCACCTGGAGTCCACTGGCCAGCGGTCTGCTGACGGGTAAATACCGCAACGGCATTCCACCTGGCAGTCGTGGCACGGTGGCAGGAATGGACTTTTTGCTGCCGCGCCTGACCGGACACCACCAAGAATGCAGCCATCACACAGCTGGAGACGATGGCCTCAGAATTGAATTGCAGCCTGAGTCAATTGGCCATTGCCTGGGTGGCTCATAACCCCCGTGTCAGCACCGTCATCACGGGTGCATCCAAGCTGGCACAACTTCAGAACAACCTGGGCGCAGTGGATGTCATCACCAAACTCACGCCCGAGCTGATGGCCCAGATCGACAAAATCACAGCTCCGCTGGCCAGTTGATGGCCTTGGACTACTGAGCCGTTTTGCCAATGCCTATTGCCAAGCCATGTTTGGCAATTTTCACAACTCAGCTTTGCACAAGGCTTTTCTGAGGTTCACCAAATCCCTCAACCCGGTGTAAACGCGCTCTGCACCGCCAACACAACACCAGCGGCTACATCTTCGTCTGTCAATGAGGCAAACTCCTTGAGCAACTTGCTGGAGACCACGCCGCCGTTGTCACGCACAGACCGGATGATCCGGTCAATATCGCTGTCGGGGCCTTCGAGGACTTGCTTGACGCGCTCACGGGCCACGCGCAAGCTGCGCAGATAACCCGCTTCCTTGCGCATTTCCTGCTCGATGGTCAGTTGCACAACCTGCGCCAGGTACTCTACATGGTCAGTCATCTCGGGATAGCGCCAAGCTGGCAGCGCATCCTGGTAGGCATCAAACTGCAAATTGAAATGCACACCGTCCTGGGCAATCTGTTGTGGGCCAAATCGCCAGGCATCCAGATATCGACGCATGAAGGGTCTGGAGAACAGTTCAAGCACCTGGTCGTAACCCCTGCGATTGACGACAGTGCTGGTGATCGTTGCTGACACGGGCAGGATGAAGGGCTCGGGAATCGCTTTGTCTCGGCGCAACACGTCGTTGATCAGGAAGCGTGAAATACGGCCATTGCCGTCGGACATCGGATGAATGTACACAAAGCCAAACGATAAAACGCCCGCGCGCACCAAGGGACTGGCACCGGTGGTGCGCTTGGCAAAGTCACGCAGACCTGACAGCAGTGTCGGCACATCTTGCCAATGAGGCGCAATGTAATGGACCACTTCGGTGAACCCGTCAACTTCACCCACGAACACCGGTGAGCAGCGCACACCGTAACGTGTCGCTCTGGCCCCCAAAATGTGCAACTGCAGTGATTGAAGCGCTGATTCCAAAAGCGGATCGTCATACTTGCCGCAGCGTTGCTCCATGGCTGCAGCAAAACGCCGAACACGATCTAACTGCTGCTCTTCATGTTCGATGGCAAAACTTGCGCGGCTTTCCTTGATGGTCAACCAAACCGCGCTGCGCTGCAAAACCTCGGCACCGAACTCAACTTCCAGATCAGCCAGGTGTTGCGCACAGTCGTACTGCTCAGCCTGTTGAACACGCGCTGTGCGCGCCACCATGGGACAGTAGTCGGGTGTTCCGGGCAGGTTGTCGCGCACCCGCCAGCGCGGCACATTGGTCGGTTTGCTGGCCGTCAGGTAAAGCGCCTCGTCCAGGGCCGTGACATAGTTGCCTGAGGTGACACCCGGAAAACTCAAGCGACGACCCGTCAGGTATTCAAAAAAGAAGCCAGCTCGGCGTGCATATTGGCCGGTCGGCTCTGCTGATACCCAAGCCTCAAGTTCGACGGTCGGCAAAGAGCCGCACAAGCGCGCCAAAAACTCCAGATGGATACCTTCATGTTTGAAGGCAAAAGTCAGGTGTCCTGCCAGTGTGTCCGCTGGCCTTGCCGCAACGGAATAGTATTCATTGACAGCCCCGTCTTCACGCACTGTAAAGCGTGACTTGGCGATGGCGCTGTCAATGCGAAACGCCTGAACTGGCACAATTCCATAGTGCTCAGCCAGCCATCGATAGCCAATCCAGTTGGACACTTAGCTCCTTTGATTTCAGTGTAAAAATGATTATTCTTCCTATCTTTTGATTATAAATCAACGATTTGTCAATTAATCGATTAGAAATTGATTTAAATTGGCGAGAGCATGCGGCTGGCACGCCCTCAAAGCTCCGGTCGGCCAGCAACAACACGATCCCACGATCTTCATCTCTCAAATTTTGGGATCCATCCCGGCGTAAAGGCTGGTCGATCGCATCGATGCAATGCAACTCAGTTCTGGCTGCCAAACTTCAGATTGGCGCGGCTTGGAAACGGCAGGGGCGGCTTGTCATAGTAATCCGGTTCAGCCAGGCAGCTGGCGTTCTCCATGTCCATATAGGTTTCGGTCGGTGGTTCACCGATAACTCGCTGGTATACGGTTTCCCAGCGCTCGAACGCTTCCCTGACCACAAGATCAGAGGCGGCGGTTGAATGGGCGTGGTACGCCCAAACGGCCCGCGCCGTATCTGCCGTGGCATCTCGGAGAGATTCGGGCGCATCGCGGCCATCGAGCATGTCAAGTTCAAGGTGGTTGATGGTGCGTTCTACAAAGCGCTGCTCAGTGCCAAATTGCTCAACCCCCATCAGGAAAATATTAAGCAAGAGATCTGCACGGGCTGACGCTGCGTCCATCTGGATTCGCGCCTGAATCACTGTGACCAGCAGGTCTTTATACAAATGCAGATTGTCTAAATCGAGCGGCGGCTTATTCATTCTTCAATTCTCCTGAGACCGTAGAGCCTACATGCAATTCAGCCAGGACTCGAATCGGGAACCACCCAACGAAAAAGAATGGATTCGTGTATGTTGTAGTTGTATGATATGTTAATACAACATAAACATACAAAACATCATGGCGATCACCAAGGACGACATCTTTAGGGCTGCCAACGAATTGGACGTTTTGGGCCAGAGCCCAACACTGGCGGCAGTGCGCAAGCACCTCGGCGGCGGGAGTTTCACAACGATTTCCGAAGCCATGAGTGAGTGGAAGTCAAAAAAAACGGCTAAGGACGCGACACTTCGTGAACCGGCGCCGCAAGCCGTTCAAGATCAACTGTCAAGTTTGGCGGGCGACATTTGGGCGCTTGCCATTGCCGCCGCCAACACACGCCTCGATGCTGAACGGCAAAGCATGCAAGACAACCGGGTCGCAAGCGAAGCCGAACGACTGGCCGCAGTCGAGTTGGCCGATCAGGTCATTGCAGAGCTTGAAGAGGTCAAGCAAAAAGCAGCGTCCATGGAGGACGAGCGGGTCAAATTGCAAGATAACAATCAGCAACTCAAGGCGGAATTGG
>NZ_JAGPBB010000047.1 GCF_018063565.1 Rhodoferax sp.
GAGCATTTCCTTGGTGAGTTGCGGCAGGGCCGCTTTGCCGCTCGCCGCGGCTGTCTTGTCATTGCGAGGCATGAAAACTCCTTTGGTGGATTGTTATGCCTTGCACACAAAATTTCTGACAGGCTCCGTGGGCACTGTGAAGCTGTGATGACAGGTCTTTTTGTGTGTCACCAAAATGCCATCAAAACGCCATTGAGGCGTCATCTTGGCGAGCCAACATAAGACACCCAATGAAAAAAAGGAGTCAGAAATGAGAGAGTTGCCCAATCCAACGTTTGCACTTTCCCCCTTGGCTTTGCCCAGGAGCTTGCTTCACCGATCCGCTGAATTTCATCAAGACACCCGGCCGGCAGCAACCTTACCGCTGGAGCGTGGTCCTCTGGTGGTGTCGTGGGCTCGGCATCAGGATGAAGTCCGGGCGGTTCAACGCCTGAGGTATCGCGTATTTGCCAATGAGATGGGTGCTCGACTGAGTACCAGTCTGCCAGGTCACGACATTGACCTCTTTGACAATTATTGTGAACACCTGATGGTTTGTGATCAGGTCACTTCTGAAGTTGTGGGCACCTACCGACTCCTGACCCCTGTGCAGGCGGGTCGCGTCGGCAGCACCTACAGCGACCTGGAGTTTGATTTGACCCGTTTGCGCGGCCTGCGCGAGCGAATGGTTGAACTGGGCCGCAGTTGTGTACACCCCGACTACCGAACTGGCGGCGTGATCATGGCACTTTGGGGTGCGCTGGCCGAATTTATGGTGCGAAACAAACTCGACACCATGATTGGCTGCGCCAGCATTCCGATGTTGCACAACGGTATTGCCAGCGGCGACGTCGCAGCGAGTATCTGGAGGCAGCTCAAGATGACCCATCTGGCACCCATCGAGCACCAGGTCCGGCCACGTCTGCCTTTACCAGTTGAGCAACTGGATGGCAATCTGAATGTGGAACCTCCAGCGCTGATCAAGGGTTACCTGCGTTTGGGTGCCAAGATCCTTGGCGCACCGGCCTGGGACCCCGACTTCAATACCGCAGACCTGCCCATGTTGATGCGCATCAACGATTTGCCAGCGCGTTACCGCAAGCACTTTCTCGGGGCATGATGCGAGCCAGTTTTAACGCGTTAGGGGCCATGAGCAGCGACGGGGAGCAGGTCGATGGTGATGACATCGATGTCACAGCAACCGTCCACCATCGGGCCATTTTTATCTCAGATCTGCACCTGGGCACGCCTGGTTTTCAGGCGGGTGCGTTGCTGGATTTCATCAAGCACCACCCGAGTGACTACCTTTACCTGGTCGGGGATATTGTGGATGGCTGGCAGTTGCGCAGGCGATGGTTCTGGCCTGAACTGCACAACGATGTGGTGCAGAAGTTGTTGCGCCGGGCACGCAAGGGTTGTCGCATCATCTATATCCCGGGCAATCATGACGAGTTTGCACGGCGTTACTTTGGCCATCAGTTTGGTGGCATTGAGGTGGTGGACGATGCCGTTCACTTGACGGCCGACGGACGAAGCTTGTGGGTTACGCATGGGGATCGTTTCGACGGCGTGATCCGGGTCGCCAAATGGCTGGCCTACCTTGGCGACAACCTGTATGAACTGACACTCAGACTGAATCGCCACCTGAACCATTGGCGCGCACGACTCGGGCTGTCGTACTGGTCACTTTCCGCGTATCTCAAACACAAGGTCAAAAAAGCGGTGATGTATGTCACTGACTTTGAAGAGGCGGTCGCCAATGAGGCACAGCGTCGTGGACACGATGGTGTGGTCTGTGGCCATATTCATCGTGCAGAGATTCGCACCATCAACGGAATTCTCTACTGCAACGATGGTGACTGGGTTGAAAGCTGTACCGCGCTGGTTGAGTCAGTCAGTGGCAAGCTTGAACTGGTGTACTGGCCCACCCCAGCTGTTGCGCAGCAGGTTAACAAACCTGTTTCGGTCGCAGTTATCACATAAAAAGTGGCTCAAGCGCAATGCCTGTCTATATTGATAGATATATTAAATATAGCAAATTAGAGCACTTCGGGTGATTGGACTGTCACCACGACGGTTTGGGACAACTCCTCACGCTGGCGGCTCCGTAACCACCAGACCGCGCCCTTCTTCACCGAGCATTCACTGGCGTTTAATCCGATCAGGTGGGCAATGGTCTGCCCCAGCGTCGGTTGATGCCCGACCAGAAGCACGGTGCCTTTGGCATCCGGCCACTGTACCAACTCAAGAAGCTGGGCAACCGACGCACCAGGTGCCAATTCCTGGCGAATTTTGAACTTGCGGCCGAAGGCATTGGCGGTTTGCTCACATCGCAGAGCCGGGCTGACAAAAATGCGGGTGTTGTCAGGCAGCTGGCGGTCCAGCCAGGCGGCCATACGTGTCGCCTGCTTCTCACCGCGACCGGTCAACGGTCTGGCCAGATCATTACATTCCTGTGTCCACTCTTGTGCTTCGGCATGACGCCACATCACCAGGTCCATGTCGGTTGCCTATTCTGTTAATTTGCAGCCATCTACAGCTTGTTTGGCGTTGGTGGCACCACGACGCAACCACTGGCGCTTTTCTTGACCGGGGTGATCGCCCGGACACCAACATGGGCACCATCTTAAGGCGAACAGGTGACAGTTTTAAGACAGACCTGACTGCGCCACCTGCGGTGGGATCAGGCCGGAATCAGGTCGTTTTGGGCTTGCATTCGAAACAGAAAAACATCAACGCCGTGGGGTACTTTCTGAACGATCCATTGCTGCGCAATCGATGGTTCCCACACTTGATACAACTCATAGTGTGGCCCGACCCTCCGATGCTCTGATAGGGAGAGCCACTTTCCTTGGTCAGGTAGCGCAGACCACTGGAAGAAATCTGGGTTGTTTCAAATATTCTTTGCATCATTCATGTCCATAAAACCCGACAGGCTAGTTGCTTCATGTGACTCGAATGTGTCAGTGTCGCCTCGACGAGTGTCATCGCAAGGTCACATGGTGGACGTAAAACCGAGTCAAAGAAGGGTTTGTACACATGACAACTGCTCAGGATCCAGATGCCCCCAGACGGACTTCCTCAGATCGTCGTTTTGTCAGTCAGCTGACGCGCAACACCTTTGCGATGGTGCTCGAAGGTGAGCGAGCCAGCAGCCTGCATGAATTGACCGACTGGCGATCCAAGCCTGCAGTTGCGTTTGGCGGCAAATTCCGCATCATTGACTTTGCCTTGTCCAATTGTGTTAACTCGGGTGTGCGTCGTGTTGGTGTCGCCACTCAGTACCGGGCACAGAGTCTGATCCGCCACCTGCAACTGGGTTGGAGCTTTCTGGATGGCAGATTGGGCGAGTTCATTGAGATCATGCCGGCGCAGCAGCAGGTACACGAGTCGCAGTGGTACAAGGGCAGTGCCGACGCGGTCTACCAGAACCTGCGTGAAATTCGCCGGGCCGCACCGGCCTATGTACTGGTGCTTTCGGGGGACCACATCTACCGCATGGACTATGGCCGCCTGCTTGCCGAGCATGTCGAGCGGCAAGCGGATGTGACCATGGCGTGTATCAGGGTGCCTGCATCAGAGGCAGCACGTCATGGTGCCGTCAGGGTGGACGAACACCAGCGCGTCCTTTCGTTTGACCCCTGCAAAGGTGATGCAGCTGCATCACCTGCAGACGCGATAACGGCCCTGGTGGGCATGGGTATTTACGTTTTTGATGCGGCCTTTCTGTATGAGCAGCTGTTGCGTGACGCGCAGGACCCCAACTCCGGTCACGACCTGCGACGCGATGTTTTGCCCTACTGCGCCCGGCACCATCGTCTATACGTTCAGGATTTTGAGGACAGCCGCGTTGGAGATCTGGACAAACCCGCCTACTGGCGTGATGTCAACACCATTGACGCCTATTGGGCGGCCAACATGGATTTGGTGCAGGTCACGCCACATCTGAACCTGTATGACAACGAGTGGCCGATCTGGACCTGGCAGCCGCAGAGCCCACCTGCCAAGTTTGTTCACGATGACCCCCACAGATGTGGCGTTGCATTGGACTCGATGGTCGCGGGGGGCTGCATCGTGAGTGGCGCCACGGTTCGCCGTTCAATGCTGTTTGCGGATGTTCGTCTTCACAGCAACTCCTTGATCGAGGACTCGATGATTCTGGCCAATGTCCAGATCGGCATGGGCTGCACGCTCAAGAGGTGCATCATTGACAAGAACTGCAATATTCCTGACGGCACCATGATTGGGCTCGACCCAGTCGAAGATGCGCGTCGCTTTCATGTCACGCAAGGCGGGGTGACCCTGGTGACACGGGTGATGCTGGGCCAAGAGTTGAGCCTGCTGTAAAAGTGCATCAGACGGTAGACACGGTCAGCAGCCATTGGCCCAATGCTTCAAACATGGCCTGCCTGGGAGCTGCACCTGACAGCGTCAGATCATGAATGCCGTCAGGAACCGCTTTGACGCAAACGTGATTGCCCAGGCCGGGCGCCAGCCGGTGAATGTCTGCGACATTCAGCACGGTGTCGCTGCGCATGGCCATCGGGTTAAATTGTTTTGGCCAAGTGCTTTGTTCGGCATGTAGCACCAAGACAGGGCAGGGGATAGCCAAGCCTTTGGCCACCTCGGTGTGCGCCAGATAAATGGCACGCAACCATCCCGCGTAGATCGGAAAGCCAGCAATCGGTTTCCATTCTCTGTTGTAGTCCCACTGGCCATGGTGTTCACGGTGAAGGCTTTGCCCATAGATTTCCGAGAGTTCGGGCAGTCGCAGGTGTGGCAGCCATCTCCCGATTGCCGCCAAGATGAGGACCAGAAAACGCTTCTGCCAGGTTGGCAGGTTCAAATCCAGAAAAGGGCTGTTCAAAAAGACCGCGTTGATCATTGACCGATTTTTTCCGCGGTGGGCATACAGCGCTGCCACCAGTCCACCGGTCGAGTGGCCGTTGATCAGCAACCAGTCCATCAGCTCGTATTTGCCCAATACAGCAATGGCTGCATCAACATCCTGCAAGTACTCATCAATGTCCGTGGTGAAATTGGGGTGCTGGTGAGGGCGCATGGCACGGCCATGGCGGCGTAAGTCCAAGGCGTAAAAATTCAATCCAGCCGCGTTGTAAAAGTCAGCCAGGTGCACCTGAAAAAAGTAATCCACGTAACCGTGAATGTACAGAACCGCCCGGCTTGACGCACTGGCACAGCGCCTGCGCACCAATACCGTGTCAACCAGTCCCTCCGGCGCACCCAGTCCTGACAGGGTTGACTGCTCAAAATTGGGTAGCAGATCGGGTGTCCAGGGTGTTTGGTCCATCAGGGGGGTAGGTATCTTGCGGGATCGTCATGGTATCAAGGCGTGAGGCACCGCTCGTCACGTCACTGACACCTGACGAAGTCACCAAATTGACACGTGTCCCGCCTAAATTCACGGCACCGGCAAGTCGCCGGTTTGTTAACCACGCCCAACCCGGAGTCTATTCATGCAGGAATTTATCGCGAAAGTCCGAACTTTGCAGTGGGACGACCACCGTTACTACCACCAGTGCCGCATCAACCAGACGTTGCATCTGATCAGTGCCATCAGTTTTCTGGTCTCCTATGTATTGCTGTTTGTCAACCCGGCAGCAGCCGGTCTGGTCGGCTGGCTGGTCGGTATGGTGACCCGCCAATCGGGGCACATTTTCTTTGAGCCAAGGGGTTACGACGAAATCAATCAGGCCACCGACGAATACAAGGAGTCGATCAAGGCCGGTTACAACATGCGTCGTAAAGCGGTTCTGTTGATGGTCTGGGTGTCCATGCCGCTGCTACTGGCGCTGGAGCCCAGCCTGTTTGGCCTGATTGAACCGGCGCACGGTTTTACTGAGTATGCCCATGATGTCGGGCTGGTGTGGTTGGCACTGGGTGCGACGGGTGTATTGCTTCGCACGGTACACCTTTTCTTCTTGCGTGGACCAAGCTGGGGCCTGGCCTGGGCCACCAAGATTTTGCTGGACCCCTTTCACAACGTTGCCTGCTACTGGGAATCCCCTTTGGCGTTGATGCGGGGTCAGCGCTATGACCCCATCGAAGCGTCACAACGCTCACACTAAAACGGGTTGGCAACCGGAGCCAATGTTCGGCGCGGTTGCCACGCACTCAGTCCGCAGGTTGACATCGCTGCGATGACATGCCGCTGCCATGCGGTTTTTCATCATACTGAAACATACGGTCGCAACACTCCACCCCTTTAACCCGTGGAGATGACCTTGAAGAAAAGCCTGATTTCGATCGCCGTGAGTGTGCTGCTTGGCAGCAGTCTGATTGGCTGTGGTGGCAGCGACGATGATGTGGTGGTGCCAGAAGTCTCGCAGCCCAACCCGGGCAAGTTCTTCAATCGGGTGTCGACCTTTGCAGTGTGCAACCAGGTCGGTGCCTCGTGTGAGTCGGCTGACACCACCGCCGCAGAAATTGTGGCGGCCAGCACCGACGGCATGACGCTGATTTACAGCAACAGCCCCAAGGGTGAAGTCGGTTTTGTTGACATCTCCGATGTCAAGAATCCCAAGGGACTTGGTGCGCTGGCCATGGGTGGCGAGCCCACTTCGGTTACGGTGCTGGGCACACAGGCGCTGGTGGCGGTTAACACGCGTACCGACTTTGTCACCGTCTCGGGCAAGCTGGTGGTGGTGGAAATTGCCACGCGCAAGGCAGTAGCCAGCATCACGCTGCCCGGCCAGCCTGATTCGGTGGCAGTCAGCAAGGATGGCAAGTACATTGCGGTGGTGATCGAAAACGAGCGTGACGAGGCTGTCAACAAAGGCGCCCTGCCGCAATTGCCCGCCGGCAGCCTGGTGATTGTCGACGTGGCAGGGGCACCGAGCACCTGGAAAACCCGTATTGTCAGCCTGACGGGACTGGAAGGCATGCTGTACCCCACCGACCCTGAGCCGGAATATGTGGACATCAACGAGGCCAACGTGGCAGCGGTCACGTTACAAGAGAACAACCATGTTGCGCTGGTGGACCTCGCCACCGGAAAGGTCACCAAGCACTTCAGCGCCGGCAGCGTGAACCTGACGCAGGTTGATACCGTCGATCAGAAGCCGCATTTGATCGAGTTGACCCAATCGCAGGTGGGCCGCCTGCGTGAGCCCGATGGTGTAACCTGGATCTCCAAGACCCAGTTTGTCACCGCCAACGAGGGTGATCTGAACGGCGGCAGCCGCAGTTTCACCGTGTTCAACACCGACGGCAGCGTGGCCTACGAGGCTGGCAACTCGGTCGAGCACTTGATGGCCCGCATTGGCCACACCAACGACAAACGCTCCGATGCCAAAGGCAATGAGCCGGAAAACGCCGAGTTTGGCCGCTTTGACGGCACCGACTACCTGTTTGTGGCCTCCGAGCGCTCCAGCGCGTTGGTGGTCTATGACCTGAGCAAAGCCAATGCACCCGCCTACAAACAGGTGCTCCCGGCTGGTTTGGCCCCCGAGGGCGTGCTGGCGATTCCGTCTCGCAACCTGCTGATTGCCGCCAGTGAATCAGACGACCGCTCCATCCTCAGCCGCTCATCGCTGAGCATCTACCAGTACCAGACCGCTGCCGCTGCTTACCCGACCATTCAGTCGGTAAACCGGGCTGATGGCACACCGATTCCGTGGGCCGCGTTGTCTGGTCTGGCAGCGGCTGCCACTGGCTCGCTGGTCTATGCGGTGGATGACAGCTTCTTTGGTGCCAACCGGGTGTTCGAGATCGACACCGCAAGCGCCCCCGCCAAGTTGCAAAAAGAAATCCGCATCACCGACCCCAACGGCCAGATTGCCGCGCTCGCAGCCAAGCTGCCCGATACGGCCAGTGCCGACGCGTTTGACGATACCGACTTGAAAGCCATGGTTAATGCCGACGGCAGCGTCAACCTCGACCCTGAGGGCATTTCGGTGGCCAGCTCGGGCGGTTTTTGGGTGGCATCCGAGGGCAGTGGCACGGTGGGTGATGCCGCCTACCCGGTCAAGACGGCCAACCTGATCTTCAAGCTCGGTGCCAGCGGTGTCATCGAGGACATCGTTCAACTGCCCGCAGAGGTCAATGGCAAACAAGTGCGCTTTGGTTTTGAAGGGGTGGCTGAAGCCGACGGTAAATTGGTCGTGGCGTTCCAGCGCGCCTGGAAGGGTGAGACCAAGCCGCGCATCGGCGTGTATGACCTGGTGGCCAAAACCTGGCAATTCATGTTCTACCCGCTCGATGCCGTCAGCTCACCCAACGGCGGCTGGGTGGGTTTGTCAGACATCACGGCGCTGGGCAGCGGCAAATTCATGCTGGTCGAGCGCGACAACCAGGGCGGGCCAGACGCGCGCATCAAGCGCCTGTACAGCATCGACCTGACCGGAGTGGCCGACGGTGCCACACTGGCCAAGACGCTGATGCGTGATTTGCTCAGTGACCTGAAGGCCCCAGGCGGCTCGGTGCCCGAGAAAATTGAAGGGGCAGCCCGCCTGGCCAATGGCAATGTGCTGATCGTCAACGACAACGATGGGGTCGATGACAACAGTGGCGAGGTGCAGCTGCTCAATCTGGGCAAACTGGCCAACTGACCTTGGACAGGCGCAAGGCGCACGGCACAGTGCTGATCATTGCGCTTGTTCAATCCCGGTCATCACTTTATGAGCTACTTTATCCGTAGCTAGTGGCATTTATTCTGTATGGGCTGCAGGTCATTTCTTTATAAATATGCTGAGGTGGCGCGAGCAGACCCTGGGTTGAGCTAACAGTGAAGCATGGGCTAAAGGCTCGTTTGGCTTTGTTTGGATTGCCTTGCAAGTGGTTCATAAAATCTGCGCTTCACCTGACTGTCACATTGGCCTCGTACATTGCGCTGGCCCTTTACTATCAGGAGTTCTTGTGGTTCCCTTTGCCAAATTCAGATTTCCACCCCGGTCGCTCATGACGAGTTCTCTTACCGCCGCATTCATTGCCAGCCTGGCTGCCTGCGGTGGATCAGACGGTGATGCCGCGCTGCCCGAATCAGCCACCGCCCAGTTGGCGGTTTTGGAGACCTCCGACCTGCACGCCACCGTGGTCAGCTACGACTACTTCAAGCTGGCCGAAGACAAAAGTGTGGGCCTGGAGCGCACCGCCACGCTGATCAAGCAGGCCCGCGTTGACTTTCCCAACAACCTGTTGATCGACAACGGCGACACCATTCAGGGCAGCGCCTTGGCCGACTACCAGGCACTGGTCAGCCCGCTGGCCTGCAGCCAGAAGCTGGCCACCTACAAGGCCATGGATACCATTGGCTTTGATGCTGGCACGCTGGGCAACCACGAGTTCAATTACGGCCTGCCTTTCCTGTCGCAAGTGACCGGCACCAAGTTCAATGTCGATGGCATGGCCGCTGTGACCAGTCAACCCACCTGCACCGGCCCGGCTTTCCCGCTCGTGCTGGCCAACGTCAGCAGCAAAAAAGACGGAGCGCCGCTGTACAAGCCCTACACCATCATCAGCAAGAAGGTCAGCGCCAAAGACAAGGACGGCAAAACCATTGAGAGCACCGTCAAGGTGGCGATCATCGGCTTTGCGCCCCCGCCCATTCTGCTGTGGGACAAGCGCTGGCTTGATGGCAAGGTCGATGTGCAGGGCGTGGTCGAGGCCGCCACCAAATATGTGCCCATGGCGCGTGCCGAAGGGGCCGACATTGTGATTGCCGCCTCACACGGCGGCTGGGACACCAGTGCCTACACCGCAACCATGGAAAACGCCAACTACCACCTGGCCAAAGTGGCTGGCATTGATGGCATTTTGATGGGCCATTCACACGCCGAATTTCCCAACGCAGCCTGCACCACGGCCGCCTGCAGCGCCACCGGTGTAGACAAGGTGAAGGGCACCTTCCACGGCGTGCCCGCTGTCATGCCCAGTTACTGGGGCAAGGCCATCGGCGTGATCAACTACAACCTGGTGGTGAAAAACGGCAAGTGGGCCATCGACACCAGCAAAACCGCCGTCAGCGTGCGCAAGGCCTTGCTCGATGCCGCGGCCAAAACCTATGTGGCAGTGGACCCAACCATTGCAGCGGCGATCAAGACCGAGCATGAGGCCGCCATTGCCTACGTGAAAACACCCATCGGCCAGTCAGACTTTGCGCTGTCCAGCTACTTTGCCGACATTGGTGATGTGACTGCCATCCAGGTGGTCAACGCCGCACAGGCCGACTATGTGGCCAGGTATGTGGCTGCCAACATGCCGCAGTACAAAGACCTGCCCGTGCTGTCGGTCAGCGCGCCGTTCAAGAGCGGTTTTGCCGGTGGCACCGATTTCACCGACGTGAAGCAGGGCGCGATTGCCATCAACAACGCTGCTGATCTGTACCTGTACCCCAACACGGTGTACGCGGTGAAGGTCACGGGCGCTGGCATCAAGACCTGGCTGGAAAAGGCTGCCGAACGGTTCAACCAGATCGACTCCACCCTGACCACGGCGCAGGCGCTGGTGTCCACCTTCCCCGGCTACAACTTTGACATGTTCACCTCGGCCGACGTGAGCTATGAAATTGATGTGACGCAAGCCAAGGGTAGCCGCATCAAAAACCTGAACTACAAGGGGGCACCCATCAGCACCACGGCCGAGTTCATCATTGCCACCAACAACTACCGCGCCACCAGCGGCACGCAGTTTGGCCTGACTGCTGCCAACACCATTTACGCATCGCCCGATGCCAACCGTGACGTGCTGATTGACTACATCAAAGCCCGCAAGAACCTGACGCTTGCCACCGATGGTTCGGCACGCAGCTGGCGTTTTACCAAGGTCACGACGGCCGGCCCGGTCACCTTCACCTCGGGCAGCGGCAAATTGGCAGTGGCGCAGACCGCCGGGTTCAGCAACATCAGCGTCGTCAGCGCGGATGATGGCAGTGGCAAAGGGCAGGGCGTGTACGCCATCGATCTGTCCAAATAGACCGGTTTGATCAAAAAAGAGGCCCGACTGCCGACCGGCAGCGCGGGCCTTCTTCCCGTTGGGTGATCGGAAGGTGGTTTGCCCTGCAGTGGCCTATGAAGTGCGATGTGGGTTGCCAGGTCGACTCCCCGACCTCAGTTAACGCAAATAGGCCAGATTGGTGGTCTGGTCAGGTCTAACAGCGATCTAAAGTTGATAGCAGTAA
Organism: Rhodoferax sp.; assembly: GCF_018063565.1. Classification (GTDB taxonomy): domain Bacteria; phylum Pseudomonadota; class Gammaproteobacteria; order Burkholderiales; family Burkholderiaceae_C; genus Rhodoferax. The sequence goes on from NZ_JAGPBB010000047.1 coordinate 11,117, forward strand.
AATGTTACTGATATTGCGCTAGAACCTAATTTTGCTTCTAAATGTCCTGCAGGATCAAGTTTCGGTTGCCTGATCAATATCTGCATGGCATGGTCGGGTCAGTGCAATCGCCTGGGGAACTCTGGCCATCGCCTCTAACCCATGGGTGCGATGTCAGGGCAGGGTGACACCCGCCGTGGTGACGACCTTCTGATTCGAGTACTCGCTTCGGGCGGGACGTGTTATTGATCCTTTGGCCAGAACATAGTCCACAAAACTTTGCGTGTACAGCAAGTAGGTGTTGACGTAACGTCCACTCGAATACACCGTACCCAGCGCGGTGTAGCCATCTTTGCCGCTGGCAATGAAGTCGTTGGTTACCAGCACGTAGGTCTTCAAGGGGTCAATGGCACTCCAGGCACCCGTGGTTTTGTTGCGGACTTGCACTTGGGTCAGTCGCTGGCCCTTTGATTTGCTCATGTCGACGTCCCAGCGCAGTCCGGCGGCATAGGGATATGAACCCGTGCCCCCCGACGGATTGGCGACAAAATTGTTCACCCCGTCCTCAATGGCGGCAAGAACCTCGGTGCCGGTCATCTCAAGTTCGACCAGCACGTTGGTGAACGGCAGCAAGGTGAAAGCGTTATTCATGTTCAAGCTGCCGGCAGCCAGCGGCACCCGCAAGCCGCCCGCGTTTTGCAAGGAAAAGTCAGCCCGCTTGGCGGCAAACAGGAACGCTTCTGCCACCACCTGCGCGATGTCGCTGCCTTTGGCCAGCGTATTGGCAGCCTCGCAACCGGCCACACCCGCACTGCGGTTGGTGCTTTCACCAGGCACACGGACCAGACACAAGGCTTCGCTCGCTGCACCGATGGGCTTGGCTTTTTCTGCGCTTACCTGGTCTGAATAGGTTTTGAGGGCGCTCAGCGCCGCGGCATCAGGCGTCAGCACTTTGACCGCTGGCTGGCTGGCAGCCAGTTTGGCTACCAGAGTGGTACGGTCAGCCTCGGCCAGGGTTTGCCAGGCACCAGCGGCGTCCTTGCGTTTGAAGCTGTCGCCTATCAGCAGTGTGGATTGCCCGGTGCAACTCGCCACTGCACCGGCCTCGTTGAACTTGACGTTCATCAGGCCGGTGGCTTTGGCGTACTCCCAGGCCTGGCCGATACAGACGGTCTCACCGGATTTGTTTTTGGTGACCGTCGGATAGCTGCCTGAACCGCTCAGGCCAAGTGGGCTCACGTTACCCAGCAAGGTGTGTGAGTCGCCTCCAATGATCACGTCCACGTCGGTCAGCTTGGCTGCCAGCGCCTTGTCAGCCTCATAGCCCTGGTGGGTAATGGCCACAATGTGCCGCACACCCAGTGCCTTGAGTTCGTCAATGGTTTTCTGTGCCGATGTGGCCTCATCACTGAAGACGGTGGTGTCGAGTGGCCGAGAGGAATTGACGGTTTTGCCCGCCACTGTGATGCCGATCAGGCCCACCTTCACGCCATCCACCTCCTGGATCAGGTAAGGTTTCAACACGTTGCCCGCCAGCGGTGTGCCTGCCTTGGGTGTAATGTTGCTTGAAATCACTGGTGTTTTACACGTCGATTTGCCAAGTTCGTCAATAAAACCCTTGAATACTGCATCGCTGTCGTCAAACTCATGGTTACCTGGCGCAAAAGCGTCAAAACAGACCGTGTTCATCATCATGGCATCCGCTGCACCCTTAAAAAAGGTGTAGTACAGCGTGCCGGTAAGAGCGTCACCGGCGTGAATTTTCAGCAGGTTTTTCTGGCTGGCCAGCGACTTGAACATGGCGGTCTGGCGGGCAAAACCACCCAGCTCAACTTGCGTCGCCACGCCATCGAGCGTGAGTTCGGTGTTGGCAAAGGCATCGAGCTGTGAATGGTGGTCGTTGATGTGGGCGACATTGAGTTCCAGCGGCTTGAACGTCGGTGCGTCATCGTCACCGCCACCACATGCGCTCAGCAGCACACCAACAGAGATTAGGAAACAGGCGCTCTTCGCGGCACGGGAGATGACGTTGAGTTTCATAGTGGTGAATTGAACGAGTTAAAAACAGCCGCTGACGCTAATTCGGCCATATGACGCCCGTGTGTCACAAGTGCCCTGCAAGGTGTATTGCCGGTTTCACGCCGCTGTCACATGCAGCGTCTACAACCAGACTCCTCACTTCACTTTTCAGGAATCTGGCATGCAGACCCCTTCCCGTCGCAACTTTGTCATTCAACTGGCGGCATTGACCGCTGCGACCAGCACTGGCATGGTGCTGTCTGGCTGCGGCGGCGCGGACGACCCTGACCCACCTCGTTTTGACTATGGAGTGGCCAGTGGCGACCCGTTGGCTGACCGGGTAATTTTGTGGACCCATGCGCAGTTTGCGGGCTTGTCCGACGATGTTGCGTTGACCTGGGAGGTCGCAAGTGATGCGGCATTTGCCTCGCTGATAGTGTCTGGCAACGCCCGTGCCACTGCGGCGGCGGGTCACACCGTTAAAGTCGACGCCAGCGGTCTGAGTGCCGGTAAGGACTATTGCTTCCGCTTCCGCTGGGACCAGCATAGCTCACCGGTCGGTAAAACCCGCACCTTGCCTGCGGCTGGTGCGACCAGTTTGGCGCTGGCGGTGCTGACGTGCTCCAACTATCCGGCGGGTTACTTTCACGTCTATGCCGAGGCAGCCAAGTCGGCAGCCAAATACGCCGTGCATCTGGGCGACTTTATCTATGAATACGCGGCCGATGGCTATGCCAGTGCCGATGCTGCTGCGCTGGGCCGGGTCTCGCAACCGGCCACAGAATGTATCAAACTTGACGATTACCGCAAGCGCTACGCCCAGTACCGCTCGGACCCTGATAGCAAGACTTTCCATGCCACGATGCCGGTGATCGCTGTCTGGGATGACCATGAGGCTGCCAACGACAGTTTTGACAACGGGGCTGAAAACCACACCGAGGGCTCGGAGGGTCGCTTTACCGATCGTCGTGCCGCCGCCGTGCAAGCTTGGCATGAATGGCTGCCCGTGCGCGCACCAGATCCCAAAGATCTGCTCAAGATCTACCGCAGTTTTGATTTTGGCGGTCTGGTGGCCATGCACATGCTGGAAACACGGCTGATTGGTCGCGACAAACAAATCACATTCACCGATCTGCTCAATCCGGCGACTGCCGGTGCCGCCATGGCAACATTGGCCTCACCCACGCGCAGCATGATGGGTGCTGAACAACTGGCATGGCTGCAGGGACAGTTGGCTGCTTCAAAAGCAACTTGGCAAGTGTTGGGGCAGCAGGTATTGATGGCACGAATGGAGTTCCCGGTGAGTGTGCTGACCGCCCTCAATCCGGACAACGCCGGGGCCGATGCGGTGGCAGCCGGCCAAAAGGCGATCAATGATTACCTGACCGCCAAAGCGACTGCGGCTCAAGCGCCAGCCTTGCTAACAGAGACCCAGAAAGCCTTGCTGAACCCTGCCATTAACCCACAACTTGGTTACAACCTGGATGCGTGGGATGGTTACCCTGTAGAGCGCGAAATTGTGCTGGGTACAGCCAAACAGTTAGGCAAGAAACTGGTGGTGTTGGCGGGAGACACCCACAACGCCTGGGCAAGCCAGCTCACGTTGGTGAACGGTACGGTCGTAGGCTACGAGTTTGCGACCACAAGTGTGAGTTCTCCGGGCTTTGAAGAATATCTGCCAACACTGACGCCGGACCAGTCCAAGGCGATTTTCTTGGGGGTTGTGGACGACTTGAAATATGCCGACACCTATCGAAGGGGCTTCATGCTGATGCAGTTCACTGCATCCGAAGCCAAGGGTACTTGGCATTTCGTCAGTACCGTCAAGTCGCGCAGCTACACCGTGGATGCCAGCGCAACGCTTGCTTACTCGCCGTCATAGGGTTGTCACGCGAGCCAGCCATCATCCCGACATTGTTATTTTTCAACTTCAGGAGCCATTTTCATGAAAACCACGCCTTTGATTGTCCTTAAATTGTCAGCCTTGAGCATTGCTGTCGGCATGACGCTCGCCGCTTGCGGCGGCAATGACGACCCGGCAAGCTTGACTTCGGTCGAGTTTACCGATACGCCAGTGCCCAGCAGCGATGCGGATATGTTGAAGACACAATCGTCGTCCAAGGCGATTTTTAAGTACTCGGATGGCACCAGCAAAGAATATCCACTGAGCTACACCAGCCTGTTCAAGAACACCGATGCAATCAGCACGGTGGGCAGCACCAAGTACGCCGCAGCGCAACTGTTTGACGTCAATATGAGTCCCATCATTGACCCCAACGGCGACCCGGTGGTGGCAGAAACGGCCGACTCCAACAGCCTGTTGAAGGTGGGCAGCAAACTGTTCCTGGTCAATCATTGGGAGTACGACAACATTCTGGCCAATGGCCAACAAGCTTACAAGGTGGCCAACTGGTACAGCCGCATGCCCATGAGCATGAGTCTGTCAGAGATTTCCCAGGGCAGTGACGGCAAGCTCAGTGTCAAAAGTCAAAAACCAGTGGACTTCTCCAGCGTGAACGGCGGCTGGATCTTCTGCTTTGGTTCACAAACGCCCTGGAACACTCACCTCGGGGGCGAAGAGGACTATGACCTTTACTATGTGCCCGGTGAAAAGGCCTACACCACCACGACGGCCGGACTGAAGGCCATGACCGAGGTGTATTTCAAGAACACCAAAACGGCCAATCCTTACCACTATGGTTACGCCACCGAAGTGGCGGTCAAGGAAGATGGGACCTACGGCGTCACCAAGCACTATGAAATGGGTCGCGGAACCTGGGAAATGGCCATCTACGCCAAGGACGGCAAGACCGCCTTTTTTGGTGACGATGGCTCTTATTCCGGCATGTTCATGTTTGTGGGTAACAAGGCCAACGACCCCAAGGCCGGCGGCAGCATTTATGCGGCCAAATGGACCCAAACCTCGGCAGACGGTAGCAATGCCGACACGACGGCCAACATCACATGGATCAAACTCGGCAGTGCCACATACGACGAAGTCAAGGCGCTGGTTGACAGCGGTCTAACGATTGGCGACATTTTCGAAACCTCGCTGACCGCCAAAGACGGCTTTGTGCCTACCCGCGCTGGCTCGGCCGAGACCATCTGGCTCAAACTCAAGCCCGGCATGGAAAAGGCAGCGGCATACCTCGAAACACGTCGCTACGCTGCCTACTTGGGTGCAACCACCGAATTCACCAAAGGCGAGGGTGTGGCCATCAACCACGCTGACAAGAAGATGTACTACGCTTTGAGCTATATCCAGGGCTCGATGCTCGCAAATGACGGCGGGCCGGTCGACCATATCAAGGTTAAAGGCAACAATGCTGGTGCCACGATGACATTTGACATGGCAAGTGCCGTCAAAGACACAGCCGGTGGCGCTATTGCCTCCGACTACGTGCCGACCAAAGGCCACATCGAAGACAAGCTGCTGGGTCGTCCGATCACCGCAGACGCCAAAGGCAACACTGCCGATCCGGCCTATACCGCCAACACCGACAACGTGTTCTTCTCGGAGAAGCTGCGTACCCTGTTCATTGGTGAAGACTCTGGCACACACGTCAACAACTTTGTCTGGGCCTACAACGTTGATACCAAAAAGCTCAGCCGGGTTTTGAGCGTTGCTGCCGGGGCCGAGTCCACCGGCCTGCAAGTCGCGGAGGATATGAACGGTTATGCCTACATCATGAGCAATAACCAGCATCAAGGCGACTGGCTGAGCAGCCAGCCGGCGGCACTGACCACAAGTCTGAAAGCCAAGGCGCAAGAGCTGTATGGCGCAAACAAATATGGCACCCTGAACTATTACCTGCAAGCCGATGTGGGTTACATCGGTGGCATGCCAGCGGTCAGGTAAAAAACCGTGCGGCAAGAGCCGCACTTTCTTGTTTCCAGGGTGGCTGCTCGGGCCACCCTGTGCTGTGAAAGCCGTCTCGCCAACAAAAAGGCGGGTCGACTTTCACAGGGTCTTGGTGACCCGCCCTGATCGTTCGAAAACATGAATCACATTTTCAGTTCCTGGCTGCTTCCCGCGGGCACCATGGTGTGCAGCCTGCCCTTCTTTTTTGTCGCTTGTGGCGGCGGCAGTGGTGGCACAGCGAGTGCGCCTGTTGTACCCGCTGCGGTGGCCAATGTCGCACTGATCGGCGACACCATCGACCGGGGTACCTTCGCCAACCCGCACGCACATATCCCGGCACAGTGTTACATCGAAACCAGCCACGGTGCACAAAATGCCTGTTTGTTCTGCCACACCGATGGGGTTTCAGATCTGAAGCTGGGCAATAACAATCCGATGGCCGGCGGCAACCCGAATGTTGGCAACCTGCAGGCAAGTTATGCGTTTGGCGTGTTGCGTTACCCCTACGTGGTCAATTCAAGCATCATGCCCTGGGTCAACACCTTGCAACCCGGGATATTGCGCGCGGCTGTTGAAGCAGCGGGCCATAAGCCTGGCACTTGGGACATGCAAAGTTATATTCGCCAGGACAACTGGCGCGCGGCGTTTGCCCAGCGCCCGGGCTCGGTGAAGGATTGGGATACAAAAGTCAACTCACCCTGGCGCTTGTTCCCGGCTTTGTCCCCAGACGATCTGCCGGCCAAAACGGATGGTTTTTTGCGCAGCACGGTGGAGCAGCGTGGCTACTTTAACGACGGGCTGGGCTGGAATACGGGCTGGCGTTCGGTCAACTTCATGCCCTACGGCATCTTTACGCCCCTGGCCGGCAGCGTCTCTGGCATTTACATCCGTTTGCCTGACACCTTTATGAAGAACTCGGCTGGTGAGTTTGACCTGGGCGCCTACAAGGCCAACCTGGACCGGGTGGAGCGCAACATTCAGGACCGACTGACCGGTGAAACCCGTTACAGCGGTGCGGCATCATCGGTGCAGATTGTCCGGGGTCAATACCCGATCGGAACAGAGTTCGCCCATCCTCTGCACTATGTGGACGTTGCTGCTGACGGGCAAAACAGCAGCGTCAGTTCGTACCCCGGCAGTCGTGCGCGGAGGGTGAAAGAGATTCGCTGGATGGTCAAATCCCAGGACTGGTACCCTGATGAATTTGGCATGTCTCTCAAGGACGAAGGCGCGCCGGTTTACGCCAGCCGCGACCAGGGCTGGATAGAAAACGGAGTGGGATGGATTTTGGGCGGCTGGATAGAGAACGCCAACGGCGACTTGCGGCCACAAACGCCCTCAGAACTGACCCAGTGTGTCGGTTGCCACTCGGGCAATGTGCGTCAGTCGGACGTGGGTCAACATGCCACCTACACCTCAGGGGTGGGCAACACCATCGATTCCACCTGGGCCATGGGACGCAAGTTCGCCGGCGACGCGGGCTGGCAAGAGATGAATTACCTGGGTTACCGGGCCAACCTGCAGGCAGGTGAGGCTGCAACCCCAGGAGATCTGACGGTGGCAGAACCGGTCAATCGCCAGCTCAACAGGGGCGAATTCCGTGTTTTCCTGGACTATGTGGTGGGTGCATCGCTGTATGGCGACATGCCCGATACGGTGGAGGGGTATTTGGCCAGCCAAATAACCCGCGCCCGGGGGTACGAAGCTGACTGGCCGGAACTGAAATCTGCCGTGGCGCAGCATGATGCGGCTGGGATAAAAGCCGTGCAGGCGCAGCGGCTGAGTTTGATGCGAGCATTTACCGCACGCGGCGCGCATCTGAATGAGGCTGGCACGATTCGGCCCGAGCTGTTTTTGCCGACTCGCCTCAATGCACTGGCCGGTGCATCGCGCTATCGTCAGGTGGTGGTCACGCAACGCTACGACTATGGCAAGGACGTGTTCCCCGAGACGCCGTTCACACTGCGCTACTTTCGCACAGCGGATGTTACCTACACCCACCAGGACGGCTCAGCTTACAAGCTGGGCGAAGTCATCACTGATCGACCCATCAACAACACCGTGGGTGACTTTGCGTATGGCATGGGCACCGAGCCAACACTGATCGATGAGGCTTTGCCGTTTTTGCAGGGGGGCACTTTTTTGCGCAACTATGTACCATTGCTCAAACCCTAGGCTCTGGCTTGGTGGCGCCTTGCACGGCTTTTCATTTGTTCTCAAACCTTAGTGGCGTGCTTAACAGCGGCACATACCTGGGGTTGTAGGTGCCACCCTGTGCAAAGTCGCTTTTCTCGTCGATCAGAGTAGGCACGTTGCCCACCAAATAAATGTCAGCCGCCGGGTTGCTGCGGTGCACCGAGCGGTCGGTGATGACTTCGCCTTGGTGATAGGTTTGCCCGTCCAGGTGTGTAAAGGAGTTCAGGCTGTCGCGCAGGTAGGTGAAGTTGACCGGAGTCGTGGGAAACACGTCCTTGCCCAGGTGATATCGCTGGCTCACCACCACCTGACGGTAGCGCGATGCTCCGGCCAGTGCATCAGTCATTGGCGGGTACAACAGGGCACCGCGCACCCGGCCATGCGCATTCAGATGCTCGCCACGCGCCGTCAGGTCGCGCATCAGGCGCTGGCGCAGCGTTTGCGACTCGGTAAACGCTTGTGGGCTGCGGGTATTGATGGTGGGCCAATCCGCTGAGTAGCCGCGCTGCGTGCGGATGGTTTGCGCCAGATACCGCTCAATGGCAGCCGGCATGTCACCATACAGACTGGCACCCACCACGTTGTCCAGAAAGTAACGCAATTCGCCCTTGCCTTCGCCCCGATTGAATGGGTCGCCCATTTTGGCCTGCCCTGGGGTGGCCTGAGCGCTGGTATTGGCAACAGCCTGATAGCCGAGATAGTCCATCTCTCTCCAGCCAGCTGAACCTGGCCACTTGCGGGCCATGGCCCAAGTGCTGTCCACCGTGTTTCCAGTCCCCGAGGTGAAGCTTGGGGACTGTTCCGTGCGCACGACGCCACTGTGGCAGCCAATACACTGGGTTAACTCCTGCGGGGTTTGTGGGCGCAAGCTGCCGAGTGCGTCTTCAATATAGCCTGCCAGGTACCAGCCGACCCCGTTGTCTACCCAGCCCTGGGTGGCATGGCCATAGACGGGCAAACCTTCTTCTTTCTCACCGGGGCGGAAGTCTGCATGGTGAAAGTCCTTCCATTTCATCATGTAGCGAATTTCCTTCACGCGCTGCGCGCGGGTGCCCGGAAATCGGCTGATGTCGGGGCGGCTACCGTCAGCAGCCACGTCGACATAGTGAAGTGGGTGGGCAAATTCGGTGCCGACCGGATATTCACCACGGCGTAGCGGTACCTTGTGAGCTTGGCCAGTGAACCGTTGCCCGTCTGCCGGGGTCAAGCGGTCCTGAATAGCGCGCTCCAGCAGGTCCAAGTTGCGCTGGTACACCCCCAGGTTGAACTGCCCGCTGGCATCACGCATAAAGGCTTGCGGCAGGCGAATGTAAATGCCCGAGACACTGCCGGTCATGGGCGTGAAGATGCCGTAAGGCATGAAATTGACCGCTCGCCAGCCGGTCAGCCAACCGGCATCGTCCTTGAAATAACCGCGCGAGGCCTGCGGGCTGCGCACAAAGCCGTCAGCCTGCGCGGGCAGGTCAGCCGGAGCCAGGCCGGGAAACAATCGCATCGGATGGTTGACCGCACTGTCCCAGTCTTTGGCGCTGCCCGGGCGCTGGGAAAAAGCGGCGCTCCAGTTGTCCTGGCGCACATAGCTGGCCACCTCGGAGGCTCCCCAAGCATGTGGGTCTTGCCCCAGCGCCCGCACGGCGGCCAACAGTTTTTCTGGCTTCAGGGTGTTTTCCCAGGGGTTGACCACTGAGAGTGGCTCAAAGGGCCGGTGCGGCGCAAAGCTGTATTCAAGTTGCAGATTGCCCAGGCGGGGCTCAGCCCCCGCCTGTGGCAGGTTGTTGCCCAGGCCCAGCTCGTAAACGCCGTTGGTGTGGCAGAACTGGCAGGCGTTTTGCGCACCGTGCGAGGTTTCGATGTAGCACTGCGCCGGAATGTGCGAATACGGATTGTCGAATTGCGCCGGATTGAAAAAGTCGCCCACCAAAGCGTGCGCCGAGCCGCCTGTGTTGCCTTTGGCACCTGGCAAGGCAGTCACGCATGCGGTTAGCACCACTGCTGCGCTGGCGACACCCAGAATTGGCCAGACCAGCGGCTTACTGTTTGATTGTTTCACCGTCTTATCCTCTTGCTTGAATACTTCAAATTAAGGAGCTCCCTCCCCATATAGAAAAAGGGCTAGCCTCTGAAAAGACTAGCCCTTTGGGCTGGTAGCTGTTAACGCTTAGCGTATGGCAGGCATGCCACCCAGGTAACCCACCGGCGCGTTGAACTTGTCAATCTTGGCCGACAGCGCCGCCTTCAGGTCGGCCGGCACTGATGACGGCAGGTCACCCCAATGCTGGTTGTTGGCCATGATGTAGGCGTGACCGTTCAGGTTGTCCAGCACCTGCAGACCCGTGTTTTCAGCACCTGCGGCTGAGCTCAGGATGCGGGTGAGTTTTTTGGTGTCAACGTTGTAGGCCCACAGGTAATTGTTGACGTGCTCCCCCGAGTCTTCGCCAATGAACAGCGTGCGCATCTTTTCCGAGAAAAACACGTTGTCGGTGTTGGCAACTTTGCCCTCAGCGGCGGTGTTGCCCTTGGCATCCGGCGCTTTGAGCGGCTCACCCAGCAATGCGGACTCCACATACATGTTCACCGCCACATAGTTAGACGAAATGGCCGCGCCCTTGGCGTCCATCTGGCCGCCCTTCATGTCCAGGCTATAGGTCGCGCCAGCGCTGTTTTTGGCCAGGCGAATGTGATCAACCGGCTCGCCGGTCATGCTGGTCATGCTGTCGCGAATGGACGAAATGGCCATGTACAGGCGCTTGTCTTTGTCGTTGACGGCCACGCCTTCCATTTTGGTGAACTCGGTGGTGGCACCCATCAAGGCGGCCATGCGGCGGGTTTCGAGGAAGGCAGCCGCCTTTTCCTGGCCTGGGTTAACTTTCAGGCACTCGTCAGCGGTGGAGCCGCTGCGCACCCGGGTGTAACCGGCTTCGCAGGCGCCGTTTTTGGGTTGCACAGCCGAGAAAATCTTGTAGAAAGTACTGCTGTCAGCCAGCGCCTTGATCTCGGTGCTGTTGCCGTGGCCCAGCTTGACCCACTTGAGGTTGGCGCGGCCACCGTCTTTGTCAGAGGTTTGCTCCCACTTGGCGGCGTAGATGGTGCCAGCGTCGAGCTTGCCCGGCTGGTCGGCAACAAACATGGCCATCAGACCGTGGGTTCCGTCGTCACCAAAGTACACCGTTTTGCTGTCGGGCATGATCTTGCCCATTTCCCAAGTGCCACGGCCCATGGCGTAGTGCTTGGTGACCTGGGTGCTGCCATCGGGCTTGACCGCCACTTCGTTCAAATAGCCGTAGTGGTAGCGGTTAGCCAGCTTTTCGCCCTTGAAATACAGGTCGGTCATGGCTTGCAGACCGGCGGAGGTCTTGGTGTGATCCTTGGTCAGCGGGTTGAACTGCAGGTCGTAATCTTCTTCAGACCCCAGATGGGTGTTCCAGGGGGTTTGTGAGCCAAAGCACGGAATCCACAAGCCGCCCACGGCAGAAAAATCGATCGGGCGCTGTTTGAGCAGACTCATCTGGCCAGAGTCATTCTGCTTGAGCTCAGACAACAGCATGCCCATGGGCGCGCGGGCATGCCAGTCTTTCACCTTGGTACCCACCGAGCCATCCGACAACAACCAGTCGTATTCAAGGTGCGTCACCATGAACAGCTTGTCGCCCACTTGCAGCAGGCTATTGGCATCAGGGGTCTCGGCCACCAGAGGTTTGCCCTTGGGGTCCATCAGGGGTTCCATCTTGTAGTTGTAGAGCTGACCGGCCGGGTGCATCTTGCCGCCGACTTCGCTGGTGGCATCTTTCAACGAGAACAAGGTGTTGTAGCTCAAGGGATACGTCTTGACGCTGCCGTCCACGTAAGTCACCTTGACCGACGAGTCTGTGTAGGTCTTGCTCATTTTGTCGATTTCGGTCGCCACAGGCGCAGCGGTTTCGGTGAAATCAACACGCTTCACGGCAGCCGTACCGGCACCGCCGCCGGTGGCACAGCCACCCAACATCAGCGCGGTGGCAGTCGCCGCGGCGCTCAAGGAAAAATAAGCTTGACGAGAGAAAAACATAAACACTCCTGAGGATAGAACGGCGCATTATTTCGTTGTCATGTGTCAATTTTTTGACAATGGCGCGTCTGCCATCCGGCCGAACTCATCATCGCCCATGGTCCATTGGCTGTTTGTCCCGCGACAGCGCCATTGCCCACAGTGGCATGAAACCGGAGCCTGCGTTGTCAGGTCAATTCCAGAAGCAGTGGCTGGTGGTCAGAGGCACGACTGTCTGCGTTGACGCTCAGAGTTGACCTGCGCGCTGCCAAGGCGTCGCTGATCCAGACATAGTCACAGGTGATCGGCTGTGGACCGTACAGTCGGTCGTAGAGCCGGAATGTGGGTGCATGCGGCATCAAGTTGTGACACACCCTCCACGCATCGTGCCAACGATAGGATCCATTCTCAATAGCAGCAACCACATGTTCCGATTGCGCTGTAGCCCAAAAAGGCTCCTGAATCGCAGCGTACTCCGGGGCACCTGGCTCGAAATTGAAGTCACCGCATAGCAGGGCCTGCGTGGTGTGTGGAACGCACCTAAAAGGCGTGGTTTCATTCTCGGGTTTCGGTGGCTGCAATGCCAAGGTGCATGCCTGTGCCTGCAGTTCGCGCAAGGCACATGTTTGCGCCATGCGTTGCCCGGCTGAGTAATACTCCAGATGCGTCGTCATCACCCGCAATGTGCCCAGCACAGGGTCAACAATGGTGACGCTGCTGCACATCCGCGCCATGCTGGGTACGGACGGGTCAGCCGGCCATGGCAAGGGGTAATGTTGCACGTTGACCACAGGCAGTCGGGTCGCGATCAGGTTGCCAAAACGCTGTCGCTGCCCTCGAGTGCCAAATCCGTCCACCGCAGCGCCGAAAAACACCTGATAGCCTGGCAACAGGGCTTGTAACTGCGCGGGCTGGTCACCAGGTTCGCCTGGCAGGCCGTCAAATCCCTGCGAGATCTCCTGCAGGCACAGGACGTCAAAATCGGCCATGGCGCGCGCTTCGACCACGATGCGCTCGGGGCTGACGACGCCGTCGGTGCCACAGCACCATTGGGTATTCCAGGTGATCAGTTTCATTTGATGCCGGCTCGCATAAAGCTTTCAACAAACTGGCGCTGAAACAGCAGGAACGCCAGCAACAGAGGCGCACCGCTCATCAGCATGGCAGCGGTGATGATGATGGACCAGTCGATGCCCTGGTCGGTGGCAGAAAAAACCTGCAAGCCCACCGCGAGCGGGCGCGCCTGTTGGCCGTTGGTCACGATCAGCCGTCACCGGACATTATTCCAGTTAAAGCTTAGGGGTCAAGCAAGAATAGCCTGGACAAAGGAGTCGTGATGGCAAGTGCAAGGCGCGGCGCAAGCCGCGCGGTGTAGCAGGCTACACAAGCGGTTTGCAACAACGCATTGCGCTTGTCAGCACGGTCGAACTGTTCAAGTTATTCTTGCTTTGCCCCTCACCGACATCAGCGCAAATGCGGTACAGCTTGACCGGAGCTGGGACCTGATTGTCTGCCGCGCTGAAAGCCAAAACGGTGCAAATGGCGGCCCTCGCAGGCGGGAAACAGTCCAAAAGCGAGCTGAAGTTGACTGAATTGGCCCAACGCGGCAATGCTATAAACGCCGACTTGAGAACACAACAAGGAGGACGCCTATGGGCTACAAGAACTTCTGCCGACCGCGCGCATTGTCCGTTTGCCTTTGGCTGGCGGGTGTTGTCGCACTGTTGCCTGTTGCGCTGCCGATCGCCGCTGCAGCACCTAGCGCGCAGCACCAGATTACCACCCAGTTGCCCACAGGCGTCGTGCCGCAGCATTACCGGCTGCAGCTCTCACCCAACGCGGCCGAGCTGCGGTTTTCGGCGCAGTTGGAAATCGACCTGAAGGTGCAGCGCGCGACCCGCAGCATCACACTGCACGCGCTCGATCTGGCGTTCTCGCGCGTGGCGAGTCCGGGCTCGGGGGTGGCGCAGGTCACGCTCGACCCGGCTGCGCAGACCGCCACCTTCCGGTTTGAGCAGCCTCTCGCACCTGGGCGACACACGCTCACGCTGGACTACACCGGCAAGATTTACAAGCAGGCCGCGGGCTTGTTTGCTTTGGACTATGAAAGCGGGGGGGGCACGCGCCGCGCACTTTTCACCCAGTTTGAGGCGGCTGATGCGCGCCGCGTGATCCCGTCATGGGATGAACCGGCGTTCAAAGCCACCTTTGATGTCAGCCTGACCGTGCCCAGCGGTCAGACCGCGGTCAGCAACATGCCTGTGGCTGCCACCACACCGGCGGGTGAGGGCCTGCAGACAGTTCGGTTTTTGACCTCGCCCAAGATGTCGACCTATTTGCTCTCGCTCAACGTCGGTGATTTTGAGCGCAAGGCCGAACGGCAGGGCGCTACCGAGCTGGCGGTGGTGACGCGCGCCGGCGAGCTGGCCAAGGCCGACTTTGCGCTGGAGGCGGCGCGCCAGTCGCTGGATTGGTACAACGATTATTTTGGTTTGCCCTACCCCTTGCCCAAGCTCGACCACCTCGCTGCACCGGGCCAGAGTCAGTTTTTTGGCGCGATGGAAAACTGGGGTTCGATTTTTTACTTTGAGTACGCGATGCTGCTCGACCCGAGTTTCTCGACCCAGCGCGACCGCCAGGGGGTGTTTACCACGGTAGCGCACGAGACCGCGCACCAGTGGTTTGGCAACCTGGTGACTATGGCCTGGTGGGACGACTTGTGGCTCAACGAGGGATTTGCCTCGTGGTTGGCGGGGCGTGCGGCAGAAAAGTTTCACCCCGAGTGGCAGGCAGAACTTGGCGCGGTCGAGGCGCGCAACTGGGCCATGCGCCAAGACGCGCTGGCCACGAGCCACGCCGTGGTGCAAAAGGTGGCCACGGTCGAGCAAATGTCGCAGGCGTTTGACGGCATCACCTACAGCAAGGGTGAGGCTGTGATCCGCATGCTTGAGGCCACACTGGGCGAGACCGCCTGGCGCGCCGGGGTGCGCGCCTATATGCGGCAGCACGCCTATGGCAACGCCACCTCACACGACCTGTGGCGTGCGCTGGAGGTGGCAGCGAAGCAGCCGGTGCGCCGTATGGCGCGCGACTTCACCGAGCAACCGGGGGTGCCGCTGATCACCCTCAAAGCCGCAAGCTGCCGCAATGGCCGCACTCAGGTTGACCTGGTGCAAGGCGAATTTGCGCCCGACCGACCCACCAAGACGGCGCGGCGCTGGCAGGTGCCGGTGACGCTGCAGTTGGCTGGCGGCGCAGAAACGGTCAAAACGCTGGTGCGTCAGGGGCGTGCCCGGGTCAGCTTGCCTGGCTGCGGCACGGTGGTGCTCAACGCCGGGCAGAACGGTTACTTTCGCAGTGCCTACGGCGCGGAATCGATGACGGCGCTGAGCACTGCATTTGGTCGACTGCCTGCGGTCGACCAACTCGGCACCCTGCACGACACCTGGGCGCTGGGGCTGGGCGGGGGCATGGCCCCCACTGACGCACTGCGCCTGCTGGCCGCGCTGCCGGTTGACGCCGACCCGCAGGTGTGGTCGGCCGCACTCAACATTGCCGGCGAGGTCGACCGTCTGTACCTCGGCATGGCGGCCGAGCAAGCCCAGTGGCGAGCGCGCATGATCGCGCTGTTGCAACCGTTGTTGCAGCGCTTGGGTTGGTTGCCGAAGGCCGGTGAGACCGACCCCACGGCCAATCTGCGTAACGACCTGATAGGCACGCTGGGTGACTTTGGTGATGCTCAAGTGGTTGAAGGTGCACGCGAGCGGCTTGCCGCCGAGACCAGCAACCCCGCCGCAATACCGGCCACATTGCGGCGCACCGTGCTGGGGGTGGTGGCGCGCCATGCCGATGCCACCACCTGGGAGAGTTTGCGCGCCCGCGCCAACGCTGAGAAAAATGCCATGGTGCGCGACGAGTTGTTTGAGCTGCTGGGTGCGCCGCAAGACACGGCGCTGGCACAACGTGCGCTGGAGCTTGCGCTGACCGCCGAGCCTGGTGAAACCACCAGCCCGTCGCTGCTGCGCCGTGTGGCCTGGCGCCATCCTGATCTGGCCTGGGACTTTGTGCAGCAGCATCTGCCAGCGGTTTTCGAGAAACTGCAAACCTCTGAGCGCAGCAGCTTTGTGCCCCGGCTGGGTCAGGCCTCGGTTGACCCGGCCATGATCGACAAGATCAGCGCATATGCCCAGACGTACATTCCCCCAGATGCCCGGCGCAAGGCAGAAGAGAGCATTGGCACCATTCGTGAGCGGCTGCGTGTTCGCCAAACCCGCTTGCCACAAATCACGGCCTGGATGGCGCAGCGCTGAGGCACCCCGGCCATACGCCTTGGCGGCATTGGGTGTTCCAGGTGATCAGTTTCATTTGATGCCAGCGCGCATGAAGTTTTGGACAAATTGACGTTGAAACAGCAAGAATGCCAGCAGCAGGGGCGCTGAACTCATCAATGTGGCGGCAGTGATGATCGACCAGTCTATGCCCTGGTCCACCGCTGAAAAGATTTGTAGCCCTACCGTGAGCGGGCGCGCCTGCTGGCTGTTGGTCACAAGCAGTGGCCACAGGAAATTGTTCCAGTGAAAGCTCACCGACACCAGCGCAAACGCCGTGTAGGTTGGTTTGGCCAGTGGCACATAAACGCGCCACAGGGTTTGCAGCGCGCTGGCACCCTCTGCCCGGGCCGCATCGTCCAGCTCTTTGGGAATGCCCATGAAGGTCTGGCGCAGCAAAAATATGGCAAATGCCGAGGCAAAGTACGGCAGGCCAATCGCCCACAGCGAGTCCACCAGGCCAAGCTGCGCCATGGTCTTGTAGTTTTCCACCACCAGAATGTCGGGCATCACCATCAGTTGCACCAGCACCAGTGCAAACATCAGGTTGCGGCCACGAAACCGGTAGCGTGCAAAAGCATAAGCCGCCAGCGTGGCCAGTACCAGTTGCGCGGCCAAAATCATGCCGACCAGCAGCGTGGTGTTGAAAAAGTAGCGCGCAAAAGGGGCTGCCGCCCAGGCACGCCTGAAGTTGTCCAGCGTCAGCGGCGCGTCCAGCGCAAAGCGGGTGGCGTATTCGGCGGGGTGAAACGCAGTCCACACCGCATAGACCAGTGGCAGCACCCACAGCAGCGCCAGCAGCCAGGCGGCCAGGGTGTCGAGCCAGCCGGACTCGTTAAACAGCAGTCGCTGGTGGGGTGGGTGAATCAGCCTGCTCACTGGTAATGCACCTTGCGGTCGCCTATAAAAAACTGTAGCAAGGCGATGCTCGCCAGCATCGCGACCAACACCACGGTGATGGCCGCTGCGTAGGCAGTATCCCAGAAGCTAAAGCCAACCTCGTACAGGTAAAACAGCAGCAGCGTGGAGGCATTGTCCGGCCCGCCGCGCGTCAGTACAAACAGGTGGTCCACCATGCGAAAGCCGTTGATAAACGCGTTGACCAGCACAAACAAGGTGGTCGGCATCAGCAGCGGCCACTGCACCCGGCGAAAAAACGTCCAGCGCGAAGCCCCCTCAATGGCCGCTGCCTCGCGCAGGCTGGGGTTCAGGCTTTGCAGCGCGGCCAAGTAAAAAATCATGAAAAAACCGGCTTCCTTCCATATGGCGACTGCGGTGACAGCTCCCAAAGCCGTAGCGGGACTGCCGAGCCAGTTGTGCGACGGCAAGCCCAGCGCGCCGCTCACCTGCTCCAGCAAGCCGTATTGCGGGGTGTAGAAAAACAGCCAGATGTTGGCCACCGCAATCATCGGCAGCACGGTGGGCGTGAAGTAAGCCATGCGCAGAAACGCCCGGCCCGCCATGCGCTCGTTGATCCACAGTGCCATCAGCAACGCCAGACCGATGGACACCGGAATGGTGACACCGGCAAACCACAGGTTGTTTTTCAGCGCCTTCCAGAACACCGGGTCGGCCGCCATCAACTGATAGTTTTCCAGCCCCACCCAGACGCTGGGCCGCGCGCCTTTGGGTGTGGAATAAAAGCTGTCGATCAGCGTGGCGGCCACCGGCCAGTGGGTAAAGGCCAGCAGCAGCAACAACGCCGGCAGCAGCATCAGCCAGACATAGCCAGTACGCAGTCCGTTGGATGACATGGTGGAACGGGCGATATCGGCCGCAGTCTGGCGAATGTGCAGCCGTACTTCGCTTACTTGTAAGCGCGCAGGATGCGCTCAGCCTCGGCTTGCGCATCCTTCATGGCCTGCGCTGCGGTCTTGCTGCCGGTCAGCGCTGCCTGCAAGCCATCGTTGAGCGCCTTGGTCACGCGCTGGTTGTCGTGGGTGGACAACTCGGCCACGGCCACCGGCAACTGGTCGCACGCCACCAGTGCGGCGGGAAAGCCCTGGCCATACTGCTTGAGCGCTGGCGTGTCATACGCTGCCGGCGACACCGCTACATAGCCGGTATCAATGCTCCACTGCGCAGCGCGCTCGGGCTGCGTGACCCATTTCACAAACTCAAACGCGGCTCGCTGCTGCGCCGGGGTGGATTTTTTGAAGATGTAGAAATTGCCGCCGCCGGTGGGTGAGCCCTTGCGTGCATTGCCTGGAATCATGCCCACGCCAAAGTCAAACTTGGCGTTGGTCTTGATGTTGGTGAGGTTGCCGGTGGTGGTGAAGATGATGGCCGCCTTTTTCTCGAAAAAGTCTTTCGGGGTGGTGCCCCACTCGACCACGCCGGGCGGGTGTATGCCGGCCTTGCCCAGGTCCACCCAGTATTGCAAGGCTTCCACCACTTTGGGGTCGTCAAACTTGACGGTGGTGCCTGTCTCGTTGGCCAGCATCGCACCGTTGGTGGTGCTCAGCGTCTGAAACAACCAGTACGGAAAGCCGCTGGACGGAATTTGCACGCCCCAGGTGTTGACCTTGCCCGTGCTGTCTTTTTGCGTCAGTTTGGTCGCTGCGTCTTTGAGTTCGGCCCAGCTGGCGGGGGCCTTGTTGGGGTCCAGCCCGGCTTGCTTGAACAAATCCTTGTTCCAGTACATCACCACGGTGGAGCGCTGAAACGGTATGCCCCAGGTCTTGCCGCCGGTCTGGCTGTTTTGCATGAACGCCGGGTAAAAGCCTTTGAGCCAGGCCTGGTCTTGGGCGGTTTTGACAAAGTTGTCAAACGGTACCACCGCGTCTTCATCGATCAGCGTGAACATGTCGGTGGACAGCAGCACCGAGGTGACCGGCGGCGTGCCCGACTTGTGCGCGGTGAGCGCCTTGACGATGCTTTCCTGGTAGCTGCCAGCGTAGATCGGTGTCACCTTGATGTGCGGATGCGCTTTCATGAAATCGGTGGCAAAGCCGTCAATCACCTTGGTGATGGGGCCGCCAACAGCCACCGGGTAGAAGAATTGCACTTCCACCGGGTTTTGTGCATGAATTTGGCCTGTAGCGCATGCCAGCATTGCGCTAGCAGCTATTAACTTCAGAGTCGTCAGTTGCATAAAGGTTTTTCGTTTCATGGTAAGTTTCCTTATGGTCGATGGTTGAGGTTTCAGGGAATTCGCAGGCCTTGGGCATCAAAGCCATGGCTGTGACCGGTGTCCCAGCGCAAGTGCACGGTGTCACCTGTGCTGGCGGGGTGCTGGCCGTCCAACCGCACCAGCAGGGTTTGGCTGCCCAATTGGCAGCGCAGCACCAGGTCGGCGCCGAGGTATTCGACGCTTTGCACCTGGGCGGCATGGCCGTCGGGGTCGATTTGAATGGCCTCGGGGCGCACGCCCAAGGTAGATGCCACCACGGGAATGGAGACCTTGCTGCCAGCGATGCAGCCGTTTTCCAGCGTCAACAGGTTCATTGGCGGCGTGCCGATAAATCGTGCGGCAAAGGTGCTGGCCGGGCGGGCATACAGCTCGCGCGGCGCGCCCACTTGTTCAATGCGGCCACGGTTGAGCAGCACCACCTGGTCAGCCATGCTCATCGCTTCGCTTTGGTCATGCGTGACATACACCACCGTCAGACCCAGCGTGCGCTGAATGTCGCGCAGCTCGCGGCGCATGTCCTGGCGCAACTGGGCATCCAGATTGGACAGCGGCTCGTCCATCAGGCAAACCTTGGCCTGGGCCACCAGCGCCCGCCCTAGCGCCACGCGTTGCTGCTGTCCGCCCGACAGCTGGCTGGGTTTGCGCTGCAGCAAGTCGCTCAAACCCAGCAAGGCAGCGGCTTCCTTGAGGCGGCGCGCGGTTTCGGCAGCCGGTGTCTTGCGTATCGACAAGCCAAAAGTGATGTTGTCAGCCACATTCAGGTGCGGAAACAAGGCGTAGTTCTGAAATACCATGGCCACGCCACGTTGCGCTGGTGGCAGGGCCGTCACATTGCGCCCATCCACCCACACCGTGCCGCTGCTGGCGGTGTCCAGCCCGGCAATGATGCGCAAGGTGGTGGACTTGCCGCAACCCGAGGGGCCCAGCAGCACACAAAACGTGCCTGGCTGAATGCGCAAATCCACACCCACCAACGCATGGCTGGTTCCCCAGGATTTGCAGATACCGGTCAGTTCAATGGCGGACATTCCGCCAGCTTAGAGACCCAATATGACGCAGCCGCGACAAAAACTTGACAGACTGGTTTTAGCCCTTCTGCTGTGGCAAAACCCGGGCATGACATCTTCAAATTGCACAGCGGTGCGAAGAATGTCACGTATGCGAACCCAATGTGGCGTGGATGTGGAACCTCGCATTCGCAGGAGTGACTTTGGTGCCTGGACTGATCTCGTTTAGGTTTGTAGGATGCCTGCCCGCGATCACCGACCTGCGTAAATTCACGCAAGCCTGAGGGCAGGCGTCGTACAAGCCTCGAGGGAGGAAACCGCGGAATGCAGCGCCGCAGCCAGATTCGGC
>NZ_JAGPBB010000187.1 GCF_018063565.1 Rhodoferax sp.
TGTCGCGCACCCAAAAATGCAGCTCCACGCCATCGTCAAAGTCAGTCACCTTGTCGATGCCGACCACGATTTCACCGGTTTCGGTAAATTTGGCAGCGTTGTTACCCAGGTTGATCAGGACTTGGCCGAGGCGCAAAGCGTCGCCCATCAGGGCCGTGGGCACATCCGGGGCGGTGCTAAAGAGCAACTCCAGCCCTTTGTCCTCGGTTTTCATACCAACCAGATTGGCCAGGTTGTCCATCACGTCTTCCAGATTGAAGTTGACGGACTCCATGCTCATCTTGCCAGCCTCGATTTTTGAAAAATCAAGGATGTCGTTGATGATGCCCAGCAGATTTTCGCCGGCGCGGTGCACTTTCTCAATGTAATTGCGTTGCTTTTTGTCCAGGGCGGTTTGCAGTGCCAGGTGGCTCATGCCGATGATGGCGTTCATGGGCGTACGGATTTCATGGCTCATGTTGGCCAGAAACTCGCTCTTGCTGCGGTTGGCAGATTCGGCGGCTGCTCGCGCTATCTGGATTTCGACCAGCGCGGCACGCTCTTCGGAAATATCTTCCACGATGGCGACCATGCCCTTGGTTTGGTCATCTGCGTCAATGTGCCGCCCCGCCATGCGCGCCCATAAGCGGCTGCCATCTTTGCGCACCAGTTCAAATTCGCCCCGTGCGACCCCGTCGTTGAGCTTCTGGCCAACTTCGGCATGCGTAGCGTCATCCGGGTACCAATGCCGGGTGGTTTGGCCCACTTGCTCACCAACCGCGTAGCCGAGCATCTCATCGAAGGTGCGGTTCCAGCGCACCACAGTACGGTTACGTAACAAGACAATGCCCACGCTGGCGGTTTCAAACAGTGCGCTTTGCTCCTCCAGAGCAGTGTCCAATGCCTCGGTGCGCTCGGCAACCAGTTCTTCGAGGTGCAAGCGATGGCGATCCAGCTCATCACTCATGCGTTTTTTCTCGGTGATGTCTTCCTTGATGGCCAGATAGTGCGTGATGGCGCCATCAGGCTGGCGAATCGGTGCGATATTGGCAAACTCCGCATACTCGCTGCCGTCCTTGCGCCGGTTATAGAGTTCGCCACGCCAGTTTTCGCCGCGCGTAAGCGTTGCCCACATGTCGTCGTAGGTGGTCTTGGGCGTGCGGCCAGACTTGAGAACACGCGGGTTGAGCCCTATTGCTTCTTCCCGGGTGTAGCCGGTGACGCGCTGAAATGCAGCATTGACATACTCGATGCGAGCATCAAGGTCGGTAATCACAATGCTCTCAGGGCTTTGTTCCACCGCAAGGTAGAGCTTGCGCAACTGATCTTCCTGATGCCGCTTGGCTGTGATGTCTTCCTTGATGGCAACGTAATGTGAGACCTGGCCATCGCTCTGGATCAGCGGCATGATGATGGCTGCCTCGATCTGCTGCTCACCCTGTCGCGTGTGGTTGATGAATTCACCCACCCAGGTCTTGGCACCCAGCAGCGTTTGCCACATGTCCTGGTAGGTCGTAGCGGGCGTTTTGCCCGATTGGAGAAAACGCGGATTTTTCCCCAGTACTTCGTCGCGTGTGAACCCGGTGTTGCGGGTAAAGGCCTCGTTGACGTACTCGATGCTGGGCTCCAGGTTGGTGATCACGATGGAGTTGGGGCTTTGTTCAACCACCAGGGACAACTTGCGCAGTTCAACGTGGCTGGCGTTGAATGCGGCGCGGGTACGTAGTGTGCGCAACCCAAACGACAGGTCGTTGGCCATTTCTTCCAGCAGCTCGACTTCTGTGTCAGTGAAGGCATCTTTCTCTTTGGCGTGCAGACACAGGGCACCAAAGCAATGATCGCCCTCGACTACCAAGGGCAACGCGACGGCCGCTGCGTACCCCCGCTGAATTGCGGCCTCGCGCCAGGGCGCCAGTATCGGGTTGGTCAGAATGTCCCGGGTGACCACGGTGCGGCGTTCACGGATGGCGGTGCCCGTGGTTCCTCGTCCACGTGCCACGTCTGCCCAGGAAATCTGCGCTGTATCCAGGTAATTGTCATCAAAACCGGCGCTGGCCACCGGGCGCACCGTGCGGGCCTCATCGAACTGTGCAACGCCTACCCAGGCCATCCGGTAGCCACCAACCTCAACCGCCAGGCGGCAGATGTCCTGCATCAATTGGTCTTCGTCTTCGGCACGAATCAGCAGTTGGCTACAGTGCCGGGAGGTGCGCAGCGCACGATCAGCTTGCAAAAGCGTCACCTCGACCTGTCGGCGGTCCAGAACTTCGCGCAGCCGTTTGGCCAAGGCTTCAAACAGGGATTGTTCCTCTGCAAGAAACGCCTCACCGGTGTCGAGCGGCAACGCTGCACTGTAGGTGACGCCCAAAAGGTCAGGCTGCTCGGGTGTACCACCAAAGCGCACGCTCAAGTGTTCACCTGCAACAGGGCTGCCGTATCGCTGACCCTTGTAGTCGACCCAACCCACAGCGAGCTCGGGGTAACGCATGGCGGCCGGTAGGCGCTGTGCCACGGCGCCCAGCATGTCGTCCAGGTCACGCTGCCAATCTTCGGTGATGGCCTTGACATCAAAAAGGCAGGACAGCTCTTTGAGCCGTTCGCCCAGGTCGTACTCGGCTTTCTTGCGCAAAATGACGCTTTGCCGGAATGCCAGCGCCGACACCGAGATGTCACGCAGCAGGCTGCTCTTGATCGCGTCAATTTTGCTCACCTGCC